>DATIGO010000067.1:0-45023 GCA_035454665.1 Gemmatimonadaceae bacterium | reverse complement strand
GGTTGAGCGCATGATCCTCGAGGGTCGCTTTGTACGGCTCGAACCAGTGAGCCTTGATGACGTCGACAGGATGGTCGAGGCCGGGCGCGAATGGAATCTCACGCCCGAACGTGTTCGCTCGGGGATCGCAGCGACGCTGCGAGAGCAGGCCGCGGGTACGAGCCTGCCGTTCGCTCGTATCGAGCGCGGGTGAGGTCATGTAGTTGGTGGCACCCGTTTGCTGCGCGTCGGCCGAGGAGAGGCGCCTGGAGATCGGCTCCCCGTGGATCGGTGCCCCGTGGCCGGCGGACGGACATCAACACTGAAGCCAAGTTCCTGTTGCTCGAACACGCAGTCGAGCGACTGCGCTGCATTCACGTGGAGATCCTGACCAATGTGCACAATGACGTCTCGCGCAGATCCATTCGGCGACTCGCGATAGGCCGCCCTTCAGGCTCTCGACGCCAGGATGCATACGCCGCTTTGCAGAGTGTCGACGCTCACAGGTCTGGTACTGTGCTCGATGGTGAGCTGTACCGACAGCCAGCGCCGCGACGAGCGACATCTGACAGTCGCGGGTGATCCCGACTGTGGCGAGTGCCGCATAGAGCTCGCGCACATCGTGACGCTTGGCGACTCCACGGACACTACCAGCGTACTGCCCAACGCGGCTGGCCGCGAATGCATGGTTGGCAGGCTTGCCACCGGTGAGTACGTCCTCAGCGGCGTCGCCGGCGGGGGCTTCCTCAACGTCTACAGTGCCACGGGCAAGCCGGTTCGCACGATTGGCCGGAAGGGCGCCGGACCGGGTGAGTTCCGCTCGCCGCTGCGGGTTGCCGTGGCAAGCGGTGACTCGCTGTACGTGCTCGATGACGCCAACTCCCGCATCCAGGTCGTATCGGCTGCCGGGACGTACGCTCGCGTCTTCCCGACTCGCGACCGCTATCGGAGTTTCACCCTCCTTCCGGATGACCGGTTGTTGCTCTTCCGTCTGCCGAAGTCTCGAAACGACCGATTGTTTCACGGATTCGACCGCGAGGGGCGCGAGGTGATGTCGTTCGGTGCGCCGCTACAACCAGACAGTGCTCTCGACCTCGAGAACTGGCTGGTGGCCAGAGCACCGCGCGGTCGATTCTGGACGGCGAGCATATGGTCCTATGAACTTCGCCGCTGGTCCGGCCCGGACAGCCTGGACCTCGCCGTGATCAGGAAGGCCAAGTGGTTTCCCTCACCGAGCGTGTTCTCGGAGGACGTATACGTCAGGGTGCCGCCACCTCCGCTGCTGCTCCATGCGTGGGAGGACGACAACGGCAGGCTCTGGACATACACGGCCGTAGCGGATCCTGCATGGCGTCCAGGAATGGGCATGCGGGTAACACCCGAGTGGCAGGAGAAGACCTTCGATACCATGATCGAAGTCATTGATCTGGGATCTGGGCGATTGCTCGCGTCGCACCGGTATCCCTCGAGAGTCGCCCCGATGTGCAGCAGCCCGCTCATGTATACCGTGGTCGAGCAGCCGGATGGCGACCTCCGGGTCC
This sequence comes from Gemmatimonadaceae bacterium, assembly GCA_035454665.1. Lineage (GTDB taxonomy): Bacteria > Gemmatimonadota > Gemmatimonadetes > Gemmatimonadales > Gemmatimonadaceae > DATIGO01. Next base: position 43,503 of record DATIGO010000067.1, on the reverse strand, counting down.
ATGTGTTGGAACCCCGGTTGATCGAACCTGGGATTGCTCGCTGAGAACCGGCTTCAGAAAAGTGGCGGCCTGACCGGGTTCGCAGCCGGCAGCGGGCCAAGGGACGCGCGGAGGCGCTCGCTTTGCTCGCGTCCACCGCGCGAAGTTGTCTGATCCGCTGCAGCTGACACCTATCCGTCATGCCGCCTGTTTCTCAGTGAGAGAGATCCCTACCGTGAAGCAACTGCCGCCCGCACGCCGCTGGATTGCATTCGTCGCCGCCCTGTCGGCTTGTGCGACCGGGGAGAGAGCGCCTGACCAGAACATGACCGCCGCCCCGAACGTGGTCTTCCTCTCCGCCACCGAGTACGCTTTCCAGGCCCCGGATACGCTGCCTGCCGGATGGACGAACTTCCGCCTGGCCAATCGCGGGCAGGAGGTCCACTACGGACACATCGTGCGACTGGACCCCGGAAGGACGGTGCAGGAGCTGGTGGACGCTTACGCCGAGGCGATCCGCACCTCCGGGCCACGGCCGAACTGGGTGACGCGCTTCGGCGGCCCGGGTGGCGCGTTGCCCGGCGATTCCTCGAGCGTGACGCAGTACCTCGAGCCCGGGAGCTACGTGTGGATCTGCCCCGTCGAGGACAACGGCGGGATCCCGCACTTCTCCAAGGGAGAGTTCAAGCCTTTTCTGGTAAGGGCTGCGGACGGTGTTGTGGCCGACCGCGCCGCAGGGCCCGAGGCGAGCATGGTGGTCCGTCTCATGGATTTTTCGTTCGCCGTCGATTCTCTGGTCCCGGCTGGGCGGCACACGATCCGTGTCGAGAACGCGGGTATGGAGCCGCACGACCTGGTCATGATGAAACTCGCTCCGGGAAAGACGGTTGTGGACCTGGTGACCGCGTTGAATCCGGAGCGCGCGCGGCGAGCCGACCCGGCCGGAGAGCCGCCACCTTCGCTGGAGAGCCTTGGGACAGGAGCCGGGGGCATCGCGGCAATCGCGCCGGGGATGGAATCTTTTTTCGAGGCACACCTGAGCCCCGGTGAGTACGCGCTGGTCTGCATGGCCACCGCCCCGGACGGACGGTCGCACATCGAGCACGGTATGATCCGGCAGATCCGTGTCCATTGACGGCTCGGATCTGATGTCCCTCTCCAGAGCGGCATCTTGCCGTCGACGCCGGAACAACCTTTGAGGGCGGAGGTCCAGATGGCCATCGTTGCCCTCTATCGCATTCAACCCCGGCCGCCTGGAGCGCTTGCCGACTGAAGCGAAAGAAACAGAGGTTGCCCGCTTGAATGTGTTCGCCGATGAGGCGAGCAGCGACATTACGCGGAAGCACGCCGGCGCTGCCGGAGGCTCCAGATGGCCTGCGCGGACAGGACGAAGGCGACGAGCCCCGTCGCGCCCATCGTGAGCAGCGTCCAGATGAAGAAGAACCCGCCCGGCAGCTGAGCGAATCGCTCGCCGAGGGGCCTGCCCATCGTGTGCACGACCGGCAGCGCGGCCGAAGCGAGTCCGCCAAGCAGGAGAATGATGTAGCCGGCCAACCGGTCGGGGAGCCCGACCGCTCCGTACACGTAGACAGCGAAAATCAGCACGCCAACGAGAATCTCGCGTCCGCCCTCTTCGATCCCGAAGATGATATCACCCGTCAGGTGCAACCCGAACAAGAGGGCATTCAGCAGCGAAAGGACAATCAGGACGGTCTCGCGCTTCAACGGATTCTCCTTGCTCGGCGTCAGGGGACGCGTCCTAATGCGGTGGGATGGCGGCGACGACGATGCCGCTCAAGCGGCCGCGCACCCGCACGCGCCACATCCAATAGAAGAGGAACACGATCGGCGCGAACGCGAGCACGAGGAGCAGTGGCACGATACGCACGGGCTCGGGGATGAACCTCATCTGCCCCAGGAAGAACGAGCCCGTCGCGATGAAGAGCCCGAAGCACATCCGCCACAGATGCCGCGCCAGTCGTCGCGATCCGCGCAAACCGCCCGCGCGAATCGCGCGCAGGTCGCCGATCGCCGCGAGCAGAATGACCGTGCCGATAACCAGTGGCGGCACGACACGAGGGCGGCCAACCACTTGCACCGCAGGGTCCAGCCATTCGGTCACGCCCCCGTACAGGCTCGCTATGGCGTAGGCGAATGCCAGGACCATCAGCACGACGTTGACGCGTTGACCGATTCCTGGCAATGGCTTGACCGTCGTGATCGCCGTGCAGACCAGGTAAGCAACGAGGAGCCCGGCGAAGACCTGGCTCGGTCTGTTTTCGTACGTGCCGATTCCCGCCGCCGTGAGGCCGAGGACGACCATCGCCCAGGTGAAGACCAAACCGCTCCGCTTATGCAGCCGCCCGCCCTTGGCAACCGAGAGCGCGATGGTTCCCGCGACGATGCTCACCAACCCGGCGGCAAAGTGAACCGCGAGGGCCAGCCACGCGATACCCGACGACGTTGCGAACGTGACTCGATCCATGCAAACTGCTCCTGGCCAACGGGTATGTATGGCATACCCGTACGAGCGGCCAATGCCAGGGTTTCGGCGCGCCGAGGTCCCGCAGGAACGAACCACGTCCCGAAGCGGCCCAACCGGCACTTGCAGTCTGCCCGGGGGCCGCGCTGCTCTGCGCCGCAGCGGCCCCGGCAGCTGAAATGCAGGTCGTTAGGCGTCGCACGCACCACCAGCCCTGTTCTCCCCGCCAATCAGTAACCACCGATGGCCGAGACCAAGACCACAGCCACGGACGCGAGCGTCGATGCGTACCTGACTTCCAGAGCCCGCGCTGAGCAGTTGACGGACTGCAAGGCCATCATGGCCATATGCAAACAGGTTACGAAGCAGCTGTCCAAGATGTGGGGCCAAGCATCGTAGGCTATGGAGCGCGCACGCGGACCCTGTCCAGGAGACGACGAATGCAGTTCAGCATCACAACAGAGGTCGACGCTCCTCCCGAAGTGGTGTTTGCTGTTCTGAGCGAGGTCGAGCGCTGGCCTGAGTGGACGCCGACGGTGACACGGGTCGAGCGCCTCGGTGACGCCGGCGCGCCACTGGCGCTCGGCGCCCGCCTCCGAATCGTGCAGCCGAAGGTGCCGCCCGCCGAGTGGACGGTCACCGCGCTCGAACCGGGTCGAGGGTTTCGGCTCGTCAGCCGCTCTCCCGGCGCAAGCGTCGAAGCGAATCACTGGGCAGACCCGATGGAAGCGGGACACCGCTCCCGGGTGACGCTCTCCGTGACGTTTGCCGGCTTCCTGGGGCGGGTCATCGGCTGGATGATGCGGGGCCTCAACAAGCAGTACCTTGCACAGGAAGCGGCCGGGCTCAAACGCCGCAGTGAGGCGCGAGCTCGGGGCACGTAGGGAGGCCGTGTCTGTGGCCAGGCCGCCGACCGTCCTGGCGCGGAGCGTCTCCCGCCGATCAGCCCTTGTGCCCACCTAACGATACTCTGCAGCGGACGAGGCGGCCGACACCCCTGCTCGACGACGGTCCTGCCTGGGCGCCTCGCCGCGGAGCTGCGGCGTCAGCCGGACGAACGTGGTTGTGATCTCCGCGCGCGCCTGGCCCACGGACCACAACGGGAGGAACGATAACCAACCAACGTTGCGGTCGTACCAGTAACCAGGACCGACGAGACGCACGATCATTGCCGCCGCGGTGACACCAGGGCCGTGACCGCGCGTGGTCGCTCGATCCCGGCAAACTCACTGAGCGCGAGCCACGCGGGGAACGCCCGGACGAGCTCCCGGAAGCCAACCAGGCGAATAAGACCCGCGCGGCGCATGTCGTCGAGCCGCACGTCACCCATCCAGACCTTCGTCAGCGCGGCGAGATCCGCATCGACGACCAGGTCCACCTCGAAGCCCGGGTCCTTCAGGCAGACGTCCACGTTCGGCCGCTCGAGGATCAGCCAGAAGGTCCTGGAGGACCGGGCGACTCTCGACACGCCACGGAAGTCGAACCGCACCACCACGCGCCGGTCGGGGAAACGCTCGACATGCAGCCGCCGGTGGATGTCCCACATCAGGAGCCCTGGGTCGAGGTCGTCCGTGTCGATCCGGGTCCGGGCCCATCGTTGGCCCCATTCGCCGAGCCCCTCGATGAGCGGGCGAAACTCCTCGCCGGCAGGCGTTAGGGAGTACTCGCGCCCACGCCCCTTCGTCCTCGCCACGCTCCGCACGATCCCGGCGTTCTCGAGCTGCTGCAGCCGCTGGGCGAGGAGGGTGCGCGACATGAGCGGCACGCCACGGTGGAGATCGCTGAAGCGGTGGCTCCCGCAGACGAGCTCCCGAAGCACGAGCGGGGTCCACCGCTCGGCGAAGATTTCCGCCGCCTTGGCGACCGGGCAGAACTGGCCATACCCCTTCATCGTGGGCTGAGCGTAGCGTGCGGCGGGGAGACGCCGCAAGTCCATTTTTTGTGCTTTCCTTCTCCGGGCCGGCGGCGCCATCCTGCCAGTGACGAAGGAGGTGCGCTATGGCCGTGACAAACGTGTTCCAGCCCGAGCGCGGCCGCGAAGCCGTGCTCGATGATGCCACCCTCGCCGACCTGGCGCGGCATTTCCGGGGTGAGCTGATCCGTCGCGGCGATCCACCGTATGACGCCGCCCGCCGCATCTGGAACGGCGCGATCGATCGCTGTCCCGCGCTCATCGCGCGCTGCTCTGACGTTGCCGATGTCCAGGCCGCTGTCCGGTTCGCGCGAGAGCATGATCTCGTCGTCGCGTTGCGAGGCGGCGGCCACAACGTCGCCGGCACGGCCGTCTGCGATGACGGGGTCGTCATCGATCTCTCTCCGATGAAGGGCCGCTGGGTCGATCCCGCCGCTCGAACGGCGCGAGCGCAGGCGGGACTCCTGTGGGGGGAGTTCGACCACGAAACCCAGGCCTTCGGGCTCGCCGCGCCCGGCGGGATCATCAGCCACACCGGCATCGCGGGTCTCACGCTCGGCGGGGGCCTCGGGTGGCTGATGCGCCGTCACGGACTGGCCGCCGACAACGTCCTGTCGGCCGATGTGGTCACCGCCGACGGCGGCTTCCTTCGCGCCAGCGCCGAGGAGCACGCCGACCTCTTCTGGGGGCTTCGCGGTGGCGGCGGCAACTTCGGCGTGGTCACGTCCTTCGAGTATCGTCTGCACCCCGTCGGACCGATCGTGCTGGCCGGCGTGATGCTCCATCCTGCCGCGAAGGCGCGCGAGGTCCTGGGCTTCTACCGCGACTTCATCGGGACCGCGCCCGACGAGCTGACGACCATCGTGGTCCTGAGGATGGCGCCGCCCGCCCCCTTCCTTCCTCCATGGGTGCACGGGCAACCGGTCGTGGTCATCGGCGCGTGCTACGCGGGCTCGGTAGAGGAGGGCGAGCGAGTGGTTGCCCCGTTGCGGCGGTTCGGCGAGCCGCTCGTGGACCTGATCCGGCCGACGCCGTACGTCGCACACCAGGCGCTCTTCGATCCCACCGCGCCTCACGGGCTCAACTACTACTGGAAATCGGAGTATGTGCCAGCATTCAGCGATGGCCTCATCGACACGCTCGCCGAGCGGGCCTGGGGGGTCGCGACGCCGGAGTCCTACACGATCATCTTCCACCTGGGCGGCGCCGTCGGCCGACAGGATCCGGATGGATCGGCCTTCGAGGACCGGCGGGCGGCCCATGCGGTGAACATCGACGGCGTCTGGTCCGAGCCCGCTCGTGCGTCCGCGTGCATCGCGTGGACCCGTGAGCTGTGGGAGGCGGTGCGTCCGCATTCCACGGGCCGTGTCTACGTGAACTTTCTCGGGGAGGAGGGGCAGGACCGAGTCCGGGCGGCCTACGGGGAGGCGAAGTACGAACGGCTGCGTGCCCTCAAGCGGAAGTACGATCCGACGAACTTCTTCCGCCTGAACCAGAACATCACGCCCTAGCGAGATCGAGGCCGTACTCGCGTACGTACCGGACGAGGCGAGAGACGTTCCTCACCCCCCCAACGCCGATCGCGCGCTCCGCACCGGCGCCGCCTAACGTGGGTTGGAGCCGACGAGCGATCGAGGAAAACGGCCACGCCGCCATGGTGATACTTCGCTCGCGGCACAACTGCGCGCGTTGGGCGTACCCATCCATGGGATGCTCGTCAGACGAACCGGGACGATCCTCCCGGGTATCGCGATTCACGCCGGAAGACCTCGCGCATGTGTACCTGAGTGTGCCTGGAGGAGATGGCAGCCTGCTTTCCTGAACTGATGGGGCGTGGCGACGGCCGGATTACACCGTCCAGACGGCGTCCGCGCACCTGACTGCGCGCGGGCTGACGGGCCCCGCCCGGGACCGGGCGTGAGCGTGGCGTGGGGCAATGGCCGCACGGCTGGGTCCGCTCCTACAGCCGCCCACGCCAAGCCGATCGCGTAACGCGACTATCGACTGAGTCGTCCCGGTACCCAGCGACGGGTTCCGGAAACGTGAAGGGAGTGCTGTCCCGGCCGGGCCCCGCCAAGAGGCTCGCTGTCCCAGTCCCATACCCGGCCGCCCGCAGGTCCCGCAGTCCATGTCGTTACCGCAGTTGATCTTCATCATCGTCGCCGTCAGCGCAGTCCAACTCGTCGAAGGGACATTCGGTGCCGCCGGCACGGCGGCGGCATTCTCCGGCCTCGGCGCGATCGGACTCGTCGCCACCGCCTTCAACGAGCGGCGCGGCGCACGCCTTCGGGACACGCTCGCCTCCCTGGAGCCCGCGGCGCGGGACGAAGTCCTGGTGCGCCTCGAGAACTCCGAGATGCGGGCGCATGCCGTGCACGACCTGGGAATCGCGGCGCCTCGCGTTCCCCTGCGCCGCCCGCTGGAGAGCTTTGCGTGCTCGGAGAGCCAGGCGCGCACCATGCGCTGGGGCACCCGACTCTGGCTCGTTCTCGGGACCTTCCTCGTCCTCGACTACGCCTCGGACCAGCTCCTCGGCCGCGCGATCTTCTTCTCAGCGAGCCTGTCGTGGTGGGAGTCGATCGGCATCGTCCTGATCTGGGTTGCCGGTACGGCGCTGTCGTGGTGGCTCGCGCGTGGGAGCCGGGCCGTGGTACGGGTGAGCGATGCGGCGCTGGAGCTCGAGTGTCCCGGCCGGCGCACGCGCCGGATCGCATGGGAGGAGGTCACCGCGGTGCGATTCGGCGGGTTCCCGAGGCGGCTCCGGGTAGCGAGCGGAGCGGAGCGGATCGTCGTGCACGACACGATCCAGGGCTACGGGCGGCTCCTCAACATCACCCTGTCGCGACTTCCCGACGGCGTAGTCGCGCGGGCCGGTTGACACGCCAAGCACGGAGCACCGCTCCCCGCGAGCGCCGCGAGCAACAGCGCCGCGCCAACGCCGGGTAGATCCCCGGAACCCGCGCAGGCGGGCTGCACGGCCGGCGCAAACTGCGGGAAGACCGGCGAGGCTTGCGGTGTCGGCGCCGCCACGTCGATTTGAGCGCGTGCGACCAGCGCGGGATGACTCCGGGGAAACACCGGCTGCGCGAGAGGTGAATCATGGGAAGCACCGAATTGTGGAAGGCGCCGGGACTCGTCCCTTCGCTCGCGTACCGGGACGTCCCGGACGCCGTACGATGGCTGAACCGCGCCTTCGGATTTCGCGAGCGGTCGGAGGCACGGCTCTCCTGGCCCGGCGGGTGCCAGGCGTGGATGGAGCTCAGCGATGTACTCATCCACCTGACCACGACGGGCGGTCACGATCTCCGGAGTCCGGATGGAGTCGGCGCGAGTGTGGCGCTCAAGGTCTACGTCGATGACGTCGACGAGCACTTCCAGCGCGCGACCGCGGCCGGGGTCGACGTCCTTTCCGCGCTCGAGGACGGGTTCTGGGGCGGGCGGATCTACCGGGCGCGAGACCTCGAGGGGCATCTCTGGGAATTCTCACAGCGCAACCGGGATCGCGATGCCGCGGACTGGCGCCTCCCCCCGGGCGTGAAGGTTGGCGCGCCGTAGTGGCCCGCTCTCCCCGAAGGATGAACCACGCGGCATAGTGCCACGGGAGGCCGCGTTCGGTCATGATCGAGATATTGCTCATTCGCCACGGAATCCCGCTGTGCGATCATGGTACGAGAGTCCGGGGCTGTGACTTTGCGCGGTGGGTCGCGGCATACCACGACGCCCCCCTCGACCCGGCTCGACCGCCCGATGCGGAACTCAGGGCGCGTGTCAGCCGGATTCCGCATCTCGTGACGAGTACGTTCCGTCGCTCCATCGAGTCGGTCGTCCTGTTCGGGCACGGGATGCTGAACACCCTCATCAGTCGAGCGCTCCGCCGTGGCGGGTGGACCGCATCGGGATCACCGCGCACGCACTGGGGGAGTGTGTCGCTGCGGCGTGAGCTGACGGGCGAGTCGCTGGTCGAGGTCCCGTCCTGATGCGCGTCGAGCCGGCTGCACCTGCCGATCTCCCTGCCATCCACGCGGCCTATGCCGACGGGCGCGCGATTCAGCGGGAGCAGGGCTCTTCGGTCTGGCCGGAGTTCAGCGACTCGGCCATCCTGAACGAGATCGCGGCCGGACACCTCTTCTGCATCAGGGACGGCGACGAGCTCGCCGGCGTGTTCTCGGTCGCGTACGAAGACGCCGCGATCTGGGGGGAGCACGAGCGAGGGGCGCACATCTACCTGCACCGGATCGCGCGCGCGGCGGGCCGCGAGGGCCGTGGGCTCATGGACGCCGTTCTCGCGTGGGCGCGAGACGAGTGCCGGTTGCGCAGGTGCGCCGGCCTTCGCATGGACACCTGGGCCAGCAACGCGGCCCTCATCGCGTACTACCACCGGTTAGGCTTCAACCTCGTGGGTCGTCGCCGCCTCGGCTCGGACCCGCGCCTGCCCGCTCATTATCACGGAACCGAGCTGGCGCTGCTGGAACAGCCGGCGCAGCCGATGCAGGCGCCGGACGCTCCGCGCGCCTGACTTTGACCACCGTCACGGCGCCGACAGCGTGAACTGGATTGCGACCGCGTAGGTACCTGGGACGTCGGTTCCGAAGTTCCACAACGTGCGCAGGAACAGGGGCTGGGTGAAGGATCCGGGGCCGCCATTGAAGAACGTGCCGGAGGCACCCATGTGGTCCGGCGTTCCCGCGAGCCCCGCGGCGGAGGTGGCCCATAACAGTTGCGACGCGGGCTTGAGCGGATCGGGGAGCACGCCGGTGTAGGTGAAGAGCGGCGTCATGCCCTGCAGCTGCACCTGGAACGGCCGGTTCCCCTTCATGGTCACGGTCACCGCCGGACCGGCCACGTCCCGGTAGCCGGCCTGGAAATCCGCCTCGACCGGCGAACCGAGCGCGACGCCCGTGGCGCTCAGGGTCAGCCGCAGGATCTCCTGCACCGGCATCGAGATCTCGACCGTGCAGGTGGCGCCCGAGCAGCCGAGCTGCGCGCGTGCCTGACGAGGACCCGCGGTGAACAGCGCGGACCCGGCGAGCGTGAGGCACCAGAGGCCGCGCATCCTCATCTGGCCTCCTGACGCCGGCCGCCGAACGGTCCGGATCCCGCCGCGCCTCCGCTGATCTCCACCCAGTTGCCGGCGATGGAGTCGCCGGTGATCCGCGCGAGGTGCTCCCGTCTCTCCAGTCCCAGCACGGCCTCGAAGCGCACCAGGGTGGAATCGACGACGGTGCCCGAAACCGGACCGGCGAGGCGACGTGATTCTCCCGTGGCGAGCACCTCCACGACATCGATCACGCCGTGGAGATCCGTGCAGTCCCGCGATTCGATCACGAGCGATCCGCTGATGGTGCCGTGCACACCGGACTCCCGGGTCGCCTGATAGCTCCACTCCCCGAGGGAGGGATGCACGTCGCCACAGGACGACGTGGGACTCGAGCATCCCCACGCCGCCAGGATCGTGAACAGTGCGCCGGCGACGAGTCCCGGACGCGAGGGGGCGACGCGATTCATCCGCTTCGGCGCCCGGGGTTCGAGAATCGGAGGCCGCGCGCACGCAGGACGATCCGAATGGGCGGTGCCGGCGTGCCCGTGACGACCACCGCCGTTCGGTTGTCGCCGGACGGGCGCAACGGTTCCCGGGACGCCGACGCGTCGATCAGGACGGTGTACGGGCCCGGCGGCAACGCATCGAAGACGTGCGTTGCGCTCGACACGCGCCGCGAGACCCACTCGCGCCCGGTCGAGTCCCGCACGGTCACGACGACCGCGGCCAGGTGCTCGGCCGACACGCGAGCCGTATCGGCAGGGTCGAGCGCGAGCTCCACCGCCAGGGGCGACACCGACACTGCCCCGATCGCGCGCGCGCGCGCCGGGACCAGCGTGGAGCGGAGGATCCAGCCCAGCGGGAGAGATCGTGCGTCGACTTCATACGACTGATTCTCGTTGCCCCTGAGGAGGAACGTCCCGCGGCTGTCGGTGACGGCGGTTTCCGCTCCGCGTCGGAGCACGACGCCGGCGAATCCCGGCTCGCCGGACTCGCGCTGGCCGTTTCCATTGAGGTCCCGGTAGACCACGCCGCGGGTTCCCGCGCCGGAGACGCGCGGCAGCGAAAGAGCGCGTGAGAGGCCGACCACGTACATCCATGGACTGGCGTGTGCCGTCGTCACCACGTACGGGTTCCTCTCCGCGCTGAGGCGGATCGTGGTTCTGGCGGGCAGGTCCAGCTCGACGCCGGCGCGGAGCATCAGCGATCGTGCAGCACCGAGCGCGCCGCCGAGCCGTTCGGCGGCGGCCTCCACCCGGAGCGGCCGGTCTTGCGCGCCGTGGAGCCGGATGCCGTAGGCCCACTGAATGGGAGCGGCGCCGACGCCGGCTCCCGTGCGTTCGTAGCTGCCCGTCAGAGCCAGCTCGGTACCACGTCTCTCGAGGGCGATGAGGCCGCGTACTCCACCGCGCGTGGCCGACCTCGAGATGCTGACGCTGTCCGGCAGGGTGGTCCGCCGTTCGACGGAACCGGCGTTGGCCGTGACGTGCGCGGAGTACGCGCCGCGGCGAAGCTCGAGCGCGGCATCGACGGCACGTTCTGCGCTTCCGAACTCGCCCAGGGCCGTGGCCGCCCCGAAGCCGTTCTGGCGTGCGGTCAGGGACACGTGCAGGTGATCGTCGAGGGCGAAGCGGGAGCCGAGGGTCCAGCCGTCCATGTTGAGGGTGCTCACGCTTGCGCCCCCCTCGTCCGCGGAGCGCCAGGCGCTCGCGCGCACATCCACGCGCTGGCTCAGCTTCCGGTTTGCCATCAGCGAGAACTCGTCGACCGCCCGCGCAAAAGCCTGACTCCCGCCGGGCGCGTACGCGTAGCGGATGTCGATGGCCTCGTCAGGCGTGCGCCGCGCCCAGGACGCGCTCCAGCCTGGAGACGCCCCACCGTCGAACCGGCGGTGGGCCAGCTCCGCGCCAAGGCGGCCGCCGAGCAGCGCGGGCACGGCGCCGCCCAGGGAGACGGCATCGAGCTCACGCGAGATGCCCGTGCGCCGTTCCCGGTGCCGGGAGAGGGCCGTGGAGAGGGAGAACGCGCCCGGGGCGTACTCGAGCCGCCCGCCGGCGAGACTGCCGGTCGCGTGCACGCGGCCGAAGCCCGGCGTCGCGGCAACGCCGCTCGCCGTCCAGCGGGGACCGTTCACGAGGAACGCCGCGCCGCGTCCGACGAGGTTCACGCCGGTGAGATCGCTCACCGTCGCGCCTAACGTGCCACCGTCCAGCCGCCAGTCGGGCGAGGCGAGCTGCATCGCGAACGGCCCGTTCACCAGACCGGCCCTGCTGAACGCGTAATCCGCGCCGTCCTGGTCGGGCGTGGAGGACGCGCGCGCGCGGATCGTGATGCCCTCCGACAGCGGGCCATCGAGCTCGAGGAACTGGATCGCGCTCGTGCCGGTCCAGGGTCCCACCGCGGCACCGGCACCGAGGCCGAGCGTGGGTCCGGGCAGGGCGCGCGTCACGGCGCCGGCACCGGCCTGCACGTCGACCCGCGACTCCGCAACCGGCGCACCGCGCGACAGCGCGACGAGGCGCAGCACCGTGGTCCCCTGCACCCGTGGCGGCGGACGGACGGCGATCACGCGATCGACGGTCTCGCGCACTCCGAGCGGAATCGCCGCGGGCACGTCGACGACGCTCCATCCCGGCGGCACGATGGCCGACACGGCCACCGTGTCCGGCGCGTTGCCGGTGTTCGTGAGGCGGTATCCGATTCTGGCGGCGCCGCCCGACACCGCCGCCACGCGAGCCGCCAGGGGTACGATGGTGATGTCACGGAACGGCACGACGTCTGCCAGGACCGGAACGTCGATCGTCAGCGATGCGCTGGTGAACGTGACGCGTGCGATCTCGACGCGGCCCGCGTCGAGCCGGCGCGATGCGCGCACCGCGAAGACGACTCCGCGCGAAGGCGCTCCGGCCACGACGGATCCCGTCAGCTGGCCGACGACCGCGCCGGGGAGTGCCGGCGTCACCGTGTAGCGCACGCGTTCGCCGGCGGCGATTCGAGCCGGCACGGGGACGTTCACCACGGTGAGCGCCGTGACGGAGACCGGCGTGACGACGGCCGGGGCGACCTGCGCGTCGACCTCTGCCCGCGGCGCGAGGAGCAGCCCGACCGCGACGACGACGTGCCGAGTCCTGCCGCGGCGGCGCATCAGGGTCTCGTGAACACGAAGCGCACCTGCTGCCGATACGCGCCCCCGGGAGCCGGTGCAGGGTAGAGGCTCCACGCCAACGGGCTCACGCGGAAGCGGAACGCCGCGTTGCACAGGCGGTTCGCAGCGGTCGAGAGGACGACGGTCGTCGGGTTCAGCGGGTACCAGACGTTGGCGCTCGCGACGACACCGTCACATTGCCCGCTCGCCGACACGATGGCGTACTCGATCCCCATCTGCTGGCCCTGCGAGTTGCCGCCGTACTGCAGAAAGAGCCGGCACCCCGCGGGGCCGGTGCCGGTGCACCGCGCCATGATCCGGTAGTTGCCGGTGGGACCGGAGGCACCGGCGTCGTACTCGGTCTCGCCGGGGGCGGCGACCGAGAGCGAGGCGCCGCCGTTCGAGGTGATCTGCTGGCCCTGGATCCCTGAAAGGGGGAGGAGGAGGCAGGTAAGCGCGATCCGCAGCACGGATCGCCGGACCGGTCTCACGGTCTCACTTGCTGCGATGCTCCAGCAACGCGGCGGCGATGTCTGCACCGCCGTAGTCCATCGTTGCCAGCAGCACGTAGTCGCCGCGCGGCAGCGCGGGGAGCGGCACGCGCACGGCGTGTTTGGCACCGGGGAGGGCGTACACCGTTGGCAGCGGGAGGCGATGCACGGTGGTGTTGTCGGGCTTGCGCACTTCGAGCAGCCCGCGCGCCGTCAGGTGCGAGGTGCCCGTGTTCGCGAACTCCACCTCGACGCTCTTCTGCTTCGCGTGATGCGCCGCGGTGTCCTCGACGAGCCGCAGGGTCTCGATTTCCCCGTCCGAGACGAGTCCCGCCGTCTGCACGTAGATCTTCACGGCGGTGCGGACGACGTACGACACGCGCTGCCCCATCCGCTCGCCGGACTGCACCGTCTCCACGACCGCCGCGGCCCAGCATTCCCCCTCCGGCACCTTCTCGCCGTCGAGGACGACGCGGACCGCCTGCTCCGCGCCGGGATCGAGACGCAGCGACTGCGGAAAGACCCCGAGGGCCGGAGAGCAGGAGCCGCGACCCTTGTGCGTCCCGTAGGGATACCAGCGATTGCCTCCGTCGCGCCCGCGATCCCAGTCCTCCAGCCGCACGATCGCCTGGACGGGCTGATTCGATTCGTTGCGGACGCTGATCGCCGCCTCGTGGCTCGCGCGATCGGCGAGCTGCATGACGACTTCCACGCGGCCGATCGTGAGTTGCGCCTCGGCGTGCTCTGCGAGGGCCGCGAGGAGCGCAGCGGCCAGGGTCAGTGCGCCGCGCGTGGGACGCCGGGACGCGCAGTGCGATACGCGTCCGGCGCCCATCGTTCCAGCCGTCATTTACGGGGCCGCGAGGGTGAAGTTGATGACGAGATCGTACGTCCCCGCGGGGCTCGCTGCGAAGTTCCACAACGTGCGGAAGAAGACGTCCTGCGACGAGCCGTTCGTGGCCGCACCGGAGAAGAGCTGGGTGGAGGAACTCATGTCGTTCGGGTACGCCCCGGCGCTGGTGCCCCACTGCAGATCGCTGGCCGGCTTGTTGGGATTCGTTCCCGCGCCGGTGTACGTGAACACGGCCGCATTGCCCACGACGTCGACGTGCCATGCGCGGTTGGCGCTGACCGTCGCGGTCGGACCGGCGGCATCCAGGAATCCGGCGGCAAAGTCGGCGGCGGTCGGCGTGCCGAGGTTCGTCGTGACGCTCGACAGGGTGAGCGAGAGCAGGTCATTCACGGTCGCGCTGGCCGTGACCTGCACCGTGCATGGGTTACCGGAGCAGCTCTGCGCACCAGCCTCCAGCGCAGTGACACCCAAGAGCACTGCGGCCGTGGCGGCCGCCCAACCGTGTGATCGCATTCTTCCTCCGAACGGGGCATTGAAAGTGTTGCAACTGTGCATAAGGGACGGACTTCCGGCATGGCGGTCACAGCCGTAGCGGTCGCCGCCGGCGCGGAAGCTCGCTGCCGTCACGGCGCGGACGCCAAACGTCACGACGGCGGCCGCCGGGTGTCTTTCGGCGACCCGCCGGCGAGCCCTGGCCGTCGTCAGGCACGCCTGCGGCCCCGACCCCTTGATTACCGAGAGGTCGGCCCGTACACTCCCATCGGTAACCGAGGAGACGCGCCCGTGAGCAAACCCACTGACCTGGTCCAGGGCACCCTGGATCTCCTCATCCTCAAGATGCTCGCGCTCGAGCCCATGAACGGCTGGGCGATCGGCCAGCGGCTCAAGCAGCTCTCCGCTGACGTGCTGCAGGTGAGCGACGGCTCCCTCTATCCGGCGCTTCACAAGCTGGAGCAGGAGGGCTGGGTCAGCGCCGAGTGGCGCCAGAGCGAGAACAACCGCCGCGCGAAGTTCTACTCCCTCACCCGTGCCGGCCGGAAGCAGCTCCAGATCGAGGCGAGCAACTGGGACCGCCTCGCGCGCGCCATCACCACGGTCGTGCGACTGCAGGAGGTGTGAGATGACCATCGAGCGGTTTCTGCGGATCATTCCGCTGCGCCTCCGGTCCGTCTTCCACAGGAGCGACGTGGAGCGGGAGCTCGACGAGGAGCTCGAGTATCACATCGAGCAGCAGACCGCGCAGAACATCCGGGCGGGCATGACGCCCCAGGTCGCCCGCACGGCCGCGCTCCGCGCGATCGGCGGCATCGAGTTCCGCAAGGAACAGGTGCGGGACACACGGGGCACCCGCTGGCTCGAGGAGGCGGCGCGGGACCTGCGCTTCGCCGTTCGCAGCCTGCGGCACAGCCCGGCCTTCACCGCGGTGGTCGTGCTCACGCTGGCGTTAGGCATCGGCGCCAACACGGCGATCTTCAGCGTGGTGCGCGGGGTGCTGCTCAAGCCGCTGCCGCACCGGGACGGCGACCGGCTCGTCTACCTGCGCCACTCGATGGACGGCCCCGGCGGCGCGAACCTCAACTTCTCCGTGCCCGAAGTCCGCGATCTCCGCGACGGTACGACGTCGTTCGCGGGAATGGCCGAATACTCCTCGTGGGGTGTGACGCTCCAGGGCAGCGAGGGAGCCGAGAGCATCGCGGTGGGTCTCGTCACCGGGAACTACTTCGACGTCATGGGACTCGCGCCGGTGCTGGGCCGGGTGACCGGGCCTGCCGATGACGGTCCCGGCGTTCCACCCGTGATGGTGCTCACGTATGACGGCTGGATCACGCGCTTCGGCGGCGATCCGGACATCGTGGGTCGACAGCTCCAGGTCGAGGACGCGTCGGTCACGGTGATCGGCGTCCTCCAGCCCGCTCCGTTCTTCCCGACCCGGGTGGACGCGCTGCTCAACATGGTGATCAGCCCGCATCATCTGAGCGCGAGCATGGTGGAGGGGCGCACGCACCGGATGACGGAAGTCGTCGCGCGGCTCGAGCCGGACGCCACGGTCGAGCAGGCGCGCGGCGAGGTCGTCGCCGTGGCGGCCCGGCTCCGGCAGGCGTATCCCGACGCCTACGACGCCGGGGCGCATCAGCGCATGTCGGTCATTCCGTTCAAGCGGGTGATGGGTGAGCGCGCGCAGCTGACGCTCTGGCTGCTCATGAGCGCGGCCGCGTTCGTGCTCATCATCGCGGCGGCCAACGTGGCCAATCTCACGCTCATGCGGGGCGTGCGCCGGGATCAGGAGCTGGTGGTGCGGGCGGCGCTCGGCGCCGGCGCCACCCGCCTCCGGCGGCTGCTGCTGGCCGAGAATCTCGTGTTGACGCTGATCGGCGCGGCGCTCGGCGCGGCGGTCGCGATCGGCGGCGTCGGGCTGCTCAAATCGTTCGCTGAGCGTTACTCGACGCGCGCGAACGAGATCCGCCTCGACCTCCCGGTGCTCGGCTTCGCGGTCGCGCTGGCCGTTGCGCTGGCGCTGGTGCTCTCCTTCCTGGCCACGCTGCCGAAGGAAGGCACGTATGCCTCGCGAATCGCGGCCGGCATGCGGCGGATGAGCGGATCGCTGCGCAAGCAGCGGCTGCAGCGGGCCCTCGTGGTCGTGCAGATCGCGGTATCGGTGGTGCTCCTCGCGGGAGCCACCCTGCTCACCCGTACGATGATCCAGCTCTCGCAGGTGGAGACCGGCCTTCGGACGGAGGAGATCCTCACGGTGGAGGTGGGGATCAGGCCGACGCAGCTGCTGCGGGATCCGTCCTCGGACGCGCAGACCAAGGAGCGCTACTACCGCATGCGCGATGCGATCGCGGCGCTCCCCGGCGTCACGGCGGTGGCCATCGGTACGCCGGGTCCGCTGCGGAGCTCCACCGTGCGTTTCGAGGTCAAGGCGGAGGCGAAGGCCCTCGCGGTGGGCGAGGCGATACCGCGCGCGGAGATGCGCCTCGCCAATCCCGAGTTCTTCCGCGCGTCGGGCATTCCCCTGGTCGCGGGGCGCGAGTTCACCTCGACCGACCAGCGGGGCTCGGCCCGTGTGGTCATCGTGAACCAGGCGCTCGCCGACCGGCTCTTCCCCGGCACGGATCCGATCGGGCAGCGCGTGGCGTGGACGGGTGACCTCATGCGGTTCACGCCCTTCAGCACCGACTGGCGCACGGTCGTGGGGGTCGTGCGCAACACGCAGGATGGCGGGCTCGACGCGGAGCCACGGGCAGCCATGTACATGCCGTTCGCGCAGGAGCTCACGGTGGCCGGCAGCCTGGTGATTCGCGCCGACAGCAACGTGGCTGCGTTGATCCCGGCGGTGACGCGCATCGTGCGGCGCCTCGCGCCCACGGCGCCGATCGACGAGGTCATGACGATCGCGCAGATCAAGGATCAGAGCGTCTCGCCGCGGCGCCTCAATGCAGCGCTCGTCTCGTCGTTCGGTCTGCTGGCGGTGATCATCGCGGCCGTGGGGATCGCCGGCGTGCTGGCGTTCTCGGTGAGCGCGCGCACGAACGAGATCGGCATCCGGATGAGCCTGGGCGCCGACAGCTCGCGGGTGCAGCGGATGATCCTGGGCGAAGGCGGCCTGCTGCTCGCGGTCGGGCTCGTGCTCGGTGTCGTCGGCGCCTATTTCGGGGCGCGGGTGATTCGCGGTCTCCTGTTCGGCGTGGCGCCGCACGATCCGGTCACGCTGGTCGTCGTGCCGGTGATGATGGCGGTGATCGGAGTCGTCGCGTGCTGGATCCCGGCGCTGAGGGCGTCGCGGATCGATCCGGCGATCTCGATGCGGGTCACGTAGCGACGTGAGCCGCTCAGCGCGGTCGGGAGCATTGCGGTGCGAATGACGTTGCTGGTTCACATCGCCGCCGGCGGACTGGGGCTGCTGTCGGGGTTCGTCGCGCTCTACGCCGCGAAGGGGGCGCGGCTGCACCGCGCAAGCGGGATCGTGTTCGTATGCGCCATGCTCATCATGAGCGTGGCCGGGGTGGTGATCGCGGCCGGGCGCGGCGTCGCGCCTGGCGTCAACATTCCCGCGGGGTTGCTCACGGCGTCCCTGGTGATCACGTCGCTCATGACGGTCCGGCCGGTCGGCGCCGGGGCGCGGTGGCTGAGTCACGGAGCGCTGGCGGTGACGCTGGTCGTGGGCGTCACGAGTCTCACGTTCGGGTTCGAGGCCGTCGCCGCGGGCGGCATGCGGGACGGCATCCCGGCGTTTCCGTACTTCATGTTCGGCGTGGTCGGGCTCCTGGCCAGCGCTGGTGATCTTCGCGTGATGCGGTCGGGGCCCCTGCGCGGCACCGCTCGTCTGGCGCGCCATCTCTGGCGGATGTGCTTCGCCCTGTTCATTGCGGCGCTGTCGTTCTTCATTGGCCAGTCGGATGAATTCCCCGAGGCGTTCCGGATCCTGCCGCTGCTCGCGCTTCCGGTGCTGGCCGTGCTCGCCACCATGCTGTACTGGTTGTGGCGCGTGCGCGTCCGGCGATCGTTGCGCGGTATCGTCAGTGTGCGCGATGATGTGGAGCCGGATCGTAGCTACCGTCTCGCGCCCCCCTGATCAGCCGTCGTCTGCGTGACCGCGCCTCGAGGGTCGAGTGGACACCGCGGACAGAATGGTGTAGCGTCAGCGGAGTCCGATCGGGAACCCGCCCATGACACGACACGGCGCGCTGAGAGGGATCCTTGGTCTCCTGTGCGCGACCACGCTCGCGGAGGCACAGAGCGACCTTCCGGGCTGGCGCCTGGCGGAACCGCCGTTACTCACCATCGGAGAGGACGGCGCGCCCGCGACGGAGTTCTCCCGCATCGAAGCCGCGATCCGGCTGTCCGATGGCACGCTCGCAATCGCCAATGGCGCCACCAGCGAGATCCGCCTCTTCGACCGGGGCGGCCGGTACCTGCGGAGCTTCGGCCGCAGGGGAGCCGGACCCGGCGAGTTCGGGACACTGCGCTGGGTGGGACGCTCGGGCGACACGGTGTTCCTCTTCGATGCGCGGCTCCGGCGCATAACGACGGTCCTCCTGGGGCCAGAACCGCGGCTGCTCAACACGCTCCCGGTGGCGGCGAGGGGAGAGCGCGGACCGTTCTACATAGCCGGTCGGTTCATCGACGGGCGCTGGCTCGCGACCACGTTCGCCACTCCCGGATTCAACGGGCCGCCGGGCCCTCACCGGCTTCCCGGTTCGGTCGGCACCATCGCGAGCGGCGCGGATGGTGAGGTCCGGTGGCTCGGCCAGTTCGAAAACATCACGGTTTTCATCCACAACCCCACTGGCGACGTGCGGGACGCGGCTGTGGGGCCGATTGCGTTCAGCCCGGGGCTCTACGCGCAGGTGAGCGGCGCCACGGCCTGGGTCGGCGACTCGAATGGAGACTCGCTGTCGCTCTTCTCGAGCGCGGGGACGCGGACCACGGTGCGCCTGCCGATTGCGCAACAGCGCGTGACGCAGGTGGTGATCGAGGCCGCCCGTGCGCGGGAAACGGAAACGGCTCGTGGCGGCCGCGGGGAATCCTGGGTAAGCGCCAAATACAGCCCGGCCAGGGTGCCGGAGCGCTTTCCGTTCTTCCAGGCTCTCATTCCCGCACCCCGCGGAGAGCTCTGGGTCGAGGAGTACACCGGCCTCCGCACGTATGCCGCGGCCTACCTGGTCGTGGACTCCGGTGGCACACCTCGCGCCCGGGTGACCGTCCCGCGCGGCGTTCGCGTGGTCGAGGCCGGCCACGATTACGTGGTCGGCGTGCACGAGGACGACGACGGCGTGGAGTCGGTCCGGCTGTACCGCCTCACGCGCCGGTAGCAGGATGTTGCGACAGCGACGGGAGCGACGCCTGACGAGTCCGTGTATCCGCCGGCTGCCGGCCGCAGAAGGTGGCACGCGGCGCGTGCGCGGCGTGCTTGCGGCGTTGGCGCTCGCGGCCTGCGCAGACTCCGACGCCGCGCCGGGTGCCGGCGCCGTGACGTCACGTTGCGAGCTTCCCGAGCCGACCGTGCTGCGCCGGGAAGGAGGTGCCGTGCTGCAGGTGTATGTGCTCGTCGCGGACCCGATCTGGGAGAGCGGAACGCTGCCGGAGGCTCCGGGATACCTCGCCTATCGTGACACGATGCGCGCCGCGGGCGCCGACCGCGCGCGCCCGCTCTCCGACCCGCCGCGGCCGGCGAGCGAGGCGGAAGAGAAGATGTGGGCCGGCGAAGCCGCCAACGTGGACCTCATGTTCTCCGATGCGGGTGAGGTGCGCCGCATCCGCTGTCTCGAGGCGGCGCTCTTCGCCCTGCAGGACGCGCGGCACTCTCAGCTCACGCGGCCCACCGAGTTCATCGCTCATCTCCTGCGTCGTGGCGACAGTCTCCGAGTGTACTTCGGTGCCGGCGACGCGATGTTCCCGCCCAGAGCCGTCTACGGACTTGCAGAGGTCACTGCCGACGTGGCGGCGGGCTGGACGTACGGCGTGGTGCTGCACAACCACACCTTGCTCGGCTGGAACGGTCGGCTGGCGCTGGGCGTGCCGGCGCCGAGCACCAGCGACGTCCAGCTCTTCCGCGGGCTCGTCGAGGAGCTCGGCCTGCGCGAGGTATGGGTCACGAACGGCATGTATACGGGGGTCGTTCGCGCCGGGGAGCTCGGCCGATTCCACTCGCGCGAATGACAGCTTCCTCCAGACTCGTTTCCCGGGGAGGGCACTTCATATGAATGGAAGCTCGCTTCTCGTGGGCGTCGTGGCCCTCGTGTGCGGGGGCGCGCGACTCGCGGTGGCGCAGCAGGTGCCCGACCGCGGCTACCGGCCATCGATCCCGTTGCCGACGTACGCGGAAGGGAAGGGGCCGGTGGTCTGTCTGGACGAGGCGCATCACAACTTCCATACGCTCGACAACCGCTTCTGGGCCTTCGGCGAGTTGCTGCGCCGCGACGGCTACGTGGTACGAGCCTTCGAGTCGCGGTTCGAGCGCGCGGCGCTCGCGTCATGCGCCGTGCTCGTGATCTCGAACGCGCAACCGAGCGACGCCGAGTGGGACACTTACCCGTATCCGACTCCATCCGCGTTCACGGCGGACGAGGTGCGCGCGACTCGCGACTGGGTGCAGAGTGGTGGACGGTTGCTGTTGATCGCGGATCACATGCCGCTCGCCGGCGCGGCGGCGGATCTCGCGGCCGCGTTCGGTGTGACGTTCACGGATGGCTTCGCCGTCGCAGGGTTCGGCGCGGACTCGATGCGGGCGGCGGCCTTCGGCAGGCCGCTGATCTTCCGTACGGCGGACGGAACGCTGCGGGACCACGCAATCGTGCGGGGCCGCGGTGCCACCGAGACCGTCACGAGCATTCGAACGTTCACGGGCCAGGCCTTTCGCGCCCCGGAGAACGCGGAGCCTGTCCTCGTCCTCCCGCCGGACTTCATCTCCCTCATGCCCGCGAAGGCGTGGCAGTTCGGTCCGGAGACCCGGCGCATACCGGTGGGTGGCTGGCTCCAGGGCGCGGTGATGCGCGTGGGTTCCGGGCGCGCCGCGTTCTTCGGTGAGGCGGCGATGTTCAGCGCGCAGGTGGCGGGCGCCGAGCGCCGCCCGATGGGCATGAACGCTCCCGGCGCGGAGCAGAACCATCGGTTCGTGCTGAACGTGCTGCGCTGGCTGGCGGGTACCGGATAGGGCCCCGCGCGGCGCATCCCCAAAGCTCAGCGCCTGGGTGTTCCGCGAGGGGACGAGAGAGAACGGGGTGGAGCGGTGGTACGCGGCGCGCGGGCCTGTGTCCCGTTCGGCGGAGACGCTGCGTCGAGCGTCCTCTTCACTCGCGCGGCACCCGCCCGGCACTCGAACTCGGCCACCATCAGTCGGTACGCGAACCGGCGTCCGGAGGGAACCAGCCGGAACACGTCCGAGGTGAGGCGCACCGTTGCATCCCCCGGATTGTTTCGGCAGTACCACGGCGCCAACCGCTCGGCGATGCTCGTGCGCATTCGCAGCCGGTCCTTTCGCGGGAGTCGGAGCCACCGGATGTCGTGGAGATAGGCCAGCAGCAGCTTGGACCGGAAGGACGACGGGTAACGTGCGCGTTCGGTGACCGGAACGGTGACACCGTCAGCGCGCACCTCCACGATCTCGGTGTCCACGTCGAAGTTCACGCGGTCGATCCAGTTGAACAGTCGATAGTCCTGTGCCACGCCTACCATCCAGAGGACGCCATACGCCGGCACGTTGAGCGCGCCGACCACCGGGATGCGCCGGGTGGTGGCGAGCGCGAGCACGACGATGAACGCGATGGCGAGCCGGCCGCTGCGCGTCAGGCTCGGCGCCGTAACCAGCACCGGAGGCGCCGGCGCGCCGGTCCACCGCGCGACGCGCGCCGTGATCTCAGGGCCGAAGAAGATGATCGATGTGGACAGGAGGCCCAGCATTGCGAACGGGAGCCCGAGCGTCACCAGGATGAACAGGTGAAAGGCTGTGAACAGCACTCCGCCGATGGTCTTGAGGGGGTGCCCCGGCCGCAGCAGCAAGGGGAGGACCATGAACGGTTCCGCCGCCATCACCATCCAGTTCGCGAGGCGCAGCATCGCAACGTGCTCCGGTCCCCACACGTCGGGCATGGCGGCCACCGGAAGGCGCAGCGACGCATAGAGTCCGTAGCCCGATCGCCAGAGCGGGCTGTCGAACTTCCAGAGACCGGCGATCACGTACATGAGCGCGACGTTCAGCTTGAGGCACGTCACCGCCGTCCCGGGTACCGTGACCGTGCTCCATCGTGCCAGCGTGCCCCGCGGGTCGCGCAGCAGCGCGACGAGGCCTGACGATGGCCCCATGGGCAGCAGCAGCACCCAGAACAGCAGCAGGTGTACCACGGCATCGTCGAGATACATGACGATGAAGTTCCAGCGGTACGTGGAGGCGGCGACCGCCAGCGCGACGGCCGCGCAGACCTTGCTGCGCCATCCGAGTACGACGCCCATCGTGGCACCGAGGGCGATCACGAGTGCGAGGGTGATCGGCGCCGTCGGCGTGCCGGCCTGAAAGAGGCTGATGCGCGTCTCCGGATATACCGCCTGAACGAGCGCGTGATCGATCAGACCATCCGACGCACTGAAGTCGCGAACCTCCGCGAGCAGTCTGAGGAAGTAGGCTGCAGCGAGCAGTCCGGTGGTGATGCGAAAGAGCTGGACCGGAAGCGCGTACGCTTCGCGTCGCAACGCGTGAGGTGTGCGCGAACTGTGAGCTGGGACATGAACCACGAGCGGCGCCTCCCGACGGCCGAGCATGGGGATACAGGGCGGAGTCGAAGGTCGAATGTCCAACCGCGTGCCTCACGTTCTGATCCTCGGCCAGACTTGTCCAGCGGGCGGTGACGACTCGCTCGAGTTCGCTACGGCCCCAGGCGCGAACGCGCCGATCTATCGTAGCAGGGGGTCGACTCACGCCAGAGCCGGCCAGGGTGGGCGAGTCTGTCCGCCAGCGGAGGCCGGCGCCGACCGCGAGGTGCCGCGCACACTTTTTCGCCGCGAGTCTCGCGCTCCTGACTGCCGCGCGTGTGAGCGCAGCCGCCGAAATCGTTCAGCTCTACGCGGCGGATACTGCGACCGGCGTACCACTCTCCGCGCAGCAGCTCGTGGGCTTCGCCCGTGTCGAGCTGGAGCCCGGCGCGTCGAAGACCGTCACGTTCACGGTGCCCTTGAGCGTGCTCGCGTACACGGGACTCTCGGGCGACCTGATGATGGAACCCGGTCTGGTGGAGTTGAGCGTTGGAACCAGCTCGAGTGATCACAGGTCCACCGCGAAGCTCACCGTTACCGGGAAGACGCGGACGATCAAGGGTGAGGACCGCGAGTTCCTCTCCACCGCGACTGTCATCTGACGCGCATGCCCAACGCCACAAGGGCCGCGCGAGGGCGTGGCCCTGGGAGGTGTCAAGATGTCGCCACCAGATGAACCTCGCCGCGTGCGCGAGTTCAAGGCGGCGCCGGCGACCGCTAGGCCGACAAGCACCTCAACCATCACCTGACTCAGTTCGGTGTCTGACCTGAATCCTCGCGCGTGGCGGCACCGTAGTGAAGCCATGCCGGAGTCACGGCAACTGGAGGAGAAGGACATGAAGGTGCTCTGGACGCTGCTCAAGGTGGTGCTCGTCCTCGCGATCGCCATTCCCGCCTCGTTGATCGTTTTCGGGATCGTGGTCGGCCTCGCGGCTGTGGCGCTCCGTCTCGCCGTGCTGGGCCTTCTGGCGTATGGTGCGTTCAAGCTGGTGTCGAGGCTGCTGCGAGGACCGAAGCGTGACTCCATGCCGACGGAGATCCCGTCGCTGAGGCCCGCAGACCCGTACTACACGGCTGCGATGCGGGAACTCGATCGCGACCTCGGTGAGTCGGCGCGCAGATAGCCACCGTCCGGTTGTCGATCGACATCACCTCGCGGAAGTGGTCGCACTTGCCCGCGCCGCCGGCCTTCCCCGAGTCCCGGCAATAGCGGTGGCTCGACCCGGGTGAAACTGGAATGCCCCGCGGTCGCGTCCGCCCCGAGCGGGGCAGGCGCGCAATTGTACTCAGGGCCAAGTTGCACGCCTCTCCGGCATCCGAGACGTTGAGCGTGGCGTGATCGGTCCCACGGCCGCCAGGAGTGCCGGCACGCCCACGCCCCCGCGCGACGCCGACCGTCCCCTCCTGACGCCGAAGCGCGCGCCCGGCTGAGCGCGCGACTCTTCCACGCGGCCAGTCGGCGGACGCGGGGGCCCAGGAGTAGAGGGAGGCGGAAGCATGGCACAGCATCGCAGGACCGAGTCGCCGGCCGCGGCATCACGCACCGGGGCGGAGCACGCGCGGCTCACCGAAGCACGCGAGCACAGTGTACCGTGGCGGAAGTGGGGTCCATACCTCTCCGAACGCCAGTGGGGCACCGTGCGGGAGGACTACAGCGACAACGGTGACGCCTGGAGCTACTTCAGCCACGATCAGGCGCGCTCGCGCGCGTACCACTGGGGCGAGGACGGTCTCGCGGGGTTCTCCGACGACAAGCAGCGCCTCTGCTTCGCGCTCGCCCTCTGGAACGAGCGCGATCCGATCCTCAAGGAGCGACTCTTCGGCCTCACGAACGCCCAGGGGAATCACGGCGAGGACGTGAAGGAGTACTACTTCTACCTCGACTCCACGCCGACGCACTCGTACATGAAATGGCTCTACAAGTATCCGCAGAGCGCCTTTCCCTACACGGATCTCGTGCAGGCCAACAGCCGCCGGACGCGCACGGAGCTCGAGTACGAGCTGCTCGACACCGGGATCTTCGACCAGGACCGGTACTGGGATGTGCTCGCCGAGTACGCCAAGGCCACGCCCGAGGATGTGCTGGTTCGCATCACCGCCACCAATCGCGGCTCCGAGCCGGCCCCGCTGCACGTGCTCCCGACCCTCTGGTTCCGGAACACCTGGACCTGGTGGCCCGAGACGGCGAAGCCCGGCTTGCGAGAGGCGCGCGGACCGAAGGGTGTGAGCATCGTGGCCGCATCACACGTCGAGCTCGGTGATCGCTGGCTGTACGCCGAAGGGAGCCCACGGCTCCTCTTCACCGAGAACGAGACCAACAACCAGCGGCTCTTCGGCACGGCGAACGCGACACCGTTCGTGAAGGACGGCATCAACGAGCACATCGTCAACGGCCGCGAGGACGCCGTGAGTCCCGCCGGCACGGGAACCAGGGCCAGCGCGCACTATCGCTTCACGGTCGGCCCGGGAGAATCGGTGGTGGTGCAGTTGCGCCTGACGGATCGCGGCCCCCAGGCGCTTCGTGATCCGTTCGCCGATTTCGCGGCGACGCTCGACGCCCGCCGCGCGGAAGCCGACGAGTTCTACCACGCGCTCACACCGCCGAGCGCCGACGCGGAGGCGACACGCGTCATGCGACAGGCCTACGCCGGCCTGATGTGGGGAAAGCAGTACTACTTCTTCGATCTCGACCGGTGGCTCGAAGAGCACGGCGCCGGCCCGTTCGCGCCGTCGCTCCGCGACGTGCGCAATCGCAGCTGGGCGCACATGGTGAACGACGACGTGATCTCGATGCCCGACAAGTGGGAGTACCCGTGGTACGCGGCGTGGGACCTGGCCTTTCACACCGTGGCGCTCTCGCTGCTCGACGTGGACTTCGCCCGGCAGCAGCTCGATCTCATGCTGCGCGAGGTCTACCTGCATCCAAGCGGCCAGATCCCGGCCTACGAATGGAATTTCGGCGACGTGAACCCGCCGGTGCACGCCTGGGCCAGCATCTTCACCTACCGGCTGGAGCAGGCACTGCGCGGCAAGGGAGACATCGACTTCCTCAAGCGGGCGTTCGGCAAGCTGCTCGCGAACTTCACCTGGTGGGTGAACCGCAAGGATCGTCTCGGCAAGGGCGTCTTCGAGGGCGGATTCCTGGGGCTGGACAACATCGGCGTCTTCGACCGCTCCGCGCCGCTCCCCACCGGCGGCAGCCTCGAGCAGGCCGACGGCACGGCGTGGATGGCGCTCTTCTGCCAGAACATGCTCGAGATGGGCGCGGAGCTCGCGGCGCACGACCGGACGTACGACGACCTCGCCACGAAGTTCGTGGACCACTTTCTCTGGATCCGTTTCGCGATGAATCGCAGCGGCCCGGATGGCATGTGGGACGAGGAAGACGGCTTCTACTACGACCTCCTGCGCCTGCCGGATGGCAGCGGCCGGCGACTCAAGGTCCGCTCCATGGTGGGGCTCCTGCCGATCTGCGCGACCACCGTGTTCGAGCCCTGGCAGCGGGAGCGCGTGCCCGGACTCGTGGGCCACTGGCTCGAGCGCGCGCGGCGCATGCCGGCGCTGGCGCCGAATCTGCGGCCGACCGGGGAGGGTGGGCTGGGTCATGGCGGGCGCAGCCTCGTCGCGATGGTGACGCCGGATCGTCTGCGCCGCATTCTCGCGCGGATGCTCGACGAGAACGAGTTCCTGAGTCCCTACGGGATCCGGTCGCTCTCGCGGTACCACGCCACGCATCCGTACGTGGTGGACGTGCACGGGCAGCAGTACCGCGTCGACTACCTCCCCGCCGAGTCCGACTCGGGCATGTTCGGCGGCAACTCGAACTGGCGCGGGCCGATCTGGATGCCGGTCAACGCGCTGATCTACCGCGCGCTGCTGCAGTTCTACGCGTTCTACGGCGACGAGTTCAAGGTCGAGTGCCCGACGGGCTCCGGCCGGCTCCTGAACCTCTTCGAGGTGGCGCAGGAGCTGGCGCGGCGGCTCGTCCGGATCTTCCTGCCTGACGAGCAGGGACGGCGGCCGGTGTACGGCGGGACGGAGAAGTTCCAGAGCGACCCCCACTGGCGCGACCACCTGCTCTTCTACGAGTACTTCCACGGCGACAACGGCGCGGGCCTCGGCGCGAGTCATCAGACCGGATGGACGGCGCTGGTGGCGACGTTCATTCAGCTTCTGGGGCGCCTCGATGCGAAGCGGTATCTGGAGGTGGGCCGGCGCTCCATCGTGTCCGGGCGGGTGGCGGCATGACCGTGGCCGCCGCGGTCCAGCCCGTGCGCGCGCGGGGCGGTGCCATCCATGTCCGGCATCCCTCGCTCTATCAGATCAACACGCGTGTCTGGCTGCACGAGCTCGGCCAGGCGATCGGCCGGCGGGCGACGCTCGACGACGTCTGGGACGCCACGCTGGACGAGATCGCGCGCGACGGCTTCGACTGGATCTGGCTCCTCGGGGTCTGGCAGACGGGCGAGGCAGGGCGACACGTTTCCCGCACGCAACCGGAATGGCAACACGAGTATCGCGAGCTGCTGCCGGACTTTACCCCCGACGACGTGTCCGGCTCGCCCTTCGCCGTGCGGGAATACGTCGTGGCGCAGGAATTCGGGGGGCCACGCGCGCTGGACGGGCTCCGCCAACGGCTCGCCGAGCGCGATGTGCGCTTGATGCTGGACTTCGTGCCTAACCACACGGCACTCGATCACCCCTGGGCGCGGGAGCACCCGGAGTACTACGTGCAGGGAAGCGAGGCGGACCTCGCACGCGAGCCACACAACTATCGCCGGGTCGAGACGCGTGCCGGCGTGCGTGTGCTGGCCCACGGGCGCGACCCGTACTTTCCCGGCTGGCCCGACACGCTCCAGGTCAACTACCGCCACCCGGGACTGTGGGAGGCGATGCTCGGCGTGCTCGACGGCATCGCGGAGCAGTGCGACGGCGTGCGCTGCGACATGGCGATGCTGGTGCTGCCCGAGGTCATCCGGCGCACCTGGGGGGAACGCACACGCCCCGGCGACGGCGACGCGCCCATCGACGACTCGTTCTGGCCGGTGGCCATCGACCACGTCCGGCAGCGGCGCTCGGAGTTCGCGTTCATGGCGGAGGCGTACTGGGATCTGGAATGGACGCTCCAGCAGCAGGGATTCGACTACACCTACGACAAGAGCCTCTACGATCGACTGCGCGCGCGCGACGCCGGCGCGGTGCGGGGCCATCTCCACGCCGACCCGGAGTATCAGCGTCGGTCGGCGCGCTTCCTGGAGAACCACGACGAACCGCGCGCCGCCGCCGTCTTTCCGCGCGACGTGCACGAGGCCGCGGCCGTTGTGACCTTCCTGCTTCCGGGACTCCGCTTCGTGCACGAGGGAGAGCGCGTGGGGCGCCGGCTGCGCGCGTCGAATCATCTCCGCCGGCGTGCGGCCGAGCCGGCGGATACCGCGCTGGACGCCTTCTATGGTCGTCTCTTCGCCTGCATGCGTCGCAGCGAGGCGCGCGAGGGCGAGTGGCGGCTCCTGGAAGCACGGCCCGCCTGGGACGGCAACCCGACGTCGGATCATTTCATCTCGTTCAGCTGGGACACGGCGGGGCGGCGGCTGCTCGTCGCCGTCAACTATGGCCCCACGCAGGGGCAGTGCTACGTCGCGTGGCCCTGGCCCGACGTGGAAGGCCACACGGTGGCGCTGCGGGACCTCATGACCTCCGGGGTGCGATACGATCGTGAGGGCGGCGATCTGCTCCGGCGCGGCCTGTATCTCGACATGCCTGCCTGGGGCCATCACGTTTTCGAGGTCACGACGCGCGGGACGTAGCCCTGCGACTGCGCGGCTGCGGCGGGAGGCCGCGTCGCCGTCGCCGCCGGCGGTCGGTGCGGCGGGGAGCAGCTGGCCGGAATCGCGCCCAGGTACGCCGCTCACACATGCGATGTGATGCCTAACGCCTGCGCAGCCGGCAGCGTCTTCCGTCCGTCCCGTCACGAAAACCGGGTGACCGGCCGCGCAGCCCTCTCCGCTCGAGCCCGGCGACCTTAGGGGACACTAACCGGAGGGTCCACGTGCGCGCGGGGCCAGTTCCGCCCGGCGCGCTTCGGTGTGTCCCTCGTCGTCCACCGCTGTCGTGCTCACACCGGAGCTCCCTTGCGATCGCATCCCGTCCTCGCCGCGCTTGCGGCGCTGCTGCCGCTCTTGCCCCTGAGCGCGCGCGACGCCGCCGCCCAGGCGCGCCGCGCCCCGGCGCCAGCGGGGCGCCAGGTGAGTGCCACCTTCGGCCTGAGCGGCGGGTCGGCGGCGCTCACCTGCCCGTTCTGCACGGGCGAGATGAAAGGCTCGTTCGCCGGCACGATGGGCGTCGAGACCACCGTACGTCCCGCCGTGCGGCTGGGACTCGAGCTGCAGTGGTGGCGCTACAGCGGCGGCGGGGCGACGCGTTCCGTCATCGGCGGCGCGCCGGTCGTGCACTTCCATCCCTTCCGCTCACGCCGGCTCTTCCTCAAGACCGGTCTCGGGCTGGCACGCTTCGCGGCGACATCGTCGGAGGAGGAGCTGCACACCGGCGTGATCGCCGCCGTGGTGGGCGCCGGCTACGACATCCGTCTCACGCCGCAGTACGTGCTCGTTCCCTATCTCAGCTGGCTCACCGGCGGCAGCGGCACCATGCGGCTCAACGGCGAGGCGGTCACGCCGCGCTCCGGGGTGTCGCTCGTGCAGTACGGCGTCGCCATCGCGTTGCGTTAGGCGCCCGCCGACCTCTCGTTCCGGAGCTCTCGCATGTTCCGCACTTCCGTTCTCCGTACCATCGGGCCGGCGGTCTGGCTTCCGGCTTTCGTTCTGGTCGCCGGCTGCGACGGCGCCGACTCCACGGCGCCGGACCCCACGACCGCGACGCCCGCGCGTGCGTTCGGGATCTGGACCCCCGGTCCCAACGACACCTGCACGAAGGAACAGCACGACCGCTACGCCACGGTGGGCCCCGACGGAAAGCGCTATCCCACCTGGCACCCGCCCACGGATCCGGCCACCGGCTGCACCTTCGGGCACGAGCATGGTCGCGACCCGGGCGGCTCGCGCCTGTCGGCGCTCGTCGGTCCGATCCCGCTGGGCTACGCCAACGAGCAGCTCGAGATCTGGGATCCGCAGAACCCCCGGAACGAGGACCACGTGGGGCACAAGATCGAGTGGGAGAACGACCTGGCCATGCGCGTGGACTCCGACGTGGCCGGCCCGCTCTTCGACGTGCGCTGCGACGTGCTCGTGAAGCTGCATCAGGGCACGCACTCCCGCGACGCCTTCACCAACAACGTGCACGAGCTCGCCTACCACATCCGGTGCAACGACGGGACGCGCATGCACATCACGATGCTGACCGCCATCGGCACCCCCGGCGAGTTCGTGCGCTCCTGTGACGGCAACACGCGCATCGTCGTGGGGCAGGCCACGCCGGCCAACTCGCCGCACGGCGGAGGGAAGCGCCTCATCCCCGACCAGGCGTGCGTCCTCGAGCACCTGCTCGTGGGCCCGACGCGCAACTCGAGCTACTCGAGCGCGCTGCACGAGAGCTGGCAGACGTCGAACCAGGTCCGGCGGCACGACGGCCACACCCTCGCATCGTTCGATCCGTACTTCCAGGTCCCGCTGCCGAGCCGATTCTACGATCCGGCGGGAACGAACTTCGTGGGCCGCCCGATCGACATGTGCTACATGACCGAGCCTAACGGCGACCGCGCCCGCGGCGGGCACTGCGAGTCCGCTACGGCCGATGGCCAGATCGCGGGCATCACCTGGGACGACCCCCGCTCGCCCTTCAACGGCGCGCGCCGCTTCGTGGACATCAACGGGAACCGCATCAACAACCCCGGAGGCCCGTCCGTCTGGTTCACGGATCCGTACGGCCGGAACGGCCGTACGACCCCGTTCCCGGGCAGCGTCCGGCAGGTCATCGCACCGATCCAGAGCGCGGTCGATCCTCACGGCCCGCGGATCGGACACGACCGGTTGTACGGTGGGCCGGGGGTGAGAGCCCCGAACTGAGCAGTCCGGCCCTCACGGCCTTGCACGCCGGGACGGGCTGCGCGGGTGCGGCTCGTCCCCCCGGGGCGGCGTCACCCCTCGCCGTCGGCTGGCTGCACGCGCCCCAGCCAGCGCGGGACGCGCGCGCGGTACCGCCGCCAGGCCTCGCCGTGCATCTGCGCGAGCCACGGCTCCTCGAAGAACACCACACGCAGATGAAACGCGCCCGGCACGGCGAGCGCATACCACAGGAGCGCCCACGACAGGAACCAGATCGTCCAGCCGAGGAGAATCAGAGTGACAGCCAGGTACATCGGATTCCGCGACCAGCGGTAGAGCCCGGTCACGACGAGATCCCGAGGCGGCGTCCACGGGGCGAGCGTCCCTTTCCCGGCCACGTAGAAGTCGCGGACGCACCAGAGGAGGAGGAAGGTTCCCGCGACGACCAGCACCATTCCGATCCAGCGAAGGCCTGACGGCGCCGCCTGGCGAGGCGCCAGCAGCAGCGGAATCACGAATGCCACCATCCCCGGCATCACCAGGAACGCCAGCAGGGCGCGAAGGAAGAGGAACCTCGGCCGATCCGTGCTCGTCACGCGTCGCCTGTCACTCGCTTCGCCAACGCGTCACCCGCTCTGCAATACCGGCATCGCCGATCTCCCGGCACAGCGGCACCAGCTCGTCGCGAATCGCCCCGGTCCACTCGAGCCCGTCGACGCGCTCGGCGAGGGGCACGTCGACGCGCAGCGTGGCCAGCTGCCGGTAGAGCAGGGCCGCTTCGCGATGCTCGCGCAGACTCGCGGCCAGCGCCGCGGCCCCCGGGACCGCGACCTGCCAGCGCGAAACGTCGTCGGGGATCTCCTCGAGGTGCCGATAGCGCGCCAGCAGCGCCGACGCGGATCGCGCGCCCCAGCGGGGAAGACCGGGGATGCCGTCCGCATCGTCGCCGACGAGCGCGAGCCAGTCCGGGATCGACGCCGGCCCGACGCCGAACTTCTCCCGCACGCCCGCCTCGTCACGCACGCGGCGGCGCATCCGGTCCAGGCAGACGACGCGCGTGCCGCGGACGCACTGCGAGAGATCCTTGTCGGGCGAGCAGATCACGACCTGTTCGACCTCGGGCGTCGCGTCGGCTCGCGCGGCCGCCGTGGCCAGTGCGTCGTCCGCTTCGAACTCCACCATCGACCAGACTACGAGCCCCAGCGCGTGCGCCGCGCGCTCCGCCAGCGGGAACTGTGCCCACAGGTCCGGCTCGATCCCCTCGCTTGTCTTGTAGCCGTCGAAGAGCGCGTTCCGGAACGACTCGATCACGTGATCGAAGGCGATGCCCACGTGCGTGACGCCGTCCTCGCGCAGCAGCGCGAGCATCGACCGGAGCAACCCCCGCGTCGCACCCACCTCGGTGCCGTCCGGCGCCAGCGCCCTGGGCGCGCCGTAGTACGAGCGGAAGAGCTCGTAGGTTCCGTCGACGAGGTGAACGTGCAAGGGCATGGAGGGCGCTGCCAGACCCGGGCGTGGCTCTCAAGATCCCTCGCGTCGTGCGCAAAGGCAATTAGGTTGGTCGCAACGAACGGAGTCCGGAGGGACCGAATGGCACGCTACGTCGACGGCTTTCTCATTCCCATACCGAAGAAGAACGTGAAGCGCTATCAGAGCATCGCACGGGCGGCGGGTCGGATCTGGCGCGAGTACGGCGCGCTGGAGTACGTCGAGTGCGTCGGCGACGACGTGAGCATGAAGGGATCGCCCGCGTCGTTCCCGCGCCGGGTCCGCGCGAAGCCGAACGAGGCCGTCGTTTTCTCCTGGATCGTCTACCGGTCCAAGGCGCATCGGGACCGGGTGAACAAGAAGATCATGAAGGACCCGCGCATCCTGAAGATGATGGAAAGGCAGGAGAACCCGTTCGACCCGAAGAAGATGAGCTACGGCGGGTTCGAGGTGCTCGTGGAGGCGTGACCTGCGAACAACCGGGGTCAGACCCCGAAATCGGGGTCAGAGACGAATTCGCCGCGACGCCTGGTCAGCCGCCGGCTGAGATCGATTCGTGCGGCAAATTCGTCTCTGACCCCAATTTCGTGAGGATGGGACGCACGCCATCCAGCGCGGGCGGAAAGAGCGGCAGCTGCTCGGGATCCGCGAACACCGCGGCGAAGTCGGCGGGGGTGAAAGCCCGCTGGAGCCGCGACGCGTACGAATCCCGCAACACCCGCACGTAGTGCTCGATGTCGTAGTCGCGCGAGTCCTCGTCCCCGTCATCGGAGACGACCGCGCCCTGCGCGCCCGGCGTGCGATACACCCGCACGCGTTCCCCCACGCTCCAGCGCGTCCGGCCGCTCGCCAGCAACGCCTCGTAGGGGAGCTCGCGCCGCGAGGCCCGGCTCGCGAGATACCGCTCCGGCGTCTTCGTCAGGCGCACGCGCGAGGCCACATCCCGCGTGTGGAACGCGCGCTCGCGCAGCGTCACGACGGTCTCCACGTACGCGTCACGCACGCCGGCGACGTCCCCCACCAGCAGCCGCCCGAGCGCCCGGCGCAGGAACGCGTCGCCGAACGGCTCGGCGCGGCTGGACCGGAAGGCCACGCCCCGCAGCAGGAGCGTACCGTCGTACCGGAGCAGCGCGTAGTTCTTGGGCTCGTGCGAGAGCATCGCCGCATAACGACCCTCGAGCTCGAGCTGCACGAGCGGCGGGAGCAGCCCGGCCACCTCCGTCACCACGCGTCGCTCATCCGCCTCGTGCCAGGTCTCCGGCACCGCGAAGTACACGCCGTCCGTGTCGGCCTCCAGCAGCGTCACGCCGCGCGCCGCCAGCTCGCGGCAGATGAGCCCCAGCGTCTCCCGCCCGCGTCGCGTCACCTCGTTCGCCGCGTGCACGTCGGCAAAGCGCGTGAGCTCGCCGCCGGCCGCGAGATAGCCGTAGGCGGAGTTCACCACGAGCTTCATCGCTGCCGACGTCGCCTCGTGGGCGTGACGTTCGGCGGATCCCGGCGGCGCCGCGCGGGCGCTCGCCTTGGCCGCGAGCCGGTGCTCCACGAGCCGGTCCACCATCGCGAGCAGTGCCCCCAGCCGGTCGCGCGACGGGCCGATGCGATAGGCGCGCATGAGCGACGGGTACAGGCTCGCCACGTCGGCCTTCACCACGCGCGTCGCCACGCCCGTGGCGAAGAGGTGCAGCGCGGCGCCGCTGTGCGTCGTGCCGTCGCCGTCCTCATGGGCCGGCAGCGCCGCCCCCGCGCGCAGGTACGCGCGCACGAGCAGCGGATCGATCACTCCAGTCGCCGCGCCGGCGTCGGCGAGCCGCTCGTAGCGCCGCGGGGCCATCTTCGCGAGCGCGAAGGCCGCGCCACCGAGCAGTCGCGCGAGCGCCGCGACCTCCTCCACGTCCGCCGCTGCATAACGACGCACCCGCTCCGGATCGCGACGATACGTCTCGTGGATGAGATGCCCGGGGATGTACTGGCGGTCGGGCTTCGCCAGACCGAAATGACGCGCCACCACCTTGAGCCCGTGCCCGGGCAGCTCGCGCGTGGAGAAGTCGTAGCGCCAGACCGCGTCGAGGGTGTCGATCAGCTCGCGCCCCGGCGCCACGAAGCGCGTGCGCGCGGTCCCCCCGGCCCCCCTGGCGCCCTCCCGCTCGGTCGGAACGCCGCGCCGCGCGGTGCGCCGCCGCAGTCCCGGCGGGCCCACGCGGGCCAGCTGCAGCGGCACGCCGAGCCGCCGCGCGCGGCGCTCCAGGAAGGGGAGATCGAAGCCGTGCAGGTTGTGATTCTCGATCACGTCGGGGTCGGCGTCCTGCACGCGCGTGACGAGCTCCGCGATCAGGACCGCCTCGCCCTTGTCGCCGCGACTGCGCGCCTCGAGCACGTCCATCGCGCCCGAGGGATCGCGCACGGCGATCATGAAGATGCGGTCGCGTGCCGGGTCGAGGCCCGTGGTCTCCAGGTCGAACTGCATCCGGTGCAGATGATCGAACGTGAGGTCGCGGAAGTACGTGCGGCCCGTGGCCACGAGATACTGTTCCTCGGGCGGCAAGACGAAGACGCTGTCGTCGTCCAGCGCGGAGAGATGCGTCAGATCCCGGCCCAGGCGCCGCGACGCGCCGTGCAGCACCGCCGCATGCAGCGCGCGTCCATGGTCCGCGCTCACCAGGAAACGCAGCGCACCGGGCCCCTCGAGCTCACGGTACGTCACGCGCGCTCCCGAATCCTCGGGCCCGAGCTGATTGCCGAGGTGGGCGAGGTCGTCGAGCCGGTCGAGGAGCAGCCACGGGCGGAAGCGCTCCTGCTCGTAGGCGAGCGCGCCCGACTCCGGGTTCCGGCGCCAGAGGTGTGCGCGCCCATGGGGCTCGGCCCACACGGAGACGATGCCCGGGGTCGGATCCCATCCCCAGAGCCACTGATCCTCCATCGCAGGCGGGACGGCGTCCGGGCTCATGCGCTGGATATGTACCAGGATGGCGCCGGCCTCGTACAGCGCGGTGCCCCAGGGGGGCGGAGCGGGACGGCGGTGCATCCCCTGACGAGTCCGCCGGAAGCGGATACCTTCGAGTACGTACCTTATGGGGGCGACCGAGGCTCTCCGCGACCGTCACGCTCTCCCGCGCAGTGGAAACCACAGTCTGTCCTGTGCCGCATCCGTGGTGAAGCTTCTTGTCACCGTCGCGCTGGCCATTGTGCTGGCACTCCTGCTCCTTCGCGTCGGCCACCGGCGGCTGATCTACTTTCCGTACGGCGACGTGCCGGCGCCATCCGCGGTGGGCCTCGCTGGCGCGACGGAGCGGCGTGTCACCACGGAAGACGGCGTGGAGCTGCGCGCGTGGTACGTGCCGCCGCGCGGGCCGCCCGCGGGCTTCACCGTGATCGTCTTCCACGGCAACGCCGGGAACCGGAGCCATCGTGCCCCGCTGGCCGCGGCGCTCGCGGACCGGGGAGCGGGCGTGGTGCTGTTCGACTACCGCGGATACGGCGAGAATGCCGGACGGCCATCGGAGGAGGGGCTCGCACGCGACGCCCGTGCCGTGCGCGACCACGTCGCCTCCTGGGGGGAGGTCGATTCCACGCGGCTCGTCTACCACGGTGAATCGCTCGGCGCCGCGGTCGCGTTGCGTCTCGCCATGGAGCGGCCGCCCCTGGCGCTCGTGCTCCGT
The DNA here is from genome assembly GCA_035454665.1 of Gemmatimonadaceae bacterium. GTDB lineage: Bacteria > Gemmatimonadota > Gemmatimonadetes > Gemmatimonadales > Gemmatimonadaceae > DATIGO01. The sequence continues at coordinate 7,213 of DATIGO010000067.1, read as the reverse complement.
TCTCCCTTTACCTCGCTCGCGGACGCCGGTCGCTTCCACTATCCGCTTCTGCCCGTGGGGTGGCTGTTGCGCGATCGCTATCCCTCGATCGAGCGCGTGGGCGGCCTGACGCGTCCCCTGCTCGTCATCGCCGGCGGGGAGGACGAGATCGTGCCGGTCGTGCAGAGCGAGCGGCTCTACGCGGCGGCCCCCGAGCCGAAGCGTCTGCTCCGGATCGACGGGCTCATGCACAACGACTACGAGCTGCTTGCCGGCGACCGCGTCGTGGACACGATCGTCGGCTTCGTGGCGGGCGTCGAGGCAGGGGCGCCCCGTTAGGCATGGACACGTTCGTCGCCATCGCGGTCGGCCTGGGCCTCGCCGCGGCGTGCGGATTCCGGGTCTTCGTCCCGCTCCTCGCGGCGAGCGTGGCGGCGAACATGGACTACCTCACCGTCGCACCGGGCTTCGAGTGGCTGGGCTCACCCGTCGCGATGATCGCCTTCGGCACGGCGACGGCGCTCGAGGTGGCCGCGTACTACGTGCCGTGGCTCGACCACGTCCTCGACACGGTCACCACGCCGGCCGCGGTGATCGCCGGGATGGTCGCGAGCGCGTCGGTTCTCGTCGACGTGCCGCCGCTCCTCAAGTGGGGGGTCGTGCTCGTGGGAGGCGGTGGCGTTGCGGGTCTCATGCAGGGGGCGACCGTCGCGCTCCGCGCGAAGTCCGGGCTCTTCACCGGGGGCCTCGCGAACGTGGCCGTCGCCTCGATCGAGCTGATCGGTGCCACCGCGACCGCGGTTCTCGCGATCGTCCTTCCCCTCGTGGCGCTGGCGCTCGTCGTCGTGCTGCTGATCGTGTCGGGCCGGCTCCTGCGTCGCCTCGCTCGCCGCCGGGTCTGACGCATCCGAGCCCACATCGGTCGCGGCGCCGGCCGATACCTGGAAACACGGCCGGCATCGCGTCCGGGTTGGCGCAACCCCCGGGCGACGCATCCGGACCGTCCGCCTCCGCACCGGATCGTTCGTGGCCCGTCCTCTGGCGATCGGGGTCCGGCTTCCATATTTGGATGGATGACCCGATCACCGGAGGCTGGTGCATGGCGTTCCGTCCGTCACTCGCGCTCGTGTCGCTTCTCGCACTCGGCGCCTGTGACCGCGCTGCGATGAACCGGTCCGGCGTTCCCGCCAGCGTCACCGCGCTCGCCGACCGCTACGTCGACGAGTACTTCGACGCGTTTCCGCACTACGCCACGATGGCGGGGCGCGCGGCCGGACCCCACGACCGCCTCCCCGACATCTCGCCCGAGGCCCGCGCCCGCTGGGAAGCGACCGAGGATTCCCTCCTCGCGCAGCTCGAGTCGCTCGACACCACGGCGCTCGCCGCCGGCAGCGCCGAGGCCGTGACGCACGGATTCCTGCGGGACATCCTGCGCAACTCACGGGATTTCCGCGTCTGCCACATGGAGTGGTGGAACGTGAGTCCCACCTGGACCGGGTGGCCGCAGGAGCTGGCCGTCGTCGCGAACTCGCAGCCGTTAGGCGCTCCGGAGCAGAACGAGGACGCGTACCAGCGATTCGCCGGCCTGCCGCAGTATCTGGATCAGGAGATCGCGAACCTGCGCCTGGGGCTCGAGCGCGGCTACAGCGCGCCGCGTGGCAACGTGGAGTCGGTGATCCGGCAGATCGATGCGATGCTCGCCGCGCCCGTGAGCCAGTCTCCCTTCGTCACGATGGCGCCGGACAGCATGCCCGAGCTGCGCGCCCGCATGGAGCAGCTCGAGACGAGCCAGATCCGTCCCGCGATCCAGCGCTACCGCGACTTCCTGGGCGACGAGTATCTGTCGAAGGCGCGTACCGAGGTCGGCGTCTCGGCGAACCCGCAGGGCGCCGCCTGCTATCGCGCCGCCATTCGCTACCACGCCACCGTGGACCTGACCGCGGAGCAGGTGCACCAGACGGGCCTGGACCAGATGGCGAAGATCCGTGAGGAGATGCGAACCGTCGCACGTCGATCGTTAGGTACGGACGACGTTGCCGCCGCCCTGCGGCGACTCGGCACCGATCGGCGATATCTCTTCTCCAGCCGCGAGGAGATGCTCGAGGTCGCGGAGGACGCCGTCGAGCGCGCGCGGGCCGCGATGCCGCGCGTCGTGAGCCGACTCCCCGCGGCGCAGGTCCGGGTGGAGCCCGTGGCGGCCTACGCCGAAGCCTCCGCGCCCGGCGGCTTCTACAACAACCCGTCGGAGGACGGGAGCCGCCCGGGCATCTACTACATCAATCTGCGCGGCGCCGCCGGCAAGCCGCGCGCGGGACTCGAGTCCACGGCGTTCCACGAGACGTACCCGGGCCACCACCTCCAGAGTGCGCTCGCCCTCGAGCGGACCGGCCTGCACCCCATCTCCCGTTACCTCTACCAGTCCGGCTTCGGCGAGGGGTGGGGGCTGTACAGCGAGCGGCTCGCCGATGAGCTGGGACTCTTTTCCTCCGACGTCGACCGCATGGGGCTCCTGTCCAACGAGGCGCTCCGCGCCGCGCGTCTCGTGGTCGATGCCGGGATGCACGCGCTGGGCTGGTCCCGCGACCGCGCCATCGAGTACATGGTCGCCAACACGGCCGAATCACGCGACGACGTGGTGGCGGAGATCGACCGCTACATCGCGGTTCCCGGCCAGGCCACGTCCTACATGCTCGGCAACCTCGAGATCCGCCGGCTCCGCGAGCAGGCCGAACAGGCGCTGGGCGCCGGCTTCGACCTGCGCGCGTTCCACGACCGCGTCCTCGAGGATGGATCGGTGCCGCTCTCGCTGCTGAGGGCGAAGATCGAGCGGTGGATCGCCGAGGGGGGCCGGTAGTCCCCCGCTCGAATCTACGGCACCACCACGAACGTCACCGTGTCCGCCACGAGCGGCTGCAGCGGCACGTGCAGCGGATCGGCCAGCACCGCGATGATCCGATGCGTCCCCGGCGTCAGGTTGGCCCAGTGGTACTCCGTCTCGGCCTGGCCCAGGTGGACGATGTTCGCCTGCCCCATCGGAATCACCGCGGTCGCGTCGTCCACGTCGGTGTCGAGGTACAGATGATGGTGCGCCGTGCCCGGACGCTGCTGTGCCGCCGGTGCCAGCTCGATCCCGCTCGCGGAGAGCATCACGTGTGCGGCATTCCCGCGCACGGTGTCCCCCTCCGCGGGCATCGTGATGCTCACCGAGACGGCTCCCCCTCCCGCGGAGGCCGCCGGTGCCGCCGTGTCGGCCGACGCGGATTCCTCGCTGCCACTGCCGCACGCCGCTGCCCCGATCAGGGCTGCCGCCACCATCGCCTTCCACAGGCGCTGCTCGTGCCGGGTGCTCTCCGTGCGGCCCGCCGTGTCGCGCTGCGCGCTCTCTCGCATGATGCTGCGTCCTCCGCAAAATGGGGTGACTTCGGATCGGGATAATTCAATCACCCGGCATCCCGAGCGGAAGTATCGCAATGGAACCTATCCCGGACTCGTGAGTACTCGCCCTCCCATGCCGGCCGGCCCCGCGCTCCTCCGGTCCCGCCACCGCGCCTGTATGGCGGCGCTGCTCACCGTCACGTCGGCCCTGGCGTGTGAGCCTCCCACGGGCGACGAGGGTACGGTCACCGTGACGGTCCGCATGCGCCTCCGCGCCGAGACCCGCGACATGGGCGCCGCGGCGGCTGCCGTCTGGATCTTCGGCGGCGACGGCGCGGTGTCCCGGGCCTATGTGACGCCGTCTCACGGGATCCGCTGCGACTTCTCCCAGACGCCCGTGACCGTGTGTCAGAAGGAGGTTCCCCGCGGAACGCTCGTGACGCTCATGGCCGCGGAGGGAGAGCCCGCGATCCTGGTGAACTTCGGGCCCCCGGAGGATGCCGACACGGCGCACAGCAGCCGGTACGTCGAGTTCGTCCGGTGGAGCGGCTGCGAGGAGGAGCCGGAGCGCGGCTCGTGCGTCGTCGACGCCAGCGGCGACCTGGAGGTGGGAGCCGAGTTCCAGTACATGACGCAGATCGTCGTGCATCAGATCGGCGCGGCGCGCTTCGACTACATCGTGTACAATCCACTTCCGATGTTGAGGATCCCGCCCGAGAGCAACAACATCATCAACTCGGCGGGATGCCGCGGCGTCAGTCAGTCGCCGCCGGTGCACTGTGATTCGGTTCACGTGGTCGGAAGCGATCCCCAGCGTCGCATGCGTGCCTACGTCCCGCGCGCCACCACGTTCGAGCTGCGACCCGGCAACGGCACGGAAACGTCGTTCATCGAGTGGGATTACCCGAACTGCGCCGTCTTCGAAGAGAGTGGCTGCGTCTTTCCCACGTCCAGTAGCGACACGGCCGGGACGCCGCTCGTCATGACCTTCAAGTTCGAGTACTGGCAGTGTCCGGCGGGCCCCAGCGACCGCGACACCGGCGGTTGTACGCTGATCCGACCGTGAGATCGGCGCCGCGGTGATCGCGGCGCGCACCGGGGATCAGGGCGCCGTCTTCGCCAGAACGGTACCGAACGTCATGCGCCCGTTCAGAAAGCGCCACGACGGCTCCGCTCCAATCGCGAGAGGACTCGCCGCCGCGATGGCGTGCGCGTTGTAGAGCAGGATGTAGCGTGCGTCGTAGTGCTGCGCGAGCGTGCGGATCGTTCGTTGCAGGCGATCCGGTGCGGGCGGTCGCACGCGGTCGGTCGTCTGGAAGTCCGCGGGCGGCACCGCGTAGCGCCCGGTGTACAGGTAGACCGAGAGCGCCCGATCGCTCATGACGACGTCGTCGGGCCTCGTGTTCTCCTCGACCCACTGCACCTGCGAAACCGTGGGAAGCGCCCATGATCGCGGGAACGACTCCCAGTCTCTCCTGGCCCAGCTCTGCGCCAGGTTCATCAGGTGCACGAGGGGGATGATCGCCAGCGCGGCGGCGAGCGGAAGCCGCAGACGACGCGACGACGCGCTCAGGATGGCCATGGCCCCGAGACACATCACGAGCACCAGCAGCGGCCAGAGCGCGCGCGCGAACCGGGTGGGCTCGAAGGGCCAGATCAGGATCAGCAGCACGTAGGCCACGACGTAGAGCGCGAGGGTGCGCGATCGGTTCGCCGCGCGGACCACGCCGACCACCGCGAGCACCGCCATGGCGCACGCGAGCCCGATCCGCGCGGGGTTCATCGACACCGCGCGGGCCCCGTCCACGTTGTTCGGTGCCACGAGCACGGTGGCGATGTCGCGCAGGTTCATGGAGACCACCCGCCATACGAACTCGACGCCGCCGCTTCGCACGCCGTCCATGAGCCACCCGTCGTACGATCCGTACTCGCCCACGAGAAGCGCGGGAAGCGCATCACCGTGGGCCATCATCCAGATCTTCCAGGGGAGCAGCGCGATGACACCGACTGCGGCGGCCACGCCCGCCGCGCGGTACCGGCGGCCGACCAGGAGGGCAATGAAGAGCGCGGCCAGCGCGATGACCCCGATGCTGCGCACCATCGCGAGCGCGGCGCAGGCGAGCGCTGCCGCGCCGACCGCCCGCCAGTCGCCGCGCTCCACCGCCCGATCGCAGATCACGAGTACGGGGACGAGGAGGGCCAGGTACATCGGCTCCGACATGACGAGTCCGGCGAGCCCGAGGACCGAGGTCACCAGCATGCCGAGCGCGGTCACGCCGAACGCGACGCCGCGACCGAGGGCGAATCGCGAACGAGCGAGATGATACAGACCGGCGGCGGCCAGGCCGTAGAAGACGGCGTTGGCCGCGGTGAAGAGCGCCACGTTGCCCGGAAAGCGCGGGGCGATCGTCCAGAGCGCCGCGAGGAACGCGGGGTAGCCAGGCGGGAAGTGCGTCGCCGCCGGGTGGCCGGGAAGGCTGAGGTATCGATACCCCTCGCCCGACGCGAGGGCCTTGGCCAGCACGACGTACATGGCGTCGTCCTGGTACGCACCGACCGGCCATGATCCCATCACGGCGATCGCGATCAGAGTCGCCGCCGCGCACACGATGACGGGGAGCAGCCGGTCGAGCCGTTCGGTGGACATCACGGAAGCGACGAGCCGCCCTATCCGCGGTAACGCGCTGGCGTTGCGTGAGTTGCCGGCCGCCCAGGCCACGGGGGGTTGGTCCGTGGGCCCCGCTTGCGCGGAAGGGGACAACCCTCCTTCTTCCTACAGAGTCTAAATGGAACAACTGGGAGGAAGCGTGGCGACCCCACTGCCGGTGGTGAAGGGAACGCTGGACATCCTGGTGCTTCGCGCGCTCAACTGGTCCCCGATGCACGGGTTCGAGATCCTCTCGTGGATCGACAACCAGGCCGGTGGCCGGCTGGAGCTCGAGGAATCGGCGCTGTACCAGGCCCTGTATCGCCTCGAGGAGCGCGGGCTCATCTCCGCAGAGTGGGGTGTGACGGAGAACAACCGCCGGGCCCGCTACTACAGCATCCGCGCCGCGGGACGCGCGCACCTCAAATCCGAAACCCAGCGGTGGCTCGAGTACGCGAACACGCTCACCGCGGTGCTCACGTCACCCGTGCGCACCACATAGGCAGCGACGGCCCTCGTGATCCGTCCGCGCATTCCGCGGCTCTTCAGCCTTTCGATCCGACGGGCCGACCTCGTGCGGCGCGAGGTCGACGAGGAGATGGCGCTGCACCTCGCCTTGCGCGCCGAGCAGCTCCAGCACCAGGGACTCGCGCCGTCCGAGGCCTGGGCCGAGGCGGTCCGCCGCTTCGGCGGGTTCGATCCCAGCCGACACGCGCTGCACGACGCGGCGCAGCACCGGGAGGTCAGAATGCGGTTCCATGAACGACTGGATGCGCTCCGGCAGGACGCGCGCTATGCGGCGCGCGGCATCCGCCGCGAGCCGCTGCTCACGGCCTTCGTGGTCGCGACCTTCGCGCTGGGGATCGGCGTGAACGCCGCGATGTTCGGCGTCGTCGACCGCCTGATGCTGAGCGGTCCGGCCCACGTGACCGATGCGAACCGGGTGATGCAGTTCCACCTCACGCATGAGGTGCCTGGACGCGGTGATTTCACCACGGGCGACCTGGGCTGGGTCACGTACGACGTACTGCGCCGCGGCACACGCGCGTTCGCGGGCATCGCGGCGTACAACGTCTTCGCCGACGACTATACGCTCGGCCGTGGGGCGGAGGCGCGCGCGCTCAGCGTCGGCACCGCCACGGCCGACCTCTTCCCGCTCCTCGGCACCCGCGCCTTCCTGGGTCGCTTCTTCCAGCCTGACGAGGATCGCCC
>DATIGO010000066.1:0-2336 GCA_035454665.1 Gemmatimonadaceae bacterium | reverse complement strand
GGCTCTGTTCCGGTCCGTCCCCTGACGTCGATCACCGAACTGCGTGAGTCCCTTGAGCGTCGCTTTGTATCGCTCGAGGTCGAGCCGGCTCACCATCACTTGAATGGGATCGACGGAATCAGGCTGCGCCGCCGCGGGTTGCTGCGCCGAAGCGCGAATGCTGGAAAGGCCGATCAGCCCCAGCGCGGTGACGATGGATCGACTCGCGTGCATCGATGTGACCTCCGCAAGGACGGTGTAGAGGGGTCGATGCGGATGATCATACGACTTGTCACCGGGAGCGGCCAGCGGGCGCGGCCAATCGGCTCCACGCCCGGGACCCGCGATGCCGCCCCCTAATCTCCCCGGAGCGTCACGCTCGGATCGACGTGCGATGCGCGCCGCGCGGGCGCTACGCTCGCCATGATCGCCACCCCGAGCAGCACCGCCGCCACGATCCCGAACACCAGCGGATCCCGCGGCGACTGCTCGAACAGGACCGCCTCGAGCCAGGGCGCCGCCCACAGCGCGATCGCGCCGCCCGCAACCACTCCCAGCCCCACGAGGCGGAGACCGCCCCCGACGATCAATCGCATGACCTGGCCTGCGGAGGCGCCGAGGGCGAGTCGCACGCCGAACTCCTGGCGCCGCTGCGCGACATCGAACGTGATCAGGCTGTAGAGCCCGATGGCGGCCAGGACGAGCGCGAGCACTCCGAACGCTACGAACACGGTGGCACCGAATCGCCACGCGCGAAGGTTCGGATCCACCAGCCGGCTGAGCGGAACGACATTGACGTACGCGGCACCCGGCATCTCCGCCTGGAGGACCCGCCGCAACGCAGCGACGTGATCCTCCGGACGTCCCGCTACGCGGACGAGGAGCTGCGGATAGCTCGGCTCATCGAGCTGCGTGAGCGGGAGGTGATACGTGAACTCGCGTGCGTCGGCGAGAGACCTCAGGCGCATCTCCTCCGACACGCCGACGACCGACGTGCAGGGCGCGTTCTCCTCACCGATGCGCACGCACTGGCCGATCGGATCACGACCCGGCCAGAGCGCGCGCGCCATGCCCTCACTCACGACCATGACCCTCGGGGTGCCCGCCTGATCCGTCTCATCGAAGGCACGACCGAGCAGCATGCGTGTTCCCATGGTGGCGAAGTAGTCCGCGGAGCCCGCCTGCATCAGGAAGCGCCCCCGGTTCCGCACAGAATCGACGCCCGGGACCCAGAGTCCGCGGCTTTCATTGCTCCAGAATGGAACGGACATCGCCACAGCGGCGCGGGTCACACCCGGGAGCGACTGGGCGGCCGCGAGCATGCGGTCGTTGAGCCCCTGCTGCGCCGTCGGGTCGATGGAAACACCGCGCGCGTTCGCGGCGGCGAAGAGCACGAGATCGACGTCGTACCCCAGCCGGTATCCGCGGACGTTCTCCAGACTGCGCACGAACAGTCCCGCGCCCACGAGCAGGATGACGGAGAGCGCGGCCTGAAAGACGAGGAGCGCGGTGCGCGTCCGCGACCGGCGGTATGTGCCCTCGCGCGCACCGGCCTTGAGTGTCGCGGCGAGATTGGCTCGTCCGGAGTGGAAGGCGGGCACGAGTCCGGTGAGCAGCGCGGCGCCGAGCGTGGCCAGTCCCGCGAAGGCGAGCGTGCGCCCGTCGGTGAGCACGCCCGAGGCCTCGTCGCCGGGAAGAAAGAGCGTGCGCAGCGTGGCGGCACCCCACTGCGCGATCAACAGCCCGGCTGCACCACCCAGCGCGGCCAGCACGAGACTTTCCGTAAGAAGCTGCCGCGCGAGACGCGCGCGGCCCACGCCGAGTGCGAGCCGCATGGCGATCTCCCGGCGACGGCTCAGAGCGCGCGACAGCAGGAGGTTGGCGACGTTGGCGCAGGCGACCAGGAGGACGATCAGCGCGACACCGCTCGTCCACAGCGCGACGCGCGAGTCACGCCCCGCATCGGGGCCGCGACCGAGCTGCACGGGCCCGAGCTCTCCTCGTGGTTGCACGACCTCCACGCCGCCCCAGCCGGGATCGGCGCTATACTGCGCGCGCCAGCTCTGCTGGAACGCCGCGGTGAGATCGGACCGGGCCTCCACAGGGCTCACCCCCGGTCTGCGACGACCGATGATCTCGAGCCAGCTCCAGTTGTAGTTGCGCGGGTAGTTCGGGCCCCGGAACGAGAACGCGTAGTGTGTGATCGGAAGGAAGGCTGCAGGGACGCCCTGGTCCGCCATGCCCACGAATCCTTCTGGCGCCACACCGATGATGGTGGCTTGAATCCGATCGATGCGGAGCTGCTGGCCGATGACGCCCGCGCCTCCGCCGAACTGTGTCTGCCAATAGGCGTATCC
>DATIGO010000065.1:0-9737 GCA_035454665.1 Gemmatimonadaceae bacterium | reverse complement strand
CGGATCTCAACGTGCTCGTGCTCGTGGACGGCGTGGACATGACGCACCTGCGGCAGGAGGGTGCGGTGGCGCGCGCCTGGGGCGACGCGGGAAATCCGCCGCCGCTCACGCTCACCGTGGAGGAATGGACGGGTTCGGCGGACATCTTTCCGATGGAGTACGCCGACATCCTGTCGTATCACCGGGTATTGCACGGCGCGCTGCCACGGGACGGTGTGCAGGTGAACCGCGCGGACCTGCGGCTGCAGCTCGAGCACGAGGCCCGGAGCAAGGTGCTGCGGCTGCGGCACGCGATCCTGTCGGCGGGGGCCGCGCCCCGGGCGATGGCGCAGCTGCTGGCGGACAGCGCGAGCACCATGCTCGTGCTGCTGCGCGCCGCGCTGCGCCTCGCGGGTGAGGATCCCCCGGCCGATTCCTTCGCGATGCTGGACCGCGTGCAGGCGCAGACGGGACTGAACGTGGAGGTCTTCCGCCGGGTGCTCCGGCACCGGCGTGGCGAAGCGAAGCTCGAAGGCGACGCCGCCGTGCGCGCGGCGGAGGAGTATCTCGCGGGCGCGACGGCGCTCGCGAGGTGGGTGGACCAACAGAGCGCTGGACAGCATTCACCACGAGGAGAGTGAGATGCGACGGATACTCGGTCTCGCAGGGCTGGTCCTCACCGCGACCACCGGCTGCGGATACAACACCATTCAGACGCTGGATGAACAGGCGGGGGCGGCGAAGCAGCAGATCGAGGTGCAGTTGCAGCGGCGCGCCGATCTGGTGGGCAATCTGGTCGAGACGGTGAAGGGCCAGGCGCGGCAGGAGCTCGAGGTCTTCACCGAGGTCACGCGCGCGCGCGCGGGGCTCACGAGCGCGATCCAGCGGGGCGACCCGGGAGAGATGGCGAACGCGGACGCGCAGATGTCCGGGGCGCTGCGCTCGCTCATGATCAACGTGGAGGCCTATCCGCAGCTCAAGTCCGACCAGGCCTTTCTGCGGTTGCAGGACGAGCTCGCGGGTACGGAGAACCGCATCGCCGTGTCGCGCACCGACTACAACGACGCCGTGCGCCAGTACAACACGTACATCCGCCGCTTTCCGACCGTGCTGACGGCGAAGGTCGTGGGGGCTCGGCCCCGCGAGTACTTCGAGGTCACCGACCCGTCGGCTCGTCAGGCACCCAAGGTGGATTTCGGCACGCCGAAGAAGGACAGCTGAACGCCGCTCCCCCGCGACACGGCGAACCGACCCCGACTCTGGCACGGCTTCCAGCGCCCGAGCCCGGCGGATCGGGAGCCCGCGCACACTGTATTATCAGGGGTCCGGTTCGACGCGCGAGCCGGGCCCCTGCCGTTGCTCAACTGGAGCTGTGGAGCTGCACCGATGTTTCGACGCCCCGCCGCGTGCCGCACGCGTGTGATGTCCGCGTGGCCTGCCGCCCTTTCACTGGCCGCTCTGCTGGTTCTCCCGGGCTGTTACCGTCTGGCACCGCTCGAGACGGGAACGCCCGACGCCGGGAGCGAGGTCCGGCTCGCGCTCACTGACGCCGGCTCCCTGCAGCTCGCGGCCCTGGTAGGGCCGCGGGTCGAGGCGCTCGAAGGGCGTACGCTGGAAGTCTCCGACTCGTCCCTGGTACTGGCGGTCTCATCCACTTTCGACCGCTCCGGCGTTGAGCGGCCGTGGAGCAACGAGCGTCTCAGCGTGCCCCTGGGGGCCGTCGACGAGATCCGTCGGCGCGAGCTCGATCGCCGGAAGACGTGGATCGTCTCCGGCGCGAGCGTCGTCGGGCTTTTTCTGGTGAGTCGCGCCATGGGCGTGGGTCAGGGCGAGGCGCGCATCCCGAGTCGCGACGGCGGCAACGTCCAGAAGTAGCACGGGCGACGCGGCGCCCGCGCGTCGTGTCGTCCGTTCGTCCTCCCGCGGCAGCGAACGGTGGTTTCGCCTTGCCGCGGGGGGCGCCGTACGCTATCTCATGAGGCGATGTCCGAGTTCGGGAGGCTCGACTCATGAAGTGCGCGTCGTTCGCTGTGGCGGGACTGCTCGCCGTCTGCGCGTGTTACCGGTACATCCCTGAGACGGCGCCGGAACCCTTGCCGGGATCGGAGTACCGCGCGCACCTGACCCCTGAGGGGGCAGCGCTCCTCCGGCCGCTCCTGGGTCAGGATGTGATCCGGGTAGACGGCCGGGTGCTGGCTGTGAGCGACACCGCGTATCAGGTCGCGATGGGGGCCACGGGTGTGAGCACGGATCCCCGCCCGGTAATCTGGTCCGGAGAGCAGATGTGGATCCCGAGGGCCGCCGTGGAGCGCTTCGAGCGGCGTGAGCTCGATCGCCCCCGCACGATGCGCGCGGCGGCGCTGTATACGGCCGGGGTGATGCTGGCGGGTTCCGTCTGGCTTTCGATCAACGGCCGCGCCTCCGAAAGAGGCGGTGGTGGGCCGGGACCGACTCCACCGCCCTGAGACGCACCGGCTCGCAGCACTGGAAGGTGGCCGTCAGCGGTGGTTGGGAGCCACGAGACTGGGGGCGCTCGTGACGCGTTACCGGTCTGTCGTCACCTGCTCCTTCGGGAACAGCGGCGACGCCTTCGCCACCGTCCATCCGGTCGCGTCCAGATCCATCAGCGAGGCGAAGCGCTGCGCTCCGGGGTCGCCCGGGGCGCCGAGCTGGGTCCACAGTTCGGTGGCCTTCCCCGGCATGTAGGGGTACAGCATCACCGCGAACCGCGCGAGCTGCCTGACGAGCGCGCCGAGGGTCTCGTCGAGCTGGGCGGAGAGGGCGGGGTCCTTCGCGAGCTTCCACGGCGCCTGGCGGTCCACGTACTCGTTCCCGCGCGCCACGGCGCGCCACACGGCCTGCAGCGCCTCGTGCAGCAGCCACCCGTTGCCGGCGTCGAATGCCGCGTGGTAGGCGCGCAGGTCCCCCTCGAACCCGGCGTCCAGCGACGTGCCGCGGGCCCTGGGCACGACACCCCCACGGTACCGCTCCACCATCGCGATCGTGCGGCTGGCCAGGTTGCCTAACGCATTCGCGAGGTCGGCATTGTAGCGCTCCTCGAAGCGCTCCCAGCTGAAGTTCCCGTCGGCGTCGAACGGCACCTCGCGCATGAGGAAGTACCGGAACGCGTCCGGGCCGAAGCGCTCGATCGCCTCGCGCAGGTCGAGCGTCACGCCGGCCGACTTGCTGAAGCGCTCCCCGCCCACGTTCACGAAGCCGTGCGCCCAGACCTGCCGCGGGAGCGGGAGCTCCGCCGCCTGCAGCATCGCCGGCCAGACGATCGTGTGCAGCCGGGTGATGTCTTTCCCGATCACGTGCAGATCCGCCGGCCACCGGTCGCGCCACCCCCGGGCGGGGTAGCCCGTCGCCGTCAGGTAGTTCGGCAGCGCGTCGAACCAGACCCAGGTCCCCTGAGCCTCCCCCTCCGACGACGCAATGGGGAAGGGGATCGCCCACGCGAGCCGCGACCGCGTGATCGAGATGTCCTCGAGCCCCTGCTCCAGCAGCGACAGGATCTCGTTCCGGCGTGATTCCGGCAGCAGGAACTCGGGGCGCTCGTCGAACAGCCGCCGGAGAAAGCCCTGGTACTTCGAGAGGCGGAAGAACCAGTTGCGCTCCTTCGTCCACTGCAGCTCACGCGTCGGGTGGAGCACGCACTTGCCGCCCACGATCTCGGTCTCGCGCTTGAAGAGCTCGCATCCCACGCAGTACCACCCCTCGTACGTCCGCTCGTAGAAATCGTCGGGCGAGCTCTCGTGCACGCGCTTGATGAGCGCGATCACCCCGCTCACGTGCGGGCGATCGGTCGTGCGGATGAACTGGTCGAACGAGATCGCCAGCCGCTCCCACATCGCGTGGAAGCGGCTGCTGATGTCGTCCACGAACACCTGCGGCGTCACGCCCCGCTCCGCCGCGGCCTGCGCGACCTTCTGCCCGTGCTCGTCCATCCCCATCAGGAAATGAACGTCGTCCCCACTCAGCCGCCGGTATCGCGCGATGACGTCGGTGCCGATCTTCTCGTAGGCGTGCCCGATGTGGGGATCGCCGTTCGCGTAATCGATCGCGGTTGTGACGTAGAAGCGGCTCACGGACCGGCTCCACCGGACGGAGGGCCGTTCCCCCCGGCCGACCGGCCCGAATCGTCTGGGTCAGCAGAGCCGCCGGCCGTCCCGTTTCCGCCCGCCGGACGCTCTGCACCCCCCCGTCCGCGGCGTCCCCCGCGGCGTCCACGGCGACGGCGCCGGCCCCGCCGCTCCTCGCCCGCGGCGGAGGCCTCGGCACCGTCCGAGGCCTCGGCATCGTCGTTGGCGGCGTCCGCACGCTGCGCTGTCCGGGTGTCCGCTGCCTCCGGCGGCACGGCGGCGGGCCGCGCCGGGCCCGGGGCGGGCCGGGCGCGGGCATCGCGACGCTCCCGCGCCGGTGCCCCCTGTGCCCCCGGTGCCCCCGGTGCCCCCGGTGCCCCCGGTGCGCCACCGCTTCCGCCGTCCGTACGAGCCACTGGGAGCTGACGCCTTCCCGATCCAGCCCCGGGATCCTGCGGTGGGGCCGGCCGCGGCATCCACGCGGGCAGCTCGGACGTGTCCTGCAGGCGGATCACCTCGTCGGATAGTCCCTCGAGGGGCGTCGTCGGTGTGTCCTCGTCGAGTGAGACCTCGACCGTGCGCTCGACCCCCATTTCGCGCCGGAGCTCGATGAGCGCCAGGATCCGGGTCTCGCCGTCCTCGCCCCGCAGCGTGACGCGCTCCCGGAAGATGTCGTTGGCGATCACCTTCTCCTCGCCTCGGGCTGTCGTGACCAGCTTCCCTTCCTTGGGGAATCGCTTGCGCTGCTGCACGTAGAACTCGTGCTCGTACCGCAGGCAGCACATGAGCCGCCCGCAGGCGCCCGAGATCTGGCTCGGATTCAGCGAGAGCCGCTGATCCTTCGCAACGCCGAGGTTGACCGGACGGAGCTCGGGGAGCCACGACGCAGAGCAATACTCCCGGCCGCAGCGCCCCACGCCCCCCAGCCGCTTCGCCTCGTCACGAACGCCGATCTGCTTGAGCTCGATCCGCGTCCGGAACGTCGCCGCAAGCTCGCGGACGAGATTCCTGAAGTCGACGCGTTTGTCGGCCGTGAAGTAGATCGTCAGCTTGCGTCGATCCCAGCGCCACTCTGCGTCGGACAGCTTCATGGCGAGGCTGTTGGCCTTCACGCGCTCGATCGCCTTTCGCCTGGCCGACTCGTCCTGTTCGCGCAGGTCGCGCAAGCGCTTGATCTCGTCGGCCGTGGCAAGTCGCCGGGCCACGCGCGTGACGGGTTCCTCACCCGGACCATGCGAGCAACCCGTGGAACGCTTGATGGCGAGCTCGCCGACCGCGTGCACGTGCCCCAGGTCCTCCCCCCGGTCGGCCTCGACCACGACCGCGCTGCGGAGCGCGGGCGGCTCGTCACCTTCCCAGAGGAAGAACTCGCGGCGATTGCCTTTGAAGCAAACCTCTATGAGCTGCAAAGCTGGCTTGGGTTCCCGGCGGTTATCAAAGCGGAAGCGGCCCGCAGCTGCCAGCCTGTCCGCGGACAGCTGCCAGCCACCTCATCTCCCTCTTCCGAAGATAAACCGGGGCCGTGGTCCCCCACGACCCCTCGGGCCCCCACAGCCTATTCGTCCCACTGCCCCATGCGGAGGAACTTCTCCCGGCGGCGGCGGACCAGGCGCTCGGGCTTGAGCTTGCGAAGCTCCTCGATGTTCCGGAGCAGGGCTTCCTGCAGCCTCGCCGCGGTGGCCTCGTGATCGGCGTGGGCGCCACCGACGGGCTCCGCGATGATCTCGTCGATCACCTTCATCTCGAGCAGGTCGGGGGCGGTGATCCGGAGGGCGCCCGCGGCGCGCTCCTTCATCTCAGGGCTCTTCCCGTCCTTCCAGAGGATGGCGGCGCATCCCTCCACGGTGATCACCGAGTAGACCGCGTTCTCGAGCATCAGGACGCGGTCGGCCACGCCGAGCGCCAGGGCCCCGCCGGAGCCTCCCTCGCCGATCACCGTCGCGATGATCGGCACCTCGAGGTGGCTCATCTCGAACAGGTTCCGCGCGATCGCCTCGGACTGACCCCGCTCCTCCGCTCCGAGGCCGGCCCAGGCGCCGGGCGTGTCGATGAGCGTGAGCACGGGGACCTGGAACTTTTCGGCCGCCTTCATGAGGCGGAGGGCCTTGCGGTACCCCTCCGGGTGCGGCATCCCGAAGTTGCGGCGCAGGTTCTCCTTGGTATCGCGGCCGCGCTGGTGCCCGATGACCATCACCGTCTCGCCGTCCAGGCGTGCCCACCCGCCCACGATGGCCGCGTCTTCGCGGAAGAGCCGGTCTCCGTGCAACTCGATGAAGTCCGTGAAGCAGAGGCGGATGTAGTCCAGCGTGAAGGGGCGCTTGCTGCTGCGCGCCACCTGGAGCCGCTGGAGGGGGGTGAGGTTCCGGTAGACCTCCTGTCGCAGCGCGGTGAGCTTCTTCTCCAGCGGCGCGATCTCGTCCTCGACCCCGAGCTGCTGATCCCCCGCCAGCTTCTTCAGCTCATCGATCTGCTTCTCGAGCTCGAAGATGGGGCGCTCGAAGTCCATGGTGGGGGGGCTGGCCATGGTTCACGCTCCCCGGACCAGACGGACGCGCTCGTGCCCCAGGAGCGCGCGCAACTCGCTCAGCGCGGCGTTGTTCACCGCCATGCGCAACGAGCGGGAGCGGAGCCGCGCCGGCGTCCCGTCGGGCCCCGCCCAGCGCACTTCCAGAGGCGCTGAACCCGGATGGGCGTCGACCACGGACCGGACGTCGCGCATGATCTCCGGGGTGAGAAGCGGTGCGTCTTCCGCTCCCGAGCGCTCGCCATTGGCTGCCGAGAGCTCGATCGAGACCGAGAGCTGGCCGCTGACCCGCAACTCCTCGAAGCGCTGGACGGATTCGACAATGAACGTAGGGTTCTCCACCCCCTGGTCGCGGCGGGAGTAGCCGCCCTTGAGGAGCACGGGGATGTCGGGCCGGATGCGATCGGCCAGCGCCGACCAGGCCTCCGGAAACACCAGCACCTCCGAAGATCCCGAGAAATCCTCGACTGTCAACCTCGCGAACTCGGCCCCCGTGCGCTTGGAGACCTGCCGCTTGATGGCGGTCACGACGACCCCGACCGTAACGGGCCCGTCCATCCACGCGCCGAGCTGCGCGACGGTCCGGGTGGCGAACAGCTCGCACTCGGTCCGGAACGGCTCCAGGGGGTGGCCCGAGATGTAGAAGCCGAGGATCTCCTTCTCGCGCGCCAACCGCTCCGACTCGGGGAGGGGCGCAAGATTCGGCAGCGCGATGCGGTGCTCCGTGGTGCCGCGATCCGGATCGTCGCCCTGGGGCGGGGCCATCAACCCGAAAAGGCTCCCCTGTCCGACTTCCCGCTCCTGGTTCCGGAGCGAGGCTTCCTGCAGAGCAGCGTCGAGCACAGCCGCGAACTGGCCGCGATGCCCGCCGAGTCCGTCGAGTGCTCCGGAATGGATGAGCGCCTCGAAGACGCGCTTGTTGCAGAGGCGCAGGTCGACGCGCTCGCAGAGGTCGAAGAGGCTCGTGAACGGTCGATCGGCGCGCGCGGCGAGGATCGATTCGATCGCCCCGCGTCCCACGTTGCGGATCGCGCCGAGGCCGAACCGGATCCGCCGGTCGCCCACGACCGTGAACTTGTATCCCGACTCGTTGACGTCCGGGGGCAGCACATCGAGCCCCATTTCCCGGGACTCGTTGATGAACTTCACCACGCTGTCCGTGTCGCCGATCGACGAGGACAGCACGGCCGCCATGAACTCCGCCGGATGGTGCTGCTTGAGCCAGGCGGTCTGGAAGGAGAGGATCGAGTACGCGACGGAGTGCGACTTGTTGAAGCCATAGCGGCCGAAGGTCTCGATCTGGCCGGCCAGCTCCTCGATGATGCGCCGGTTGTAGCCGCGCGCCACCGCCTTCTCGATGAATTTGCCAAGCTCCTCCTGGATGAGCTCCTTGTCCTTCTTGCCGACGGCCTTGCGCAGCACGTCGGCTTCGGCGAGGGAAATCCCGGCGAGCACCTGCGCGATGCGCATCACCTGTTCCTGATAGGTGATGACGCCGTAGGTGGGCTCGAGGATGGTCCTGAGCTCCGGGAGCGCGTAGTGGACCGGCTCCTCGCCGCGCTTGCGCCGCTGGTAGACCTTGTGCATCCCGGCGTCGAGCGGACCGGGGCGCATCAGCGCGTTGGATGCGACCAGATCGTCGAAGCGGTCGCAGCGCATGGCGCGCAGCATGTCGGTGGCGAGCGGCGACTCGAACTGGAAGACGCCGACGGTGCGGCCCGTCCGCAGCATGCGGTACGTCTCCGGGTCGCCATAGTCGATGGCATCGAGATCGGGGCGCTGGCCCGATCTGGCCGCGATCGCGTCGAGCGTGTCGTGGATGACGGTGAGGGTGGTGAGCCCCAGGAAGTCCATCTTGAGCATGCCCGACTTGTCGAGCGCGCTCATGTCGTACTGCGTGACGATGATGCGTTCGTCGTCGCGCGCGGCGGCGTCTCGCGTGGCGGGGAGGGGCGCCGCGGGCGTGTCCTCCCGGCGCCCGTCGTTGCCCCGCCGTCCCTTCATCTCCTGCGTGAAGACGGGGACGTACTCGTCGAGCGGTCCCGGTGCGATCACCACGCCCGCGGCGTGGACGCCGGTGTGGCGCGACAGACCTTCGAGGGCGATCGCGTAGTCGAGGAGCTGGCGGTAGCGCTCGTCGTTCTGATACAGCCGGCGGACCTCGGCGATCTTCTCCACCGCCTCCTGCACGGTGAGCGAGAAGTTCGGCTGGTTCGGGATCAGCTTGGCCAGCGCGTCGGTTTCGGCCGGGGTGAAGCCCAGGACGCGGCCCACGTCCTTGACCGCGGCGCGGGACTTGAGCGTGCCGAAGGTGACGATCTGCCCCACGGCCTCCTTGCCGTACTTGTCGCGCACGTAGTCGATGACTTCGCTGCGGCGCTCGAAGCAGAAGTCCACGTCGATGTCGGGCATCGACACGCGCTCGGGATTCAGGAAGCGCTCGAAGAGGAGGTCGTAGCGCAGCGGGCAGACGTTCGTGATGCCTAGCGAATACGCCACGAGCGAGCCGGCGGCCGAACCGCGGCCGGGGCCCACGGGGATCCCGCGCTCGCGCGCCGCGCGAATGAAGTCGGCGACGATGAGGAAGTACCCGGCGTAGCCGGTCGTGGTGATGACGTCGAGCTCGTACTCCAGCCGCTCGCGCACGTGCGGCGGGAGGGGCCGCCCGTAGCGTCCTTCGGCTCCTTCGGTCGCCTGGCGCAGGAGCAGCTCGTTCTCGCTCGACACGCCCTCCGGGAGCGGAAACGCGGGCACCGAGATCTTCTTGCCCAGGCTGACGGCGCACTCGTCGGCGATGCGCAGCGTGTTCTCGAGCACGTCCGGGCGCGACGGGAACATCTCCGCGATCTCGGGGGCGCTCTTGAAGTACAGCCCGCGGTCGTAGCGCATCCGGTCCGGATCGCTGCGGTCCTTTCCCAGGCCGATGCACAGCAACACGTCGTGCGCGTCGTGATCGTCGGCGCGCAGGAAGTGGGAATCGTTGGTGGCGATCACGGGAAGGCCGAGCTCGCCGGCCAGGGCAAACACCCCCTCGTTCAGATCCGCCTGCCCCGGCGAGGCGTGGGCCTGCACCTCCAGATAGTAGCGATCCGGAAAGCGCTCCTGATACCAGCGCGCCGTCGCCCGCGCCTCGTCGAGCTCGCCAGCCATCA
>DATIGO010000064.1:0-13685 GCA_035454665.1 Gemmatimonadaceae bacterium | reverse complement strand
GCGCGGCCGAACACAGGAGATCGCGATGTACGCTCGTGGTGAAGGTCCACGCCCCGAACCCGGCACGCTGAATCAGATCTTCTTCGACAGCATCCGGCGGTACGACAAGGCCGACGCGATGCTGGTGCGCGTCGACGGGCGGTGGCGGCCGATCTCGCACAGCACGATCAAGGAGCGGGTGCGCCGCGTCGCCCTCGGCCTGAGGCGCCTGGGCGTGAACCCCGGGGATCGCGTGGCGATCCTGTCGGAGAACCGCCCCGAGTGGGCACTCGCCGACTGGGCCTGCCTGACGAGCGGGGTGACCGACGTGCCGATCTACCCCTCGCTCCCGGCGGAGCAGATCCCGTATCTGCTCGTGGACAGCGGCGCGGTCGTGGCCTTCGTGTCCACCGCGGCGCAGGCGGAGAAGCTCGCGTCGATCCGCGGCCGGGCGCCGGCCCTGCGCACCGTCGTGGCGTTCGACGAGGCGGCCGCCCCGTACGCGGATCTCACCGTGGCGCGGCTCGAACAGCAGGGCACGGCGCTCGACACGGCGGCGGCGGCGGCCGAATACGAGCAGACCGCCCGCGCCGTGACGCCGGACGCGCTCGCGACGATCATCTACACGTCGGGCACGACGGGGGCACCCAAGGGCGTGATGCTGTCGCACGACAACATCCACTCCAACGTGGCGGCGACGCGCGCCCTCATCCCGATCGCGAACGACGTGGCCCTCTCCTTCCTGCCGCTCTGTCACATCTTCGAGCGCATGGGCGACTATCTGTACTTCTCGTGCGGGGCGACCATCGCGTACGTCGACAACTTCGACCTCGTGCCGATCGCGATGCAGGAGGTGCGGCCCACGATCGCCATGTCCGTGCCGCGGCTGTACGAGAAGATGTACGCGCGCGTCCTCGAGAACGCGCTGGCCGGCGGGCCGCTCAGGAAACGCATCTTCTTCTGGGCGCGCGCCGTGGCGGATCGCTGGGCGACCGAAACGCTCGCGGGACGCAAGCCGCCGGGCGCGCTCGCGCTGCAGTACGCGCTGGCCCAGCGCCTCGTCTTCTCGAAGCTCAAGGCGCGTACCGGCGGACGGCTGCGCTACTTCATCTCCGGCGGCGCCCCGCTCGCCCCCGAGATCAACAAGTTCTTCTACGCCGCCGGCCTCACCATCCTGGAGGGGTACGGACTCACCGAGACCTCCCCGGTGATCGGAGTGAACACGCCGGAGCATTTCCGGATCGGGACCATCGGCAAGCCCATCGCCGGCGTCGAGGTGAAGATCGCGCCCGACGGCGAGATCCTCACCCGCGGCCCCCACGTCATGCAGGGGTACTACAACCAGCCGGATGCCACGCGCGAGGCGATCGACGACGAGGGGTGGTTCCGGACCGGTGACATCGGCCTGCTGGAGGACGGGTACCTCAGGATCACCGACCGCAAGAAGGACATCATCGTCACCGCGGGCGGCAAGAACATCGCGCCGCAGCCGATCGAGAACTTGGTCAAGACGAGCAAGTACGTTTCGCAGGCCGTGATGATCGGCGACCGGCGAAAGTACCCGGTCCTGCTCGTGGTACCGAACTTCGAGCAGCTCGAGAAGTGGGCGAAGCTGAAGAACCTCATCTGGACCGATCGCTCGCAGCTCCTCGCGATGCCCACCGTGCACGCGAAGGTGGAACAGGAGATCCGGGCCAAGCTCACCGGCCTCGCGAGCTTCGAGACGCCGAAGAAGATCGCGCTCCTGCGTGAGGACTTCACGGTGGAGACGGGGGAGCTCACGCCCACCCTCAAGGTCAAGCGGCGCGTCATCGAGAAGAACCATCGCGCGCTGATCGACTCGCTGTACGACGCGATGGAGCCGGCCGCGGTGGCGGGACGCGTCGGCACGTGAGGGCGGGCCGGCCGGTGGGCGCGCGCCGATGTCCGCCTGGGCCGAGGCGCGACGCCGGCGCGGAAGGTCCTATCGACGCCTGAGGGGAACGGGCGCGAGCCGCGCGCCCGCCGCCGCGCCGACCCACTCGTGCTCGTCGCGCGCCAGCTCCTGCACGCCTTCGGGGAGCGGTACGCTTGCCCGCGCCACCAGCCGTCCCCCGCCCCGCAGTACCCGCGCGGTCTCGCGCGCCAGCACCTCTGTCGCGGCGGCCCCGTCGATGGCCGCCGCGCGCACCGACTGCGCGGTGAGGGGCAACTGTGCACGCACGCGGAGACCCGTCTCCGCGCCGCGCGGGATCCGTTCGTCGACACCCACCACGACGACGTACTGCGCCGCCACGATCGACTCGAGCCACGGCGCCAGGGGCGCATAGCGCCCCGCCAGCAGTACGACGCCTCCGGGCTCCCGCAGGTCGAGCTGCGCCGCGAGCCGGATGACGTCGGCGTGATCGATCGAGCTCCCCGACTCGTCACCCTGGACTCCAACGGGCCAGTCCGCGCCACCGGTGAAGTCGATGACGCCCTCGATCACGGGATACTCGGCGCGGCAGATGGGGCAGCCCAGAACGCCGCGGGCCACGTGAGACCCGTGCCACTCGTCGACCGACGCGACGAGCCACGTCTCGTCGTGCGCGTTCGGACAGCGCAGGGAGTCGATGAGCGAGAGGAGCATGGAGGGCTGGTTGCTGGTTGCTGGTTGCTGGTTGCTGGTTGCCGATTGCTGGAGCTGGTTGCGGAGTGGAGGGGCGAGGCCGGGGCGGGGGGCTGAGGGCATTCCGTCTCGGGCCTGCCGGGTTCCCTTCAACTCCGAACCGGGACCGCTGCTTGCGTCCCACCGTTCCTCACGCCCTCGAGAGCCTCACCTCGTCCACGTTGACCTCGACGGGGAGTGTCACGACGAACCTGACCGCCGCCGCCACCGCTTCCGGACGGAGCATCCGGGCCCGGGGGGTGAGATCCGAGCGGCGGTCGGGGTCGATCGCATCCCACAGCGTCGTGTCCACCGGTCCCGGCGAGACGAGCGAGACGCGCACGCCGCTGCCGCGCAGCTCCTCGCGCAGGACCTCATGCACGGCGCGGGCGCCGAACTTACTCGCGGCGTAGGCCACGTTCTCCGCGAACGCCACGCGGTCGGCGATCGAGCCGATCGTGACGACGTGGCCCGCCCCCCGCGCGCGCATCGGCGGGACCAGGGCGTGGAGCAGCCGATAGGGCGCGACGAGATTCACGTCGAGCGTGCGCGCGAACGTCTCCGCGGGGGTGGCCTCGAGCGCGGCCAGGGAGAAGAGGCCGGCGTTGAGCACCAGCACGTCGGGGGCGCCGCCAGGGAGCGCGCGCATGGCCTCGACTACGCGGGCCACGTCGGCCGCCCGGCCCAGGTCGCAGACCAGCGGCACGGCCAGGGGGCCTAACGATTCGGTCTCGCGCGCGAGCAGATCCGCGGACCGTGCCAGACAGAACGTGCGCGCGCCGGCATCCACCAGTGTGCGGGCGGCCGCCAGGCCGATCCCGCGCGAGGCCCCCGTCACGAGGACCGTCGCGCCGTCGAGCGCCGCGCCCGCGCTCACCGCCATCGCGGCCCGCCGCGGTCCCTCCCTCCTTTCCGCTTTCCCGGCACCGGGCGCGCGCTACTCCCCCTCGTACTCGACATAGTTGTTCTCGCTCTCCCACAGTCGCACGCGAACGAGCTCGGCGGGACGCAGACGCGGCGCCAGGAGTCTCCAGCACGCGATCGCCACGTTCTCGGTCGTCGGGATCGTCCCGCGCATGAAGTCGACGTCCACGTTCAGATTGCGGTGATCGACCTTCGCGATCACCTCCGCCGAAACGACGTCGCGTACCCGGGCCAGGTCCATGACGTATCCCGTGCGCTCCTCCACGTCACCCCGCACGGAGATCTCGAGCACGTAGTTGTGACCATGCCAATGCGGGTTGTTGCACTTCCCGAACAGCCGGTCGTTTTCCTCGTCGCTGAGGGCGGGATTGTGTACCCGGTGCGCCGCGCTGAAGCGCAACCGGCGGGTCACCGTGACCTTGGCCATACGCAGCTCTCTGGGGCAATACTGGGGTCGCGCCAACGAGGACCGCAATCTATACTCGGCCCGGCAAAACTCGCCGCCCGGCCTTGGTCCACTCGCGCTCCGGGGGGCCCGCCCCGATCCTTGGGCCCCTCAAGAAATCAGGGGACCCCTGTCGAGGAGCCCCCTGACGATTCGGGAACGAAGAGTGTTTTTTGAAGCCCAAACGAAACGCATAAGACTCGCACCTCGCCTTCGTCTTCCCCGCACTGGGGCGTGACGTCAACCCAGGATGTTGAGCCCCCTCGCTGGACTTGTTGGCTCAAAAAATCGCTCTCTCCGCCCCGAAGAACGAAGCAGCCGGGAATGTACCGGCGGTACCGGAAGGGGTCAAATCACCCTCAGGGAGTGCCCATGGATCCGGGAATCATCGCTGCGCTCGCCATGCTGGTGGTCTGGGCCATCGGCACCTTCGTGTTCGAGGGGCCGGGCTGGATCCACGCGCTTCTCACCGCCGGTGTCTTCCTGCTGATCTGGCGGATCGTGGTACGCGGCACCCCCGAGGCCGATGGGCAGCGCCGGGGCAAGTGACCGTTCCTTCCCGCGCAACCCGCCGATCCCTGCGCGCCCCGCTGACGCGACGAAATGGGCGCGCGAGCGCGAGAATCTGCGCGAAATGTTACATGGTGTAACGTTTATTCACATGGCGTATCGGTGCCCGGCGTGAAGGGCGTGTAGCTTCCGCCGCCATGGAGGAGAACCTTGCCTTTCGTGCCGCGCTCATCGATGCTTTCATCGAGCGCCTGAAGAGCCTCGGTGCCGACACGCTGCGACGGATCGATTCGGCCGGTGCGCCCTTCGACAACTATTATCAGACCGCCTTGCGGCTCGCCTCCGAGGCCACGCACCAGGTCGATCCCGACCGGACCGACGTGGTGGAGAGGATTCTCAAGGCGCGCTTCGCTGCGATCGATGCCCTGATCGCCGAGGCCTTCCCGCCGGTCGTCGCGGTCACGTCCAACCTCCGCGCGCTCGCGAAGGGGGCGGCGCGAGCCCTGATGGTCCGCCAGACACTCGAGCTCAGCGGGGGCGCGTTCGCCGAGCTCTGGGCCCCCTTCCGCGCGCACATGAGCCTGATCGACATCGAGCGCGACGCCCGAAAGGCGCTCACGCAGGCGAAGGACGGATCAAACGGCATCCGGGCGGCCGGCTAGCCACAGTCGGGCCCGTCCGCCGGTGCTTCCGCCCGCGGTCAGATTTCCCAGTTGGAGAACACGACGCCGTTCTTCGCCTGCGGCTCCGGGTACCCGGCCACCGTCATCCGGAGGTCGGTCCACCGCACGCGGGCCCCTAACGCGATGAGCCGCGCGTACGCGCCGAGATAGGCACCCTGCACGCGGATCGCCACGCGCCGCGATCCCGTGCGCCGCGCGGCCAGGCAGAGCAGCCGTGCCATCTCGTCGATCTCGTCCTCGCGCCGCAGCACCAGCTTGAGCACGCGCAACTCATCGCGCGCCCTCCCCTCGACGAGCGGTGCCGAGTGAAACAGCGCGAACCCCGACAGCACCCCGCCGCGCTCGAGGAGAACCGTGTCGCCGAGACCGAGCTCCGCGGTGAGGTTGATCTCGCGCGTGAAGTCGAAGCCCGGAATCTCCTCGTGCGCGAGACGCCGGCACGCCGCCACCATGTCGTCGCGGAGCCCGGCCGGGAGGCGGCCCAGGAGTGTGACCGGACCATCCGCGGCCGCCGCGTCGAGCGTGAGCGTGAAGGTGAGCCGCATCGGGAGGAAGCCGAGACCCGAGTAGAACCCGATGTTGTCCATCGTGCGGGGCATCGTCTCGAGGCCGATCACCATCGCGTTCCCCTCGCGCAACCAGTCGACGCCGCTCCGCACGACGATCTTCCCCAGGCCGCTCCCCTGCCATTCCGGGCGCACGGCGAGCGGGCCCATCCACCCCTCGCTCCCCGAGCGGTGCGCGATGTTGAAGGCCACGATCTCGTCCCGATCGCCGCGCCACACGAGCGCTCCGCCCGCGGCGTCCTCCACCGCGTAGCGCCAGATGCCCGGGTTGAGCTGGGGGACGCGCACACCGACCATACCATCGCGGCGGTACCGCTCCGTGAAGGCGTCGCTGAACACCTGGTTCAGAGCGGGGATGTCGTCGTGCGAGGCGGCGAAGGGGCCGCGCGCGTCGGTCGCCAGGTGCCAGTGTCGCGCCGTGCTCACTGGTCCACGCTCTCGGTCGCCACCACGTCGCGCTCCGCCGTGTCGCCCGCGAGCGCCCCGGCGGCCGGCGGCACCACGTCCGCGAGCAGCTCGTCGAGTCCCTCCGACGTGGGCGCCACCTGGCGCACGGCCGACGCGCCGCTCTGCTCGTCGTACGCCACCAGGATGACGCGATCCAGCTCATCGCGCACGGACTCGATGTGCGTGATGAGGATGACCTGCTCGAAGCGGTCCTGCAGGCGTCGCAGGAGCTCGACCACGTTGCGCCGCTTCGCCTCGTCGAGGGAGCCGAAGATCTCGTCGAGGACGAGCAACGAGAACGTCTGCCCGGCCCGCTCGGCGATCATCTGCGAAATCGCGAGCCGCAGCACGAGGTTCGACAGATCCTCCTCGCCGCCCGAGATCACGGGCTTGGTGAGGCCGTCCTCGAGCACCACGACGTTGTAGTGGTCGTCGAGCTCGAGCTCGGCATAGCGCGCGTCGGTCAGCTCGCTCAGGAACGCGCTGGCCAGCTCGGAGAGCTCGGGGCGGAGCTGGAAGTTCAGGTCGGTGCGCAGGTCCGAGTAGGCGCGGTCCAGCTCGTCGTGCAGCCGCTTGTCGTGCTCGAGCCGCTGGTACCGCTCGCGGGCGCGGTCCATCTCCACCCGGGCCCGCTCCGCGTGCTCGCGCGCGGTGCGCGCGCCGGCCTCGTCGGCCCGCGCCGAGGTGAGGGTGACTTCGGCGGCGCGCGCCGCCGCCGCGGCCTCCTCGAAGTCGGCGCGCACGCGCGCGAAGTCCTCCTCGGAAAAGCGCGTCTCCTCCATGCGTTCGCGCAGCGCCTGAACGCGTTCGCGCGCGCGTCCCCGTTCACTCGTGAGGCGCTCATGCTCCGCCTGCAGCGCGGGCTCGCGATCGATCTGCGCACTGAGTCGCGCGGCCTGTTCGTTGAGCGGCGCCAGCCGGGCGATCTCGTCACGCAGGACGGCGTGGCGCGCGGCGTCGTAGCCCGTCGGGAGCGCGGCGAGCTCGCGGCGCAGCGCCGCCTGCCGCTTCTCCTTCGCCTCCTGCTCGCGCGACTTCTGCTCGAGCTCCTGCGCGGCGGCCTGCGCCTGCGCGAGCTGCCGCTCGAGCGTCGTCAGCTCCTGCGTGAGCACCCGGCGCTGCGTCTCGAGGGTCCGCACCGCCTCGGGCGGCTCGGTGAGCTGCTCCAGCCGGGTGCTGAAGTACTTGCCGTCGACGATCGCGGTCTCGAGCTGCTCCTCGATCTGATCGAGTACGGTGCGGAAGGCGGGGCCGAGCACCTGCGTGCACGTGGGGCAGGCGCCCTCCTCGCCGAGATCGACCAGCCGGTCGCGCTGGGCCTTGAGCTCCTGGTACTGGCGCCGCAGCGCGTCGCGCCGCGTCTCGGCTTCCTGCCGGTCCCGGACCCAGTCCGTCCGGCGCGCCTCGAGCGTGACGCCGGTCTCGTCGAGCGCGTGGCGCTTGCGCTCGAGCTTCTCGGTGATTTCGGCTGCGAGGCGCGGTGCGCGGGCGATGCTCGCCAGGCGATCCTGCAGGCGCGCGAGCTCGTCGGCGATCAGGCGCTCCGTCTCCACGAGCGTCTGCCGGCGCCCCTCCTCGCGGGCCAGATCTTCGAGGCGGCGAAACTCCTCCTGCACCTCGTTCAGCGGCGCGAGCGCCGCGGCGATACGGTCGAGCTCCGCGCGCGCCGCAGTCACCTCCGCGAGTTCGCGATCGACGCGCTCCGCGTCGCGCACGCGGGCCGCCGCCTCGTTCTCGGCGACGCGCAGATCGCCGAGGAGCTGCTGCTGCCGGTCCCGGGCCTGCTGTGCCGACTCCCAGTGGGGCGCCAGCAGGGCGAAAGCGGCTTCGGCGTCGCGGGCGCGCTGCTCCGCCTCGGTGCGGCGGCGCTCGGCGTCGGCCAGGCGCGTGCGCGCTTCGGCGAGGAGCCGGTCCACCACGGCCGGATCGGGCATCATGCTGCGCACGCCGGCCAGCTCCGCGACGACCTCGCTGCGCCGCTTCCGGACCAGCGACTGGGCGGTGCGCAGCTTGTCGTAGCCGAGCACGCGGGACAGGAACTGCGCGCGCTCGGCGGGCGCCATCGCCGCCATCACGTTCAGTTCCTTCTGGCCGGTGAAGTACGTGTGGAAGAACTCGGCGCGCGTCATCCCCAGCCGGCGCTGGAGGAGCTCGGTCACGCCGGTGATCGAGCTCGCGATCGGCTCCACGCCGCCATCGAGGTACAGTTCTGCGCTGGAGAGGCCCCGGATGACGCGGTAGCGGTGGCCGCCCAGCTCGAAGTCGAGCTCCACGCGCACCGGCGCCCGCGGGCCGGCCCTCAGAAACCGGATCGAATCGCGGGTACCGCGCGCGGCGGGCTGGCCGTAGAGCGCCCACGCGATGGCCTCGAGGATCGTGCTCTTTCCCGCCCCGTTGGGTCCGATCACACCCGTGAGACCGAGGTCGAACTCGATCCTCGTCTCCGCGTGCTGGCGGAAATTGGTGAGGTGGAGCGTGTTGAGTCTCACGGACTCCCTCTCACTCGCGCTCCGGCGTCGCCGCGAGCGCCTCGTGCTCGAGCTGGTCCGCGTCGCGCAGATACCGGAGTCCCAGCGCGACGAGCGCCTCACGGTCCACGTCCGCGGGGAGCGGACGGGTCCGGAGCTTGTCGCGCACCGTTTCCATCAGGGAGGGCCGGCGCCCCGGCGCGCCGGAGGCGGACTGGCGAACGATCTCCGGACGCCGGGTGTCGAGATGGAAGTGGAGGGCGTGCCGCTTGTACTCGCGCAGCGTCTTGTGATCGAGCTCGCGCGCCACGTGGCGGGGGATGTCGCGCACGACCTGGCGCACGATGCGCTCGCCGATGCCCCCGGGGACCTGCGCGACGTTCCCGGCGATCGCCGCGTCCACGTCGGCGGCCGTCAGGCCGCGTGCCTGGATCGGCGGGAGATCGACGAGCGCGCGCGCCGGCTTCAGCGAATGGAAGACGCGGCGCCCGCGGTCGAGGTCGAATTCGATGAAGCCCTTCCCGCTCAGGCGGGCCGCCCGTTCCTCCTGCAGCTCGCCCCAGGCGTTGGAGCTCGTGTACTCGATCGCTCCCGCGTAGAACGCGTTAGGCGCCACCTGCCGGAAGACGTGGTAGTGCCCCAGCGCGACGTAGCTCCAGCGCGGCGCCGCGAGCTCCTCCGGCGCGATCTGGAGCGCCGCGCGCTCCGAATCGGCCGACGACACGGGCACCACCCCCTTCACCTCCCCGTGCAGCAGGAGGATGTTGCGCTCGAAGAGCGGATCGGGATCCAGCGCCACCCGCGTCGCGGGCGCGTCGGGCACGGCCAGGATCGCCAGGTTCTTGTCGGGGAAGGCGAGCCGCCTGGGCTCGGCATCGACGACGTGGATGCCGAGCGGCGCGAAGAGCCGCAGGATGCAGCCCGTCTCGGAAGCGCGCGGCGTGTCGTGATTCCCCGCCACGATGACGATGATGGCGTCGGGGAGCCCCGCGGCGAGGCGGGAGAACTGCGTGAAGCCGTGCAGGATCGCCGGATTCGACGGCCGCACGTTGTGGAAGACGTCGCCGGCGATCAGGACGACATCGGGCCGCAAGGCAATGACCTTGTCCACCGCCGTGCGAAAGACCGCGGCGACGTCGGCCTCCCGCTGGTTGATGCCGGCGGCCGTCTGCCGCTGGAACTGGCGGTAGCCGAGGTGCAGGTCGGCGAGGTGTACGAGGCGCATGCGTGGCGCGGCCATCCCTCCCGTGGACCGCGATGGCATCCGGGCCGTGGCTCGAACGCGGTCAACGAGCGGGTGCGGTCCAGTGACCCAAATATACCTGCGGGCACAGGATACGGCTCCTGGCTCCGTCATCTGTTTGAGCGTTGCTTCACCGTCGCGGACGTCGGTCCGTCAGCGTCGGCGCGCGCCGTGCCGCCTCACATCACGCGCATCCACTGCGAGATGGTCACCTGCACGCGCATGGGCGGCTTCTCCTTCGCCGCGGGAATCACGAGCGACCGGAGTGCGATCGTCGTCCGGGCATCAGTGATCCATCCGCGGCGGCGGTCGACCAGCACGGACCCGGTCATCGTCCCCGAGGTCTCCGAGATCGAGGCGGCGCCGTCCCGCGTACCGGTTGCCGAACGGCTGAGCCGGCCTCGTACCGAAAGGAAGGCCAACTCCCCGGAACGCGACAACGAGTCGAACCGGAATGTCGCCGTGAGCGTGGTCGTGCCCTTTCCGTCGGTCGTTCCGGCCAGGGGCACATCCATGGCACTCGTCCAGGTGGTGCCGGTAGTGATCGGGCGGCGCGGGAGCGTAGCCGGCATCTGGGCCAGCATCGCTCCCTGCTGCCGCTCCCCCCAGATCCCGTCCCCCGCGGATGTCGAGCCATCGGTCGAAACGCGAAACCGGAACCGATGCCCCTGGGCCGCGCGCGCCCACGCGAGCATCGTCCCGCTCGCGGAGTTCGGGGCGCTCGTCAGGCGCACCGAGTCGGTGAACGCCACGACCGAAACGCCGTCGAGATCCGCGGTCTCGACGTAGAGACGCGTGAGCACGACCAGCGAGCTCGACTCCGACATCGACGGCCCCGCGCTCCCGCGTACCGTACCGGTCATCTCCACGGTCTGGTCGAGCCGGACGCGCAGGGTGTCGCCCGCGCGCGGCCGGATCTGGAGCAGCACGGCGTCGGATTGAGCGAGCACGCTCCCGGGGAGCGCGAGCGCCCATCCGATCGTCCCGGAAACCAGCCAGACGAGCCCTCTCACCGAACGGTCAGTCGCCGTAGGGATCGTCGAGGGGCGCGGCACGGAGGGCGGCACGGGCCGGCCGCGCAGCCGGTTCCGCGGGAATGAGACGGCGGAACTGGGACACGAAGAACTCCTTCACGTTCTGGGGACGAGCGAGGAGCGTGGCGTCGCGCGCCCGGAGCACCTCGTGCTCCTCGTAGAGCGCGATCTCGTCCTCGACCGCGGCGAGCGTGAGCGAGGGATCCAGCGTGCGCAGCGACTGCAGCACGGCATGGGCCAGCGAAGGCTCCTCGGCCTGGGGAAAAAGCTCCGCGCCATCGCGGCCCGACATCACGGCGGGGCGCGGAAAGCGCACGAAGATCGGCTGCGTGAAGTGCGGGTGACGGACCATCAGCTGCCCCTTCTCGAGCGTCGCGAGCTTGGTCCGGGTCGCGGGCCCGAAGATGGAGTACGACGGGGTCGCGAGCTCGTCGGGGTCCATGCGGCCGTAGAGCGCGGTGCCCGCGTTCCCCACGAGCCGACGGTGGACCTGGGACCGGAACTGCTGAGCCCCGAGCAGGACGAGGCCGAGATAGCGGCCCCGCTCGGCAATCTCGAGGAGCATGCGGCGGACGTAGGTGTCGGGTCCATCGGCTGGTGCGTACTTGTTGAGCTCATCGACGAAAACGACGAGGTGATTGACGCCCAGGGCGCGCCGCTCGAGCTGTTCGCGCAGCTTCTGGATGACCCGAGCGAAGATGAGATCCTGCGCGTCCTCCTCGAGGTTGGCGACGTCGATCACGTACACCGCCCGGTCCTGGAAGGTGCCCCAGGGCAGGTCGCTCTTCATTCCCGTGTCGGTCACGAGCCCCTTGCAGCGGGTGCTGATGTTCGAGAGGCGGTTGCGGACCTTCCGGATGGTGGCGATGTGGTGGGTGCGCCAGCTCTCGGTCCCGCGGTCCTCCATCCGCTGGAGCAGGTCCTTGAACCACTGCTCCAGATCCGCGAAGGTGCGCACGAGGTAGGCGCGATCGCCCAGGAGGCCGTGATCGACGAAGCTCTTGTCCGCGATGCGATCGCGGATGAAGTCGATGAGAGCATCGGCCTTGGCGTCGACGTCGTCGCGGTTGAGCAGCACCTCCGCGAAATCCAGCACCTCCAGCAGCCCCCACGTGAGCGGCCGCACGTTGTGCGCGAGGCTCGCGTGCGAGCGCAGCGTATTGAGGGAGACCCCGCGCGCGGTGTACGGCGCGTAGTAGTGCACGCGCTCGAACGGCCGCGGCGCGACGCCTAACAACCGGTACATCTCGACGTCCTTCTCGTCCAGCGTCGCCGGCTGGTCCAGGAAGCACAGGTCCGGGCCCTTCACGTTGAAGCAGAGCGCCGCGATCGATCCCTTGCGCGCGGGAAAGTGCGTGAAGAGCGACGCCAGCAGGAACTCCATCGCGCTCGTCTTCGTGGCGAGCCCGGAGACGCCGCTGATGTTCAGGTGCGCGGCCTCCGGCCCCACCAGGAAGTCGGCGTCGAGGTACACCGGTGCGACGGTGCCGCCCGCACGGTACAGGCCCACGGGTATCGCCGTCCGCTTCTCGCCGCTCAGGTACGCATCCATTCGCAGGGCGATCGCCACGTCGTGCTCGCCGGCGAGGTGCACCGCACCCATGGGGACCGGCTGGAGCGGCTCCTCGGGGTGCTGGCGCAACACCGCCGCCGTGTACAGCCGGATCTCCGCGCGATCCGTGGGCGCGCCCGCGGCGCCGGCCGGCGTGCCGTCGTGTCCGATCACGTCGTGCAGCGGCGTCGCGAGGTCCGTGTAACTCTGGCCGTCCGTCACGACCCCGTACACGCGAGGGATCTGCCCATCGATCGGCTGCGACCCCTCGACCCGGACGATGGTCCCGATGCCCACCGGAGAGTCGAGCGCCGTCCAGAAGTGGAACTCGTGGGGGGTGTTGGGACGGCGCTCCGTGGCCACGACGCGGCCGATCGCCGCAGACTCCCCGGACCCGTCAGCCCGCGACGCCGGGCTGCCGTTCGAGGACTCGGTCCGCCTCGGAGCCTGCGGTTCCTCTGGATGCTTCGGGTCGATGCTCATCGACGAAATGGGCCCGGAATGGCGCTGCGGCCAAACGTACAATGGGACCGCCAATCCGAAACCCGCTTCCGCGGCGCGGGCCGGTGCCTTTCGCGCGACGCGCGCCGGACGGCCGCCCTCAGGCCCCTACCGCCCGCAGGAACTCCTCGCAGTCGCGCACCCCATACGCCATTCGGTCCCAACGCCCGTCGGGAAGCGCGAGCGGGTATCGCTCCGCCAGCACCCAGCGCGAGATCAGGTCGGCGCGCGCGGTAAGGGAGCCGTCGGATCCCTCCACCGGGTCCGGAGCGATCTCGATGCGCACCAGCCCCGCGAACGGATCGTGCCCAAGGATCGGTCGCAGACGGAGGTACCAGCTCAGGACCGGCGGGCCCCAGGTCCGCGTGACCAGGAAGGCGCTCGTCCGCGAACCCTGGGCAAGGGAGAGGACATGGCGCCGGCCGTCCTCGGTGGCGTAGAGCGTGTGATGGGACTTCACCACGCCCACGAGGCCCCGCGCGGCCGACACGCGCTCGCCGGATGGCAATCCGCCGTCCACGTACAGCGGCTCCCGCTCCCGCAGGCACCACGCTTCCGCGAGCTCACGTTCCAGACGGTCGCGGTCCTCCTGCACCTTGTGTACGGCGCGGCGCAGGAGCTCGTGCGGATGGGGAATCTCACCCGCAGGAGACCCCGCCCCGGGCCTCCCGCCGTCCAGCGTATCCACGACCGGCAACCCGGCGCCG
>DATIGO010000063.1:0-4659 GCA_035454665.1 Gemmatimonadaceae bacterium | reverse complement strand
GAACGGCCCGGTGCAGCGCATTCCGCCATTCCTCGAGACCGTGGCGCTGCTCGAGAAGCTCGGTTCGAAGAACAACCACCGATGCCGCTCGTGCTGAGCCGCCGCGTCAGGCATCCGGATGGGTTGTCGATAGACTGACAGAGCATTCAACGCAGCGACGCGGAGACGCAGAGGGAACTGCCGCAGAGAAAACCATGGGTCGTTTCTCTGCGGCAGTTCCCTCTGCGTCTCCGCGTCGCTGCGTTGAATGCTCCTTTCTGTTGCCGTTCGTTCTGGATTACGCTTCGGAGGAGAGGATGAGGACGAGAACTCTCGGAGTGATTGCGTTGGCTCTCGGAACCGTCGCGGTGCCGGCGGGCGCGCAGGGAGGGGGTGGCCGGGGATCGGCGGAGCAGCGTGCGGAGGCACAGCGCCGGCTCGAGGCAGCGCTCAAGGAGCCGCGCACCATCGATGCGGTGAACTCGGTGTGGATCGACGAGCTCACCTGGATGGAGGTGCGCGACGCGATCGCGGCGGGGAAGACGACCGTGATCATCCCCACGGGCGGGATCGAGCAGAACGGCCCGTACGCCGTGACCGGGAAGCACAACGTCATCCTGCGCGGGCAGTGCGAGTCGATCGCGAAGCGGCTGGGGAACGCGCTCTGCGCGCCGGTGATCGCCTTCGTCCCGGAGGGGAACATCGAGCGGAAGACGAGCCACATGGCCTACCCCGGGACGATCAGCCTGAACGAGTCCACCTACCGCGCGCTCCTGCATGACATCACGAGCAGCCTCGCGGCGCACGGTTTCACGGAACTGATCCTGATCGGCGACAGCGGCGGCAACCAGGCCGGCCTCAGGGCCACAGCCGATACGCTCAACGCGCGCTGGGCCGGCAAGGGCACCGTGGCGCGTTTCATCCCCGAGTTCTACGACAACGACGGGCTGATCGCGTACATGAACAAGGAGCTCGGCATCGTGGAGCCGAAGGACGACGGCTGGCACGACTACTACTGGATCACGGCGCTGATGATGGCGGTGGACGTGTCGGCGGTGCGGTATGACCAGCGCGTGAAGGCGGGAAAGGCGACGATCAACGGTGTGAGCATCGCGCCAAAGGAGCAGAGCGTCGAGGTGGGGAAGAAGCTGATGGAGTGGCGGACGACGCAGACCGTCAACGCGATCATGAAGCAGAGAGGGCGCTGAGAAGCCCGGCGCCTGGGCGAGGGGGCAGAGGCGGGGAAGGCGTGAGGGTGGTGCCCCGCGCAGCGAGGCGCCCCGTCGAGATGGAAGTACTCGCTTCTGAGGGGTCGGGTCGCGTGAGCGGCCGACCCCCCAGTCCTCTCCCGTCACCTGGCCCTATGGCCATCCGAAGATCGACGTTGCCGCTGCTCCCGCTCGCACGCGCCCGATGTCACCCGGCTCGCGCCAGAAGACGCGCCCCGCGGACGTGACCGAGACGCGGAAGACGTAGGAATGCGGTGCGCCGGACGTGACGGGGAAGGCGATGTCCGCACGCACCATGCGGCGGGATTGCGGCGGGACTGCCGCCAGGAGGCCGAGGCCGATGCTCGTGCGCGCGGCCTTCGTCTGGCCGAAGGGCACATCGCCCGACCAGGTATTGCCGACGTCGACGAAGGCGGCGGTTCCCCAGTGCAGGAGCCCGCCCACCGCCCCGCGCGGATTGCGCTGCTCGAGCCGAAAGACGGCGCGCCGGCCGCCGGTGATGGCCGACTCCCGGAAGCCGCGGACCCCCGCCCGCGCCACGCCGATGGCGAGTTGCAGCGGGAGGCGCTCGCGCCAGCCGCCGGAGAACTCGGCGCTGGCCTCCAGCGTGCGACGCTCCGAAGGCTTCAGGTACAGCGCCGCGCGGCCACTCACGACCACGGCACGCCACTCGTCGCGGTCACGATCCTGCTGTCCCTCCGCGTCGACGCGGAGGCCCGCGAAGCTCCGCTCGTTGCCGACGCCGGCATAGAGATCGGCCGAGACGAAATCGTGCCGATCATCGGCGCCGGCGGCGTCGATCGCGCGCGCGAGCATCACGTTCACCTGGAAGCCGCGCGCCACGTCCTGCTGGGCGAGGA
The DNA here is from genome assembly GCA_035454665.1 of Gemmatimonadaceae bacterium. GTDB lineage: Bacteria > Gemmatimonadota > Gemmatimonadetes > Gemmatimonadales > Gemmatimonadaceae > DATIGO01. The sequence continues at coordinate 2,591 of DATIGO010000063.1, read as the reverse complement.
GCACGTCGAATCCGCGCACCTCCCGGAAGGTGATGAACCGGAGTCCGACGGTCGCGCCGACCCGGAAGCCCGTGTACGGCGCATAGCGGTCGCTCAGGGCGGCCGTGTCGGCGGCGACGAGTCCCGAGTCGGAGATGGCGACGCCAACGTCCGCCGGGTGCGAACGCTCGTACGTCACCACCGGCCCCAGCAGCAGGTTCGTTCCGCGGAAGGCGACGCGCCCGACCGCGCCGGCGGCCCAGACGTCGCGATCGACGGGGAGCGACAGCGTGAGGCCGGACTCCCGGATGAAGTGGTGATACGTGGTGTTCTGCCGGCCGCCGAGGTGCCAGGCCAGCCGCTGGCGGTCGGTGAAGTACGGGCGTGTGACGGCGTACGCCACCTGGCTGCCTAACGGATCGCGGACGAGGTCGAGCTCGGCCACGACGGGGATGCCGAACAGGCCGTGCTTGCGGCCGGAGAACGCGACGCCGTCGCGAAAGGCGTCTCCCTGCCGCCAGCGGCCCACGAGCCGCAGTCCCTGTCCGCCCACGTTGGCGTTTCCGAACGTGAGAGAAGAAAGCCCATCGCTCCACCCGCCGCCGATGACCAGCGGCACCTCGTCCGTGGTCTCCACGAGCAGACGGACCCCCGCCGCGCCGTCGTCCACCGGTCGTACTGTGGCCGACGCGAGGTACGGGAGCGCACGCAGCACGCGCGCGGTTTCCCGCAGCAGCGCGTCGTCGCAGCGCCGCCCCACCCGCGTGATGAGAAACGGGCGGACCACCTCCTCCCGTGTCGTGGTGTGCTGCAGGAGCACGCGCTGCGCGAAGCGCCCCAGCGCGCTGGGCGATCGTCCGACAACGGCCGGCGGGTGCGGCTGGACGTCGATGGCCGTGATCTCCCGGCCATCGCACGACGGCAGCGTGACCAGCGTGTCGGGAGTCTGCGCCCTCGCCGTGGCCGAGGCTGCCAGGAGAAACAGCAGCACGCCGAGCACCCACCGGACGCGCCCGGCCCCTCGCGCTCGCATTGGCCCGGGAACCCGGCGCGTGGGCATCAGAACGTGATCTCGATGCCCGCGGTGAAGAGCCGGTCCAGCTTCTTCACCCCCGCTTCGGGCGGGTCGCTGTCGTACCGCAGCACGAGACTCACGCGGAGCGCCAGCGCACGAGAGATCGGCGCCGCCAGCGCAGATTCACTGTTGGCCCGAAGCGCTCCCACATCGTCCAGGTTTGGCAGCACCTCGAGGAGCTGCAGGAAGTACGCGGCCGGGGCGAAGAGGTGCTTGTACCGCCCGGCAGTTCGCGCAGCCGTGTAGCTCGTGCTCACCTCGTCGGTGGAACGCTGCTGGAAGAAGGACAGACCACCCTCGACCTGCAGCGAGTCGGTCGGGCCATGGAGCACCCGGACACCGAGGCCGAGACCTTCCTCCACGCGCCGCGCGATCCCGGCGAACCGGTCACGGTCGTAGCCGACGAGCGCATATCCGGACACGGAATGCGAGAACGCCACGTCGCCGCGCAGCCCCGCGCGCCACAGGCTGGCGCTGGTCACGCCGTCGGTCCTCCCGTACACCCCGCCCAGCGACTGCGTGACGCCGGTTCCGCGGGTGCCGATGCGAAACTCGAGCCGCTGATTGAAGGCGAAGGTGGTCACGTCGCTGTTCCCCGCCGCATCCACGTAGGCGAGGTTGCCCGTCAGCCGGACGGCGCGAGTGCTGTCCTGCGCGGTCGCCGCAGCGGGAATCGCTCCGAGCAGCAGGACCGCCAGTACGCGCAGGTGGCGAGCTCGTACGCGCGGGTGATCGTGGGGCATCGAGGCCTCGGACCGGTGATCGGAGGGAAAGGGGGCTGGCGCGACTGGCCCTCCAGCTAGTCGTTATGACTCCGCTCGTAACGGAGCTGCTCCTGCGTGCGCTCGGTTCCCTGCTTCTGGTCCCGCAGCTTGGCCGCCTTCAGCGACCGCTCCTTCGTGACCTCGGACTTCACATAGGGGAGCGACAACAGGCGCTCGAGCTCCTGCCCGCCGCACTTCGCACAGGGCGGGACCTCATCCCGACGCACCAGCGCCTCGAACTGATTTCCGCATCCCTTGCAGACGTACTCGTAGATCGGCATGCGCGGAATATGGCGCGCGCGGCGGGGGGCCGCAGCACCCCGCCGGCGGCCGGGACCCCGTACGGCAGGTCCCAGGATGGCCGCGGTCCGCCCCCGCCTGTGACGCGCGGCGCGGTGCCGCAGGTATCTCCTGTCGACGGTCAACCCGAGAGGAAATCGTGTTCAGGAGTCGATGGTCCACCCGATCCGCACTATGCGTCGCCCTGGCAACAGGCATTACAGTCGCCTGCTCCGATGACGGCGATCCCACCGCTCCCGGGTCGTCGCCGCTGAGCGGTCTCACGCGCGAGGAGAGCCGGGACAGCGTGGGCAATCCGCCACCGCCGCCGCCATCCGGAACCCTGACGCCGGGCATCGTTCGCGGGACGGTGCTCGGGCCGTCGGCCCCCGGTGCCGGCAACGACAGCCTGGAGACCGCGCCACGCGTAGCCGGGGTCGTCGTGACGGCGTATCCGGTGGTGCAGATGGCCCCAGAGCCTGAGCTCGGCCCCG
>DATIGO010000062.1:0-22342 GCA_035454665.1 Gemmatimonadaceae bacterium | reverse complement strand
CGGAGCCTTACCGACGCGCAGATCGCCACGATCGTGCGGTGGGTGGATGCCGGCACGCCGCAGGGCGATCCACGCGACATGCCGCCGCCGGTCACGTTCCCGGATCCCAACCGCTGGCAGCTCGCGGAGCAGTTCGGCGAGCCGGACCTGGTGCTCAAGTCGAAGCCCTACACGATGCCGGCGCGCACCCAGGACAAATGGTTCCGGCCCGTGACCGAGACGGGACTCACCGAACCCCGCTGGGTGCGGGCGATCGAGATCCGCCCGTCGAGCCCCGAGGCCCGCAAGGTCGTGCACCACGTGCTCACGCTGCTCGAGCAGCAGGAGACCGGCGGCATCACCAACCTCGCGAGCAGCGCGCATGGCCATCAGCGCAGCGCCGGCCTCTTCATGGAGTGGGCGGTGGGCAAGACCGGGGAGATCTTCCCCGAGGATGCCGGGAAGCTCATGCTCCCCGGCTCGAAGATCCGCTGGGAGGTGCACCTCCACGCGATCGGCGAGGAGATGAAGGACGTGGAGGCGGAGCTGGGCATCTACTTCTATCCGAAGGGTGTGGTACCGAAGCATCGGACCGTGCTCCGGATGTTCGACGTGAGCCGTGGGTCGGAGCTGGACATCCCGCCCAACCAGGTGACGATGACGCAGAACTTCTTCGTTCTGCAGGCGCCCGCCCGGCTCGAGAATTACCAGCCGCACATGCACATGCGCGGCAAGGCCATGTCGGTGGAGGCGATCTATCCCGATGGTCGCAAGGAAGTGCTCAGCGCGGTGAACAACTTCCAGTGGAACTGGCACGTGAACTACGTCTACGCCGACCACGTGGCGCCGCTCCTGCCCAAGGGGACGGTGCTGGTCTTCACCGCCTGGCACGACAACACCGCCGCGAACCCCAACAACCCGGACCCGAAGCAGTGGGTGGGGTGGGGAGATCGCACGGTGGACGAGATGGCGCACGCCTGGGTGGACGTGACGTATCTCGAGCAGGAGGAGTTCGATCGCCTGGTGGCGGCGCGCAAGGCCAGGGCCGCCACGCCGGTGCCGGATCGCCGTTAGGCGTTCGGATCCCTCGGGTTCCGGTGGCGCAGGATCAGGCTCTGCGCCACCTGCACCAGCGCCCCCGCACCCGCCGCCACGCCGAACGCGGCCGACGTCGAAAGCAGGAACCAGAGCGTCATCCCGCCCACGAGCACGGCCATCGTGATCATCACGCGCTGCGCGGGCTCAGCGCTCGGCGCGAACAACACGCTTCCGACCGTCGCCAGCGTTACGAGCGCGGCCAGCCCCACGCTCGGCAACGAGAGATCCCGGATCCAGATGAAGCGAACGCCGGCTCCCACGCCCTGGCGCAGTGCCGAGAACAACCCGGCCAGCACCGGCACCTGTGCGAGTCCGCCCCACAGCGCGGCAGGGTCCACCGGCCTGATTCCGTGTCGCCGCTTCAACGCCTCCGATCGCTGCAGGAGCTCGAGCGGGTCATTGCGGTAGCGTTCCTGCAGGCGCACCAACTGCGGCTTGATGGCCATGAGCTTCCGCTGGCGTGCCAGATTCCGATGGGCCAGCCGCAGCGAGAGCGGCAGCAGCGCGAGCCGCAGCGTCAGCGAGACGACGAAGATCCCGAGACCGAGACTACCGTTGCAGAGGTGCGCCGCGGCGAAAATCAGGGCGCGCAGCGATTCGACGAGTTCCGTCCAGAGCATTGGAGCTCCCGGGCCGAGGGTCTACCGGTTCTGCCAGTGAACCGCGTCCAGGCAATGTAGAGGCTCTGCTCGCGCCGCTCCAGCGAAGCGTCGTCCGGGGCGTCGGGTCGGTTGGACCCAACGCCGTCGTCCGGTCAGCGTTCGGGGATCTCCGAGCACCGCCCGCCGCCGGGGTCCCAGATGCGGCCCTGCGTGTCCAGGAAGGCGTGACGGTACTCCTCTCTGCCCAGCGTGAGCTTGAGGACACCGTAGTGCCCCTGAATGCGCGTCACGGAGTTAGGCTCGGGATTGCGCAAGCCGCGGAGATCCGCGCCGCCCGTCCCGACGATGAACTGCGTCATCCCGCGCACGGTGTCGCGCACCCCTCCCGGCGTCATGGGCGCAAAGCGCTCGTAATGATGCTCGTGTCCTGTCAGGACCACGTCCACGCCCCCCTCGAACAGGACCTCCCACAGCGCACGCACGAGAGGTTCTCCCCGGTGTCCGCCGGAGCTGAACAGCGGACGGTGCATGTACGCGATCGCGCAGCGGGTCTGATTCTCCTCGAGGTTCTCGCGCAGCCAGTCGAGCTGCGCCTGGCGTTCGGCGGCGCCGTAACGGCTATTCGTCATCATCTCGCTGTTCAGCACGAAGATGTGCCACTCGCCGAGCCGGTAGCTGTAGTATCCCCTGCCCGCGGGACCGGCACGCTCACCGAAGTACCGGTAGTAGGGCGCGCCGAAGGCCGTGTTGTTCTCGTGATTCCCGATGGCGGGGCGGATCCGCTTCATGATGCGCTTGGTGCTGTCGCCCCACGACTCGCCGAAGCACCGCTCGAACTCCGCGTCGGTGCCGTCCGGATACGCGTGATCGCCGACGGTGAAGACGGCGTCCTCGACGCCCGCGACGCTGTCGGCCAGCAGCACGCTGTCGACGAGGCGGGCGGTCGCCTCATCACCGTTCCATCCGCAGCGCGCAATGTCTCCTACGCCGATGAGCACCGCGGCCCCAGCGATCGCGAGATCCGCGGCCGGGGCAGCGGCCGGCGGGGGAGTGACCCGCACGGGAGGGAAGCACGCCAGGAGCAGTGGGGCAAGCACTCCCGCGACCGCTCCAGCTCGGCTGAGATGCGCGATGATTCGTCTCGTCATGATCATGGAACCGTCGACTCCGCGGCGCGCAGTTCGGGCCCAGATGCGGCCGCTGCGCGCATTGTTGAAGGCGTGACGCCGATCGAAGGCACGTACACCAGACTCGCCGCCATCAATCCCATCAGTGCGGGATGCCACCGCAGAGCGAGCGCGAGCATCTCACGGCGACGTGCGCGCCACTGACCAGTTCACCGGCCGGTGCGCCGCTGGGGTTGGCGGCCCTCCGAACGGTGGCGCCCGCGACTGAACGGGGGACGTTCCCGCATTGCGCGGTCTCGATCTCGTTCATGCGGCGGCCGAGCTCGTCGGCCCAGAGGATCTGTACGGCGCGGTCGAGCGTGGGACCCGGCGCGAGCGCGTACTGCGCGGCCACCAGGTCACGCAGGCGCTGCTCCATGAGATGTATCCGCGCGGCCTCGAACACGATGCGGAGGCGCTCACGGTCGAGTCGGCTGCGGAAGCGTTCCGCCATTGTCGACCGGGCCGCCTCCGTGACCTGCAGAATCGGACCGATCGGATAGTACAGCGTGCACGTGGCGGGATCGCTGAAGACGCGACCCTGCGCAAACGTCACGAAATCGCCGCGCGGATGCAGCCCCATTTCGGGATCAGGCTCGCCCGCGACCTTGAAGGCTCGCGCGCCACCGAGCGTGCCCCCGACATCCGCGACGTACGCCACGACTTCCGTGCACGCTCCCGATGTCCTGTCCCAGTGACCGCGCCGGCACAGGAGGTCGTTCTGGTAGCTGTGTGTGTTGTTGTATCCGACGAGGTTCAGCGCCAGCGCGAGAACTTCGGCCTCGATCCAGCGCGTCGGGACCTCGCTGGGGACCGTGCTCAGCTCGTCGAATCCAAAGCCATGGTCGTACTCGGCGCCCATGCCGAGCGGAGGGCGCCGGCGGGTGACCGCGATCTTCTTCCCGGCGTATGGTCGCTCGATCGACGCCAGGCGAAAGACGCGCGCCGCGCGCGACGAATCGGCGACCGTCTGCCCGAACGGATCCGCGCTGCATCCGAAGCACCTCACGCTGGCCGGCATGTACACCCGGTCCACCGGGATCCCCAGCGCCCAGAAGAGCCGGCTCACGACGGTTTCCGTGAACATCTCGCGCTGCCGCGGCTCCGGCTCGGGGCCGAGGAAGTACTTGATCCGCAGCTCGTCGCCCTGCCGCGGCGTCCCGTTCGACCGGCGCAGCGCAGATCCGATCGAGTCCAGGAGATTCCCATCCTCGTCGAATCCCGCGGCGCCGGGCCACAGCGTGCCTTCGTCGTCGTACAGCACGTTCGCCGCGTTCGTTCGCATGCACCGGAACTTGAGGCTTCCGCCCCACTTCGGACGCGGAATCAGCCGGCAGTACACGTCGTCGGACGTCGCGAAGGCCCCATCGCCGGCCGGCCCGGCCCGCATCGCGTCATCGCTGATCTCTGGTACGGTGTCCTCGATGAGCCGCGCCTTCGCCACGCACAGCAGCCGGCTCTCGTTTGTGACCACGACGGGTGCTTCGGCATCGTCGATGCGAACGACGCAAGTCGCCGGCCTCTGATCAAGCCCGCCCAGGCCGCGTGCGATCATCGGACGTGTTCCCTCGCAGGCCGGCAGACCCACGACGACGACGACGGCCACCGCGAGATGAGAGGCTCTCATGGTCATCGGTTCTCCGGCTCCATGGGAGTCGGGCGGACGGAACGGCCGCCCCCAGGTCAGTAGCTCACTCCCGTGCCGAACAGGATGCGCCGGTCCCGGTCGTTCGTGAACGTGATGTTGATGGACGTCGAGGGGCTCATGACGCCAAGCCAGAAGCCCGCGCCGGCGCCGGTGTGCCATCCACCGGGAGATGCGCCGTCCAGGTACACACGACCCGCGTCGACGAACGCGATCAGACCGGCATTCCAGGGTAGGACCCACCCGAACGAGCCGAACGGCACGCGGAGCTCGGCTGAACCGTGTACCGAGGCGTCGCCGGCGTACCGGTCGCGATGCAGCGTCCGGACCGAGCTGGACCCGCCGAGGAACGCGGCGTCGAAGTAGGGGAACTCGCCGAAGAGCTTCTTGCCACCGGCACGGAAGGCGAGCACCGGTCTCGCAGGCCACGGCAACGCAAGGTACGCCGACGCGACACCCGAGATCTCCTGGTACGGCTCACGCGCCTCCCACAGGGCGGGGTAGGCGCTTCCAGTCGCCTCGATCACGTAGCCGCGCCGCGCGAAGTCGGGATCGTCGCGCCGGTCGTGCAACAGGGAGAGCCGAAGTCCCGCCTGGGTGAACTGCGGAAACCCGTACGGTTGCGTCAGCGAGATGTACCGGTTCGCCACGCTGTCGGTCGTGACGGATCGCACGATGGGACCGAGCGAGACGTCGCTCTCGGGCCCGAAGGAGTAGCCGACCGACGGATGAAACAGGTACTGCTTCTGGCGCACGTCGAAGAGCGGATCGCGTTCGCCGGGCCGGTCGTTGCCGTAGCCGCGGAACTCGGCGACCTCGAGCTGCGACATCTCGGCATCGGCCTGTACGTGGAAGAGCGAAGATTCGAACCGCTTGTCCCCCGCAAGCTCGATCTCCACCCCCTTCATTTCAGTGGAGTATCCGAACTCGGCGCGCACCAGGCTGGAGTAGGGAGCGTAGCGGAACCCATACTGGTATCGCTTGAACCCGACCTTCGGCACGATGCCCATGCCGCGGCCCGTCTTGATGGCGCCCGTGGGAACGACCTTGGAGCCGTAGTCGCGAATGGGCGGCTCCGCTTCGCCGAACGCCTGTCGCCACGGCCGCCGGTTGAACGCGGAATCCGGACCGTAGGTCACCTCGGTCACCGTGCCGCGGTCGTAGAACCTCGCGGCGCTGCGCCGGTCGACGCCGACCGAGGAATCGACCAGCGTGTTGGTGCCATTGCCGCCGATCACGCGAATCGGAATGCTGTGCGCGACGGTTCCGCGCACCACCGCCCGGTCATCGCCACCGTGCAGGTACACCCGCACCTCGCGCGTGTCCTCCGCAAAGTAGCGCCGCTTCAGGTACGGTGGATCATCCCCGGAGCGCAGCTCCACGTCCACGATGCCTTCGCCCGCGCGGGTGATCGTGGCCCGGTCGGCGGCGTCGGTCGCATGGACGTCGGCGACGGTGAAGAGCAGGCCGTAGTACTGGCGCGCGGCCGCGGGCAACTTGTCCCGCCGGGACTTCAGCTTCCGGGTCAGTTCCGGAATGCTCGCGTGATACGCGCGGGGCATCTCCCGCAACGCCGCGTCGATCACCGAATCCGACAACGACGCGCGCAACCGAATGGCGATGGAGTCCCACTCCGATCGCTCCAGGTCGGCCAGGAGGCGCCGGTCGTTCTCCGCCACCTTGCCCGACAGCGTGCCGAGGCGCGGGTAGGTGCTCTCGTACTTCACGAGAATGGGCTTGAAGAGGCGGGCCGGCTTCAGCAGCAGGCCGTCATGCGACACGAACGCCTTGTCGCGATCGCGCGGGATCGGCACCCACGGCGCCGACTCGCTGGGCCGCAGCTTTGCCCACCGCCACTGATCGCGGTGGCGGTCGTTGTCGCCGATCAGGAAGTCCACGAGCCGCGCGGTGAGGTACGCCTGCGCGTCGACGCGCGTTGTCGGATCCTCGTTCAGCTTCTCGAGCAGGTCGTCGCTGTCGATGATGTCGACCGCACCGCCGAGGCCGGGGACGTCGTCCGGCATGCTCGCGTGCTCCTCGATGGTCCCGAGCTTCCCGGCGAAGTCCTTGCGGAACTCGCCCAGCAGCGGGCTGTCCGGCATGACCACGAGCACGGGGTGGGGATGGAGCAGACCGGCCGCGGACTGGATGCCCTTTGCCACGACCGGGGCCGCCGGATGCGAGTGACTGAGGCCGTCGGAGAAGATGTCCTCGACGATGGTGTTGCGGAGCTCGTTCTCCAGCACCAGGCGCTCCTTGTACACCGGCCGGAAGACGTACTCGAGGCCATTCCGGGCGGCGAAGCGCAGGCTCTTCGTCTGCGCGCCGCCGCCGATCTCGGTCGGCTCGAGACCGCCGGCAAACTCCTTCAGGTCGAGCACCGGCACGTCGATCTCGGCGCCCCAGAGATCGCGGTAGCCGTCTCCGAGCATGAGTCGGTGCAGGTCGCTCGCGCCGTAGCGCTTGCTGGCCTGGACAGTCACGGTGTCCGACGCCTTGAGCGGCGCCGTGGGACCTTTCGCGCCATTGCCGGTGGGACGCTGTGCCGCACCGGCGAGCGGCGTGAGGAGCAACGCGCCACACGAGAGTGCGACGAGCGGCGCGACGCGGATGCGATGCTGTATCGGGCAGAGAGGAATCATGGGGTTCCCCGCGTGGAAGTCCGCGCGGGCCACCGATACAGCGTGATGGTCCCCGCGCTGTTGCTGGCTTCGTCGCTCACGAGCAGGATGCCGTCGCCCGTCACGGCGACGCCTTCGGCCTGAGGGTGCGCGTCAGGCAGCGGGCGGGTCTGCACGACCTCACCCCCCGGGGTGAGCTCGATGAGCGCCCGCTGCTGCGCCGCGACCAGGACGTAATGGCCCGTTGCCGGATCGACGGTGATGTCCGAGGGCCGCAGTGCGTCCCACGGATTCGCGCCGATCACCTCCTCCACCGGAATGGAAATCACCGGCTCCGGCACGAGCGCCCGGCGGCCGATGTCCCAGCGATAGATGACGAGGCGGCTTTCGTCTCCCTTGAGGACGCGCTTGCACGCCAGCAGGAGCGACGCCGTGGCCGAATCGTGGGCCACGCCCTCGAACTCGCACTCCTTGCCGAGGCGAGTGTCGTGCTCGGCGTATCGCACGCGCTCGCCCTCCTCGCCGGGCGCGAACTCATACAGCGTGCCGTTGCTCGCAACCAGAAAGATCCGGTCGCCGGCGACGGCGATCCCCTCGAAGTCGCCGCGCATGCCGGTCTCGCCCACACTGAACTGATTCAGCACCACGCCGCGCCGGAAATCCACGACCGCGATCCGGGCCGTCTCGTCGTTGTGCGCGAGGAGGCGCGTGGAATCCAGGAGCGCGAGGCCCGAGACCTCCGCCATCGTGGGCGGCAGGATCCAGCGCGCCAGCGGCTCACCCAGCGCGGAGTCCGCGCTCGCGGCCGCGAGCTTCTGCGTGAGGCGCTGCGCGCGCACCGACAGCTCGGCGGCCTCGGCCGCGGAGTATCCGTTGCCGTTGCCGCGGCAGGCCGTGCCGGCGAGCAGCGTGCCCGCCAGCACGGCGAGGAAGCGCCGCGGCATCACACGGCCTCCTGCTGCTCGACCGCGGCCTCGCCCAGCTCGAGGTGCGCGCTGCCGATGCGGTCGCCCGCGCGCGCGCGGATGGCCGTGAGCAGGTCGTCGCGCGATACGGCCTTGCGCATGCGCACGAGGTAGTAGACCTCGGACGGCTTCCCCGAGTGGGTTACGACCTCGTCGAGCATCCAGCGCTTGGTCATCTTGTCGAGGACCTTCTGGACGAGGACCTGCGCTTCGGCGATGGAGTTGGTGGTAAAGGAGAAGACCGCATTGAACCGGGGCTTCTTCCGGTCGGACCCGAGGACGTCGCGCACGCGCTCGAAGCGGTCCGCGAGGAGGTCGACCTTGTCCGGTGTGAGCGCGAGCACGATGTCGCGATCCGGGACGGTGCCGTTGCCGTTGCTCGTGGCGAGGGTGGCGAGCGGTTCGCGCCACTGGGACGAGGCGGTGGGCGCGAGGGCGCTGCGCCCGAAGTCGTAGCGCCAGGTGAGCAGCAGCACGAGGTTGAACACGAGGGAGAGCACGGCGCCCACCGCGAGCGTCTGGACGCCGGCGGAGAAGCCCACGGCGATGGCGAGGAAGATGAAGACCAGGTCGCGGGCGTCGCGCATGGTGTTGCGGAAGCGCACGGCGGCGACGACGCCGGCGAGGCTGAAGGCCAGCGCGAGGCTGTTGCGCACGATGAGGACGATACCGGCAACGACGATGGGGAGGATGAGCAGCGTCTGCGCGACGGCCTGGCTGTGGCCGGGCTCGCGCCGCGCGGACATGTAGACCCACGACACCGGCAGCATGAGCATGAGGGTGCCGAGGAGCAGGAGCGCGGTCGTGAGGGCGAGCTCGGTGAAGGAGTTCGCGCCGAGCGCGTCGGCGGTGCTCTCGGTCGCCACGAGGGCGTCCTGGAGCACGATCGGCGAGGCCTCGGGGAGGGTGATGCCGCGGCCGAGCAACAGGCGGTCGGCGGCGGGGAAGATCGCGGCGAGCGCTGCGGCGACCGCGGCGAGGACCACGTAGTACGCAATGAGCCGCCTGATGGGGCGATCCGAGCCCAGGGTCAGGAGGTCGATCGCGCGCGTGAACACGGACATGGCGCCACTCCGGTAAGGGGCTGCTCGTCGATTCACCGCACTGTCGAGCCGGTCGCCGCAGGCGCGGCGCCGCGAGCCCGTCCGACGGAATGCCGGGCGTGGCTCCGGTACCCGACTCGTCGTTAGGTGTTTCAGCTCGACCGTGTGGCAGGCGGCCCCGGCCGCACCGAGCCGTGGCTCGGTCGCTCCAGCGGCGGATGCCGGTCTCTCTCCAAAGAGAGAGCCGTCGGCGCCTAACGACGCGCGGGTCGCTGGCCCTCGCGCCAGCCGAGGCCGCGGGCGGGAATCGACATCCGCTGGCAGAAGGCGTCACTGAACGACTGGGCCGTCTGGACGGCCCAGTCCGCGCAGCCCGCGCCGAGACAGAGGTGCGGAAACCAGGCGTCGGTGGCGCGCGCGAGCGCGTTGGGTGCGAAGCGCTGGCGCAGCCGGCGCTCCAGCTTTCTCAGCCGGGCGCCGCCGTCGTCGGGATCGGGCTGCTGGTGCACGAGCGCCTCACGCAGCTGGATCAGGCTCTCCGCGTCCGTGTAGGGCGGCCGGGACTGATCGAAGCGCTCGGCGTCCGCGAGCGCGAGCGCGAGCTGGTACCGGTGGAGGATCGGCGCTCGCTCGGCCGCCGGCCAGACGTCGGGAAGCCGTGCCAGCAGTCGGTTCAGCGGTTGCGCGCCGTTCGACGGCTCGAGCTCCTGCAGATCGAGGTACAGCTCGTTGATCGAGGCCTCGAGGAACGCCACGGCCGCGAGGATCGCCGCCGTGACGTACGCGCGGTGCCGATCCAACCCGGTCGCCGTCACCCGATCCGGGCCCCGCTGCTCGAGCACACGCGCGTTCGCCGCGAACTGCCGAGTCGCGAGGAGATGCTGGCGATACAGCTCGAGGGTCGACCCGGCTTCGAGCGCGTCCGTGCCTTGTCCGTTGAGCCGGAGCGTACCATCCGGGACGCGCGCATGCCGGTCACCAGCCGCGGCGCGCGCCGGCCGCGGTCGGGAGCGTTGGTCGGCGCGCGCTGGTGGCTTGGCCATGGCCGTGGTACCGGCGCCGGCCGCAAAGGGTCATGCGGCCACGGCCGTTCCGACCGCCGGGTCCGGCGACCTAACGGTTCGTCTTCGCGGTCCTGCTCCGGCGGCGCCTCGGCGGCTCGAGCATCGTGCCGCGGCAGTTCTCCGCTCCGCAGTGGCACGCGTAGCGCCGCTCGGACTCGGCATCGTCGAGGCCGTCGCGGGTCAGACTGTAGTCGTACGTCAGCTCTTCGCCGCGCTCCACGTCGCGCATCGTCTCGAGGAAGACGCGACGCTTCTCGATCACGGCTTCGCAGTTCGGGTCGCAGGAGTGGTTGAAGAACCGCGCATCGTTGCCGCCGACCGCGGCATCGATCGCCACCCCCCGATCGACGCTGAAGAGGAGGACGTGCGGATGCGCCTCCTCGTCATCGTCATAGCGACTGTCGGCTTCCTTCTGCGAGATCCGCTCGCCGAGGTACTCGATGAGGCGCGTGCCCTTCGGGATCGGCTGAATGGCGAACGCGCCGGTTCCCTGGATGGGAGAGCGCCGGAGCGTGAAGAGGTCCGATCGGTAAGGTGAGGCGGGCGCCGTGCGCGCCGGAGTGCGGGATGGGGTCGGTTGCGTCGCCTGTTTCGGCTTTCTCGATCTTGCAGTCGCGCTCATGGAGTGCGGGGAAGACGGGTCGGAAGGCGAAGCGGTGAATCTAGGGACGGGAAGTCGGAACCTCCACCGTCGCTTCCATCACCCTGCCGACCGCAACGCCGAAGCGCGCCCGGCGAACGCGATGCAGGCCAGACCCCGGCGCGTCACAGGACGCGTCGCGCCGCCTGCCACACGCCGCGGGTGAAGTCGGGAAACTCCGCGGGTCGTCCGTTGTTCGCCACCGACTGCTCCGAGAGCGGCCCGGGCGCGCTCCACGCGGCCGCGTCGTACACGTCGATGTCCGGGGGGAGCCCCTCCCGCATGCACTGCACCAACCGCCAGGCCATCACATAGTCCATGCCCCCGTGTCCCCCGCTCCGTGCCCGCTCGCCTAACGTGCTCCAGAGGGGATGCTCGTAGGCCTGGCGGTACCCGTCGATCGGCTGCCAGCGGTGGTTCGCGCCCGGGCCGTCGACGTAGAGGCGCGGCGGATAGTCCTCGAAGATGCCCTTCGTCCCCTGCACGCTGTTGATGCGGCTGTAGGGGCGCGGACTCGTCACGTCATGCTCCAGCAGGATCACACGCCCGCGGGCCGTCCGGACGAGCGACCGGTTGAGATCCCCGCAGACATACCGCTCCCGCCAGCGCACCGATGCCCGCGGCTCGTGCGCCGCGCGCCACTCCGTGAGCCCGAACTCCCCGGTGCTCATCGATACCAGATACTCGAGCCGGTCCCCGCGGTTCACATCCATGTAGAACGCGACCGGCCCCAGCCCGTGCGTGGGGTAGAGGTTGCCGTTGCGCTTCGTGTGCGCGTCGCGCCGCCACAGGCCCTCGTCCTTCGTCTCCCAGAGGATCGCGCGCAGGTCGTGGTTGTACGCGGCCCCGCCCGCCTTGATCTCCCCGAACACCCCCGCCCGCACCATCGACAGCACGAGCAGCTCGTTGTAGCCGTAGTTGCAGTTCTCCATGAGCAGGCAGTGCCGGCGCGTCCGCTCCGACAGGTTCACGAGCGTCCAGCAGTCCGCGATCGTCGTGGCCGCCGGCACCTCGGTCGCGGCGTGCTTCCCGTGCTCCATCGCCGCCACGCAGACCGGCACGTGCCAGTCCCACGGGGTCGCCGTGTACACGAGATCGACGTCGTCGCGACGGCAGAGGTTCTCGAAGTCTCGCTCGCCGCGCGTGAACACCGCGGGCTCGTAGTCGTGGCCCGCGCGGCGCATCATCTGTCGCGCCTGCTCGACCTTCTCCGGGACGATGTCGCACAGCGCCGTGATGCGGACGCCGTCCACGGCCAGCCACTCGTTGAGCAGGCTCTTCCCCCGCAGCCCCGTGCCGACGATGCCGATCCGGACGGTCTCATGCCGATCGAACGGCACACCCGCCATCGTCGCGAGACCCGTGACGCGTGACTCGTGGCTCGACCCCGGTGACGCGTGACGGGTCACGGGTGACGAGGCGGCCAGGTCGGGTCCGAGGCCGGTGAGCGCGAGACCGGCGCCGGCTGCCGTGGCCGATTTCAGCAGGTCGCGACGGGACAGGGGACGGGTATCGTCAGGCATCGGTGCTCCGGGCACGGGTTCGCGCCGGTGAAATGTGGACGAGGCCGCTCGCGGGCGCCACCACGCGCCGCCGCGCTTCACCACGAGCCTGCACGAACCCCCGTTCAACCGGGGGGTCGAACAGCGGGAATCCCGAAGGAGTCTCCCGGTGCGCGCCGTCTGGAAGGGAACCGTCACGTTCGGCCTCGTCAGCCTGCCCGTCGAGCTGCGGCCCGCGGTGCGCGAGCAGCGCCTCTCGTTCCGTCTTCTCCACGAGCCCGATGCGATGCCGATCCGCTACGAGCGCGTGCGCGACGACACCGGCGAACCCGTCCCCTGGGACGAGATCGTGAAGGGCTACGAAGTGGCAAAGGGCGACTACGTCGTGCTCAACGACGAGGATTTCGACGAGGCGGCCCTCGCGCAGAGCCACACGGTGGACATCCACGATTTCGTCGACCCGCGCGAGATCGATCCGCGGTTCCTGGAAACCTCGTTCTTCCTCACACCCGCTCGCGGCGGGGAGCGCGCCTACGCGCTCCTGCGCGAGGCACTGAAGGAAGCGGACATGGTGGGCATCGGGCGCATCATCCTGCAGCGGCGGCAGCATCTGGTGGCGATCCGTGCCGAGGACGACGCGCTGGTGATGCTCTTCCTCCGCTTCGCGACCGAGCTGATTCCCGTCTCGGAGCTCAGCTTCCCGTCGGCCGATGAGGTGCGCCCGCCGGAGGTCCGGATGGCCGTGCAGGTCATCAGGACCCTGCGCCGTCCGTTCGAGCCGGAGAAGTACGTCGACGAGTACGAGGTCAACCTGCGCAAGATGATCCGCGCCAGGGCCCGCGGCCAGCGCGTGGCGCTTCCCGAGCCGGTTGCCGCCCGCCGCGAGCCGCGGGTGCTGGATCTCATGTCGCGGTTGCGGGCGAGCCTGGAGGGGCAGCCCCGGGGCGCCTCGGGCCGTTCGAGCGGCACGGAGCCGGGCGGGCCGCGCGGCCGTACGCCGCGTACGCGCATCCGATCCCGGCGCGCTCCGCGTCGCCCCACCGCCTGACGAGGGAGGCCGTGACCACGAACGGCATGCGTCGCCGCACGGGCCGGATGCGGAAGCGGGTGAATGGCATGACGGATCTCGACGGCGTCTTCGACGCGCTGCTCGAGATCGAGGATGGGGGTGGCGACGGCACGATCGAGTTCGGTCGTGGCCACGAGCTCGCGATGTCGAGCCTCGACAAGTTCTACTTCCGCGACGCCCAGCGGACGAAGGGTGACCTGATGCGCTACTACGTGCGCGCAGCGCCCCGGCTGCTGCCGCTCATGGCTGGCCGCCCCCTCGCGCTGAAGCGCCACCCCGAAGGCGTGGAGGGAGAGGCGTTCTTCCAGCAGGCGCCCCCGGAGCGTACGCCCCCCGGTGTGCGGGTGGAGCGCGTCCCCACCGAGGATGGACCCGCGCGGCGGCTCGTCGGGGGCGACCTCATGACGCTCCTCTACTGCGTGCAGCTCGGAACGATCGCCGTGAACCCCTGGCACTCGCGCGTGGGATCGCTCGAGACGCCGGACTACACGGTGCTCGACCTCGACCCGGGACCGCGCGTACCCGTTCAGATGGTCGTGCAGGTGGCGCGCTGGCTGCACGACGAGCTGGAAGCGGCGGAGATCTCGGCGGCCGTGAAGACCTCGGGCTCGCGGGGCCTCCACCTCGTGATCCCGCTTCCGCCGCGCACGAGCAGCGAGTCCGCACAGCTCATGGCGCAGCTCTTCGCGCGCCGTGTGGCCGATGCACACCGGAAGGAGGCCACGACCATCCGGTCGAAGAGCCGGCGCTCTCAGCGTGCCGTGTACATCGACTGCATGCAGAACGTGGTGGGCAAGACGGTGGTCGCGGCGCTCAGCGTACGGGCAAGGCCCGGCGCCACCGTCTCGACGCCGCTCGCCTGGGCGGAGCTCACCGACGATCTGGATCCCACGGTCTTCACGATCGACACGGTGCCGGACGAGCTGGACGCGCGCGGCCGGATGTACCTCGACGTGCTGCGGCAGGGCAACCGGCTCGCGCGGTTGCTGGCGAGCGCCTGACTCACCACTGCAGCGCGTGCGGCCCCGGCGGCGATGTGAAGAACATCGACCGCGCCGCGAGCCCCGGGTACGCCTGGCGGTATTTCGCTCCCCAGTCGTCCGCGAAATGGTGTGCGAGCGAGTCCGGCACCATCGCCCAGACGCTCCCTCCGAAGCCAGCGCCGAACGAGGACGCCGCCACTGCGCCCAGCTCGCGCGCATGGCGCTGCAGCGCGATGGTCTGCGGCACCTGATTTCCCAGCAGCTTTTCCGCCAGCTCCTGCGAGCGATCCACGATCACCCCGAGCTCACCCATCACCTGACGCTGCAATGCGTCGGTTGCCGCCGGGATGAACTCGTACGTCTCGCAAAGAAACTGATCCAGGCGCCGGCGCGCGAACTCCGGCGTCACCCCGGCATCGGCGAGGCGCTGGGTCACCGCGCGCAAACGCTCGGCCGCGTCGGGCGCGCTCCCGACGGCCTCCGCGAGGGAGGCGTCATGACGGCCGGTCTCGCGATTCCAGGCATCCACGAGGCGTCGCACCGTGGCCGAAACGCGATTGTAGTCGGATTGCGTGCTGCCTGTCTTCTCGGCGATCACGCCGCTCACGGCGATCACGAGCGTGTGGCGCCGCGGAAACTCGACGATCGCCTCGCGCCGCACCGGAATGAAGGCGTAGCGCACGATCTGGCCCGCCTCGCTGCAGAGGATCGCCGTGTGATCCTGTGCTCCCCCGAGCGTGCCGACCCCGACGTCGGCCAGCAGCCTGCCGTAGGGCTCTCCGCTCTCGACCGCGCCCAGATAGGCCGCGAGCTCCTCGTGCGTGGAGACCATCCGCCGGAATTCCTCGCTGCTCCTCAGGTCGTTGGACTTCGAGAGCGCGATGAAGACGGCGATCATGAGGGCGCTGGAGCTGCTCATCCCCGCGGCCTGCGGCAGGTCGCTCGCAAAGGCGAGATCGACACCACGCTTCACCACGGGAAGGTCCCGCGAGACGCGCCTGACGAGCGTGGCGACGTATCCCTCCCACGCGGTCCCGGTGCGCGGAGTCGACTCGCCGAGCGACATCTCGAATCGCCCACCCCCCGCGACGTCCATCACACGAACCAGCGCGTCCTTGCGGCCGGCCGCTCGAACGCAGAAGCCGCGCTCCAGCGCACACAGGAGGCTGCGGCCGCCGGCGTAATCGGTGTGCTTCCCGAGCAGCTCCACGCGGCCCGGAACCCAGATCGACCAGCGACGCGTCCCCGCACGCGCGGTGTCCAACGCGCGGTCGCAGTGGCCGAGCATCATGGCCTTCGTGGAGGCAGCCCGGGGAGAGAGTCCGAGCTCCCGTAGCCTGGCTGGTGCGGGATTCACCGCGGAACCGGTCGGGGAAACGGCGATGCGTGGAAGACGGAAGCTACAGCCACGCCGTTACATCCTGCAGCCGCTCGGCCACCACCGCCACATCCGCGCGACCCGCGAGATCCAGCACCCCGGCCGCCAGGGGAATGACACGGAACCGCACGTCCAGCACGCGGATCGCGTGCCGGACCGCGTCGGGCAGCTCGAGCTCCCCCCGGACCGAAGGCCGCACCGCCGCGCAGGCCTCGAAGATGGCCGGCGGGAAGGCCCAGAGGTTCATGCTCACGAGCGACGCGTGTCCCAGCGCCGCGGCAGCGGCCGGGTCCGGCTTCTCGACGATGTCGAGCAGCACGTCGTCCGCCCCCACACGCAGCAGCGCATAACGACGGACGCGGTCCGCCTCGATGTGGCCCAGCCTCACGAGCGTCCCGGGCTCGAATCCCACGAGCGCCGGCGCTCCGGCGTGGATCAGGGCGCGGTACGCGTCCGCCGGGTAGTAGTTGTCCCCGTTCAGAACGAGGAACGGGTCGCTTCCCGCGAAGGCCCGCGCCGCGAGGACCGCGTCGGCGGTCCCGAGCGCCCGAGGCTGGACCGCATAGTGCAGAGCGAACCGCGTGGGCCGGACCTCCCTATCATAGTAGTGGCGTATCGCGCCATGATCCGGCGCCACCACCAGACAGATCTCCGTCACGCCGGCGTCCGCCAGGCCGCTCAGCACGAAGTCGAGAAAGGGCCGGCCCACGGGCATCATCGCCTTGCTCCCCGCGGCCGCGGCCCTCACCTGCTCGTCCGTGAGCGGCGCCCCCGGGTCTTCGCGGCGCATTCGGGTGCCGAGACCGCGTGCGAGGATGACGGCCTTCATGACTAGACCGGAGCGAGGCGACAGGAGTCCGGGCAGCCAGCCCCTACTTCTGCGCGCTCTTCCAGATCCTCGGCATGACTCGCGAAAGCCCGGCGACGCTCACCACGAACGCCACCAGCCACACCATCCCCTGCGCTACCTGGCCGTAGATGAAGCTCCCCGCGCCAAAGAGCGCCGAGTACACGAGCAGACAGCCGAGAATCCACCCGAGCAGCGAGTTCGCGAACGAGTCCGGTGAAGGCGGGAGACCGGCCTCCGCGCGCACGGCGGTCCAGCCCGGCCCCGCGGGACGCACCAGGCGGTAGAAGGACGCGAGCGTGCTGCGGTCGGTCGGCGGTGTAGCCAGCGTGGCCGCGATCCACGCAACGGTGGTGATCGCCACCGTCAGGATCAATGCGATGTGCGACTCGATCGGCACCCCCGACTTGCGCGCGATGAAGAAAGCCAGCGCGACCACGAACGACGCCCCCATCGCCACGATCTCGCTCCAGGCGTTCACCCGCCACCAGAACCAGCGCAGCAGGTAGAGCAGTCCTGTCCCCGCGCCGATCGACAGCAGCAGCTCGAAGCTCTCCCGTGCGGAGTCGAGCACGTACGTCAGGCCGGCCGCGATCGCCATCAGGACCCCGGTGACCAGGCGCCCCATCGCCACGTAGTGCCGCTCTTCGGCGTCGGGCCGCAGGAAGCGCCGATACAGATCGTGCACCAGGTACGACGTCCCCCAGTTCAGGTGCGTGGAAATGGTGGAGACGTACGCCGCGAGCATGCCGGCGACCATGAGCCCCAGGAATCCGGCCGGCAGGAACCGGAGCATCGCCGGGTACGCCATGTCATGCCCGATGAGCCGTGGATCCACGTACGGGAAAGTCGTCGCGATGTCCGAGAGCTGCGGGTAGACGACCAGTGACGCCAGAGCCACGATGATCCAGGGCCAGGGGCGCAGGGCGTAGTGCGCGAAGTTGAAGAACATCGTCCCGGCCATGGCGTCGTTCTCGCTTCTGGCCGCCAGCATCCGTTGCGCGATGTAGCTCCCCCCGCCCGGTTCCGCCCCCGGATACCACACCGACCACCATTGCACGGTGAGCGGAATGATCAGCACCGTGAGGGTGAGCCCCCAGTCACTGAAATCGGGGACGAGTGCGAGGGTGGCCGGATCGGTGTTCCGGATCAGGTTCGCCAGGCCGCCCACCTCGGGCTGTTGCAGGGCGAAGTACGCCGCCGCGATTGCCCCGGTCATCGCGATGCCGAACTGGATGAAATCCGTCACCAGCACGCCCCACAACCCCGAGGTGGCCGCGAAGGCGACGTTCAGCACCGCGCACACCAGGAGCGTCTGCGTCATCGGCCACCCCAGAACCACGTTCGCGATCTTGACCGCGGCCAGGTTCACGGAGGCCATGATGAAGCAGTTGAAGACGAGGCCCAGGTACACCGCACGGAAGCCGCGCACGAAGCTTGCAGCCTTCCCGGCGTAGCGGATCTCGTAGAACTCCAGGTCCGTGAGCACTCCCGATCGACGCCAGAGCCGCGCGTAGAAGAACACTGTGAGCATGCCGGTGAGCAGAAACGCCCACCACGCCCAGTTGTTCGCGACCCCCCGCTCACGGACCAGGTTCGTCACGAGATTGGGGGTGTCGGTGGAGAACGTCGTGGCCACCATCGAGACGCCGATGAGCCACCACGGTGCCGACCGCCCGGAGGTGAAGAACTCCGCCGTGCTGGATCCCGCCCGCCTGGCCAGGACCAGGGCCGGGACGAACGACACGATTGTGGCGGCGACCACGATGAACCAGTCAAGTGAGGTCAGGTTCATATAGCGGAAAACAGGGGGAAGGAGGTCCCGCGAGGGGCGCCCCAAGATACGGACGACTGGTATGTGGTGGAACGCACAACCCGCACGACTTCCGACCCTTCGACGGCCCTGGCTCATGCGACTCAGCCTCAATCGCCTCATCTCGACCGTGGCGACGTGCATCGTCCTCGCGGCCCCGGCGGCACTGTCCTCGCAGCAGGTGGAGCGCCGCCACGCGCTCATGCCCGTACCGGCCTCGGTGGCCTGGGATGCGGGAATCCTGCGCCTCGACAGCACCACGACCTTCGCCCTCACGAAGTTCGCGAACGACCGACTCCGGGCGGGCACCCGGCGCACGATCGCCCGGCTCGAGTCGCGGCTCGCGGTGCCGATCTCCCGGAAGATCGAGCGGGACACGGTGCCCCCGACGATCGTCATCGCCGTCGACTCGGCGGGCCAGCGGGTCCAGTCGATCGACGAGAACGAATCGTACTCGCTCACCGTCACCCCGCTGAACGCGACGCTGCGCGCCCGAACCGTGGTCGGAGCGATGCGCGGGCTGGAGACCCTCCTGCAGCTCGTCGAATCCGACGCCGTGGGGTTCTACCTCCCCGCAGTGCGTATCCAGGACGCGCCACGCTTCCGGTGGCGGGGGCTCCTGCTCGACGTGGGCCGCCACTTCACGCCGGTCGAGACGATCAAGCGCACCCTCGACGGCATGGCCGCCGTCAAGATGAACGTCTTCCACTGGCACCTCTCGGAGGACCAGGGCTTCCGCGTCGAAAGCAAACGCTATCCGAAGCTCCACACGTTAGGCTCGGACAGCCTGTACTACACGCAGGCGCAGATCCGCGAGATCGTGGCGTACGCGCGCGACCGCGGGATCCGGGTCGTGCCGGAGTTCGACATGCCCGGGCACGCCACCGCGTGGTTCGTGGGGTATCCGCACCTGGCCAGCCTTCCCGGGCCGTTCGAGATCTGGCGCCGCTGGGGCCTGGGAGGCGCCTCGTTCGATCCCACGCGCGAGGCGGTCTACACCTTCATCGACAACTTCATCGCCGAGATGGCGCCGCTCTTTCCCGACCGGTACTGGCACGTCGGCGGCGATGAGGTCGATCCGCGCCATTGGAACGACAACCCCCGCATCCGCGCCTACCGCCGCCAGAACGGCATGCGTACCACCGCCGACCTGCAGGCCTACTTCAACCGCCGCCTCACGAGAATCCTCACGAAGCACGAGAAGCGGCTGGTCGGCTGGGACGAAGTCCTCCATGCCACGCTGCCCAGGGCGTCCGTCGTGCAGTCCTGGCGTGGCGTGCAGTACCTCGGCCAGTCCACGAGCCGCGGCCACGCGAGCATCCTTTCGGCGCCGTACTACCTGGATCACATCCGCACGGCCGAGGAGCACTACAACGCCGACCCCATTCCGCCCTGGACGGACCTGACGCCGGAGCAGCAGGCGCTGGTCCTGGGGGGCGAAGCCTGCATGTGGGGTGAACACGTGACGGCGGAAACCGTGGACTCGCGCATCTGGCCGCGCCTCGCCGCGATCGCCGAGCGCCTCTGGTCGCCGCGCGAGACGATCCACGTGAACGACATGTACCGGCGGCTCTGGATCGTGAACGAGCGTCTGGAGCAGCTCGGGCTCGGCCAGCTCGCGCACACCGACCGCCTGGTGCGCCGGATCGCGCCCGACGAGCCCACCCGCCAGGCGCTGCGATCGACGCTCGAGGCCGTGGCCCCCCCGACGTTCGGGCAGCGCGTGCGCGGCACGCGGAGCACGCAGCTCACGCCGCTCGTGCGGATGATCGATGCGGCCGTCCCCGATCCACGCGGGCGGTGGGAAACGTCGATGCTGGTGGACCACCTCGTGAGCGACTCGCTCGCGGGCCTGGCGCGCCTCGACAGTGCCATCACGCGAGACATCGCGCGCGGCCGGCTGCACGCGCTGTTCACGCGGTGGCTGCCAGTGGGTGCGAGGGTTCGCGAGGGCGCGCAGCATTCGCCGCTCGTGGCCGACGCCGTCCCCGCCGCGGAGGCGCTGTCACGTGTCGCCGCGATCGGCCTCGAGGCACTGGAGTACGCCGGGAACGGCTCAGGGGCGCCCGTAGGGTGGGCGGAGCCGCTGCTCGACGAGCTCAAGCGGTACGAGGAGCCGCAAGCGCTGCTCAGGGTGATGATCGTGCAGCCCGTGCGCCGGCTCGTGATGGCGACGTCGACCCCGGCGCGGCAGGCGCGATGAGCCACCTGGCGGGTTGAATGAACCGGCGGTCCACGCCGCGCATCGCGCTCGCCACGGCGGAGCACCTGCCGGATCTGACAACGGACGACCAGCACCTCCTCTTGGCGCTCCGCGCGCGCGGCGTGCGCGCGGAACCGCTCGTGTGGCAGGACACCGGGGTCGATCTTCCGGACGCCGTCATCATCCGCTCCTGTTGGGACTACCATCTCCGGGTCGAGGAGTTCTTCGACTGGGTCGATCGACTTGACCGGGCGGGAGTCACGGTTCTCAACCCGCCGTCCCTGCTTTCATGGAATGCGCACAAGCGCTACCTCGACGGGCTCTCCGCGGTTGTGTCCGTGCCGGCGCGCATCTGGCTCGCCCGAGGCGGCGAGGAAGGCGACCCCGTACTGCCGGCCGAGTGGGAGCGCGCCGTCTTCAAGCCGGCCATTTCCGCCAGCGCTCACGAGACCTGGCTGGCTGAGCTGCCGCTCGGAGACGCGCAACGCACGCGGCTCCGGGACCAGCGCGCTCGCAGTGACGTCATGGCGCAGCGCTTCGTGAACGAGATCCTGACGGCGGGTGAGCTCTCGTTCGTCTTCATCGACGGACAGTACAGCCATGCGGTGGGGAAGCGGCCCGCCGCGGGAGACTTTCGCGTCCAGGCCGAGCATGGCGGGAGCGCGGAGCTGGCTCATCCGCGATCGAGCGAGATCCGCACGGCGGCGGCCGTGGTCGCCGCGGCGCCGGCCATCCCGCTCTACGCGCGCGTGGATGCCGTGGTCACGCCTGCGGCGTTCCAGCTCATGGAGCTCGAGCTCATCGATCCGCAGCTCTTCTTCATCGAAGCCGCACAGCCGCTCGACGGGTTCGTCGAGGCGATCCTCGCACGGGTCCGCGCCTAACCGGTTCCACCGGACCGCTCGAGATACCGCTCGCGGGCGCCAGCCGGTTCGGGGCCGAGGAGGGTGGCGACGTATGCCTGCCGCTCCTGCCACAGCACGTCGAGATCCCAGACGCAGACCGACTCGCCCCCGCGCGCCCGACGCCACTCCGGCTCCGATGCCTCGCG
Organism: Gemmatimonadaceae bacterium; assembly: GCA_035454665.1. Classification (GTDB taxonomy): domain Bacteria; phylum Gemmatimonadota; class Gemmatimonadetes; order Gemmatimonadales; family Gemmatimonadaceae; genus DATIGO01. The sequence continues at coordinate 673 of DATIGO010000062.1, read as the reverse complement.
CACGAACACCTTGATCGGCAGCTCGTTCTCGCGGTCCCACCAGGCGAGCACGAGATAGTCCATTCCCTCGGCCTGATGCCGGATGAGGATCGCGACGCCGGGGCGATCGTGGGCGCGCGCGGGCCTGGGGAGCTCCGCGAGGGCCAGAGGCACGCCGGCGTCGAACCGCGCGGCGTCGAACGGCACGCTGGCATCGTATACGACCGAGTACTGCTTGATATCCCACCCCTCGTGGGAGAGCGAACCCAGGTAACGCGTGGGGCGCGGGCGATAGGGTTTCATGGACGGGTATGTATCTGAATCCGGGTATGTATCTGAATCATGGAACGCATGTCAACACGGCATTGGTCCCCGGCCTGAGACGCAGCGATGTTCCACGACACCCGGAGCGCGTGTTCCACTTCGCCGTGCGATCCAACGTTTCATCCCTTTCTGCCCACATGAGCATGACCACCACCATCCCGCCCGTCGCCGCCGAGCTCGTTCGGATCGTGGACACCGTGGCCGTGCGCCTGCGCGCGCTCGACGAGCCTGCCGTTTCCCAGCCCCGCACCCCCGGCAAATGGTCGCAGAAGGAGATCCTCGGTCACCTCGTGGATTCAGCCACGAACAACCTGCATCGATTCGTCCGCGCACAGGAGGTCGACACGTTCACGTTTCCCGCGTATGCGCA
>DATIGO010000061.1:0-13286 GCA_035454665.1 Gemmatimonadaceae bacterium | reverse complement strand
TGGGGCCGCACTTCTTTCCCCCGCTTCGGCTCGGCATCCGGACCGCTCGTTAGGCGAGCGGCACCTCGGCCCGCCCGCGCCCGCCTGCCCCGGCCATCCGCGGTCGTGGGGCCTCCCACCCGCAACCGACCATCCCTTCCCCACCGGGAGATCCCCCCAGCCCCCCGCCAACGGCGTACGCACCACTGTATATTCGAGTCTCGAGTCACGAGTCACGAACCAGGAGACCACCGTGGGCAAAGGCGACAAGCGTACGCGTCGGGGCAAGATCTCTCGCGGCAGCTACGGCAAGACCCGCCGCAAGAAGGTGAAGAAAGCCGTCGCCAAGTCCACGCCTCGCGCCACCTGAATACGTCCCTCCCCCCCCCCGCGCGACTCTGCCCTACCGCGGGGTACCCATCGCCTGCTGCTCGTGGATCCACCACTCGATGTGAGCGCCGAGCACGGGAAGTGGAAGCGATCCGGCGGATAGCACGGCTTCGTGAAACGCCCGCGGATCGAAGCGTTCGCCCAGCTCCTGTCCTGCCCAGTGCCGCAGCGCACGCAACTCGCGGGCGCCCAGCGCGGCCGCCGTGAGTGACGCGGGCTCTTCGGCGACAGGAATTACCAGTTCTCGCATCAGCGCCGCGTCGTCGCCTGGCAGGTGCTGACGCAGAAAGTCCAGCGCCCGCTCTGCGCTCCAGCCGAAATAGTTGATGCCGGTATCCACGACGAGCCCGCACGCCGCGCGAAGCGCGACCAGTCGCGCCCCGAGTCGTTCCGCCGGCGTCAGCGAGCCCACCGAGTCGGCGAGCTCCAGCGCGTACACGCTCCACCCCTCCACGAAGCCGCCATGGTGTGCTACGCGTCGAAACGCGGGAAGCGCACCGTTCTCGCGCTGCCTCGCCGCCTGCAGGTGCCGGCCGGGAATCAGGTCCTGAAGGACGTGACCGGCGATCGGATACCACGCGCCAGCGCGTATCCTCTCGGGATTGATCCGATACAGCGCAATCGGCAGCGCCACCGACGGCGGCGTGTACCGCGCCAATCCTTCCCACTCGGCGGACTGCGCGCCCACGGAGTCGATCTCTACCACCGAGCGCGGTGGGTCGGCGAGAGCAGGCAGGAGGGTCGCGGCAGCGGCGTCCCGCCGCGCCGCGATCCACGAAGGGAGCGACTCCGGCACCATTGTGGCGTGCGGTGAGCCGGCGAGCGTACCGCGCAACCACGCCAGCAGCGCATCGCGCGCCACCGGCGCCCCGGCTGCCGCGCGTGCCTGCGCCACCAGCGTATCGAGCCGCAGCACCTCCTGCAGTCCGATGCGGTGCGCGTCCTCCGGCGTGATGTCGAGCGTCGTCTCGAACTCGAGGAGCGCCACGTAGTGCGGCAGTCCGCCCGGATACTGCCCCAGGCCCAGCAGGGCCGGGGCCGTGGCCTGGTATTCTCCCTCGAGGTGGTCGGCCAGGCGCGCCAGTGCCGGATTGACTAGCTGCTCGATCGCCTCCGTGAGCGCGGCCACGAATCGCGCGCTCACCGCCGTGTCGAGTGCGGCCAGTCGGGTCGCGCTCGGCGAGAACGGGCTCTCCATCGCCGGCTTCAGGAGTGACCGAGCGAATCGCGCCGCTCTCGGCACCAGGGCGCGCGACAGGATGACGCCGCGCTCGCGACGCAGAACGAGCCCCGCGCGCAGGCTGTCCGTCAGCAGGGGAATCGCGTGGACGAGCTCCAGATACCGCTGCGCGTCGGCCTCTCCCGTCAGCGGGAGACCGGCCAGCAGGTCGACGGTCACGCCAAGCGGGGAGCGGCGCGGGGCCAGGTCTGAGAAATCCGTCGAGAAGTACCCCGCGAGCCGGCTCAGCATCTCCATGTCCCACAGGAGCGTCGACCAGGAGAGGTACTCCGTCTCGGGCAGCGCTTCGTATCGCACGCCGTCCAGGGCACGCAGCGCGGCGCGCGCGAAGTGGCCCCGCGCCTTCGCCCCCTCCCACGACGCAGTCGGAAGCCGCTCGGGTCGAACTCCCGCCCACGCGCCGACTGTGGGCCACTCCTGATGCACGTACGCCCAATGGTCCATCAGAATCGCGCTCAGGTGTGTCCGTGCCAGCAGCGAATCGGCCGGGGATGGCGGCTCCGCCGCGGGACCGGCCATGGCGCAGCCCTGACCGAGCGCCAGCGCAGAGACCATCGCCCAGGCGACTGCTGCACCACACCACGCCGTGCGCGATACCGGGATCGGCCGGGTCGCCGGGCCACCAGGGTCCATCGCCGTGCCTGCCTCGCCGTTCGGGGACGCGTTATCATGCGCACGTGCCCGTCTTCCTGTCAGGGGTGCGCCCGTGAAGCGGAAAACCGTCCGGTGGGAGGCAATCGCGGGGTGCGGCGTGCTCGCCGCCGCGGCCTCGTGCGCGAACGGCAACGGCGGGCGCGTGGAACCGACACCTAACGCGGATCTCGTCGCCGAGACCGTGGCCTCGGGATTCGACACGGTCTGGGAGATCGTCTGGGGACCCGACGATCACCTCTGGATCACCGAGCGTCGCGGCCGGATCTCGCGCGTGGACCCCGAAACAGGCCAGGTGACGCGCGTGGCCGAGCTCCAGGTGAGCGAGTCCGGCGAGGGGGGCCTCATGGGCTTCGCCCTTCACCCCGACTTTCCCACCCAGCCCTTCGCCTACGCGGCGCACACCTACCAGTCCTCCGGTGGCACCCGCAACCGGTTGGTGCGGATGGCCTGGAACGGCACCTCACTCGCTGCCCCGGAAGAGCTGCTCGGCGGCATCCCGGGGGCCTCGATCCACGACGGCGCGCGCGTGGTCTTCGGACCTGATCGCCTGCTCTACCTGACCACGGGCGACGCGGCACAGGCCGACCTCGCGCAGAACGCGGCGTCCCTCGCGGGCAAGGTGCTGCGACTGACGCCCGATGGTGCACCCGCTCCCGGGAACCCGCTCGGCGGCGCCATCTACACCCTTGGCCATCGCAATCCGCAGGGCCTCGCCTTTGCTCCCGACGGAACGCTCTACAGCACCGAGCACGGTCCGGGCGATAACGACGAGGTGAATCGGATTGAAGCCGGCCGCAACTACGGCTGGCCGACGGTTCGCGGCCGCTGTGACGGCGATGCCGGTGCGACCGAAATCCCATTCTGTCAGGCGAACAACGTCGCCGAGCCGCTCGCGACCTGGACGCCGACCATCGCCCCGGCCGGCCTCGCATACTACGATGCCTCCCTCATCCCGGAGTGGCGCGGAAGTCTCCTCTTCGTGACGCTCAAGGGCCAGTCGCTCGTTCGCCTCATGCTCTCCAGCGACGGCCGCAGCGTGATCCGCGAGGAACGCCTCTTCGAGGGAGACTTCGGCCGGCTTCGCGCGGTGCTCGCGGCACCCGACGGCAGCGTATACCTCGGCACCAGCAACCGGGACGGTCGCGGCAGCCCCTCCTCCAGCGACGACCGCATCATCCGGATCCGGCCGCGCGGCTGAGCTCAGGGATGACCACGATCGAGGCTTTCGCGGCGCTGTTCGGCATCATCAGCGTCTATCTCGGCACGCGACAGAACGTCTGGATCTGGCCCACCGGAATCGTGAACGTGGGCCTGTACATCATCGTGTTCTACCAGGCGCGGCTCTACGCCGACATGGGGCTCCAGGTCGTCTATCTCGTTCTCTCCGCCTACGGCTGGTACGCCTGGTTGTACGGCGGCGCACAACACAGCGCGCTGCGCGTGACACGGACCACCCCTCGCGTGCTGCTGGCGCTCCTGGTGGTGAACCTCGCGGTGTGGCTGGCGCTCGCCACGATTCTCGATCGCCACACCGACGCCGTGCTCCCCTGGCTCGATTCGCTGCTCGCCACCACGAGCCTCGTCGCGCAGTGGATGATGACGCGCAAGCTGCTCGAGAGCTGGCTCGTCTGGATCGCCGTCGACATCGTCTACGTGCCCATGTACGTCTCGCGTGGTCTCGACGTCACCGCCGTGCTGTACGCGGTGTTCCTGATTCTCGCATTCGTCGGCTATCGCGACTGGCGCACGTCCTGGCGCGCGCACGCGGAGCTCGAACCCGCGTGAGTGAGGCCGGTCGTATCCGACGCGTCGTGGTGGCCGGACCCGAGGCCGTCGGGAAGTCCACACTGGCCCAGCAGCTCGCCGCGCGTCTCGGCGTTCCCATGAGCGAGGAGTACGCGCGGAGCTACGCCGAGCGCGTACAGCGCCCCCTTACCGCGGCCGACGTGGAGCCCATCGCACGGGGTCAGATCGAGGGCGAGACCGGGACGGAGCAGCACGCTCTCGCGACTCGCGCTCCGCTGATCGTCCTCGACACCGATCTCGTGAGCACCGTGGTCTATGCGACGCACTACTACGGGGCCTGCCCGGACTGGATCCTCCGCGCCGCCCGCGAGCGCCGCGCGGATCTCTACCTGCTGCTGGCCCCCGACCTCCCCTGGATCCCCGACGGCATCCGCGACCAGCCCGAGAACCGGGAAGGAATGCACCAGTCCTTCCGCCAGTGGCTCCAGCGCCTCCACGCCCATGTCGTGGAGATCGAGGGAACCGGCGCGGAGCGCCTGGAGCAAGCACTCCGCGCCGTTCAGGAAGAGCTACCGGTCTGAGCTCCTGCCACCGCCTGGGCCCCGATCCCTGATCCCTAGTACCTGTAGTGCTCCGGCTTGAATGGCCCCTCTGACTCCACGCCGATGTAGGCTGCCTGCGCCGGCGTCAGCTCCGTGAGCTTCACGCCCAGCTTCGGGAGATGGAGCCGCGCGACCTTCTCGTCCAGGTGCTTCGGCAGCACGTACACCTTCCGCTCGTACCGGTCGGCATGCTGATGCAGCTCGAGCTGCGCCAGCACCTGATTCGTGAACGACGCCGACATCACGAAGCTCGGATGCCCGGTGGCGCAGCCCAGGTTGAGCAGCCGTCCCTCCGCCAGCACCAGCACCGAGTGCCCGTCGGGGAAGATCCATTCGTCGTACTGCGGCTTGATGTTCACGTGACGGATTCCCGGCACCTTCTTCAGGCCGGCCATGTCGATCTCGTTGTCGAAGTGGCCGATGTTCCCCACGATGGCCTTGTCCTTCATCCGGGCCATGTGGTCCACGGTGAGCACGTCCTTGTTACCCGTGGCCGTGATGAAGACATCGGCCTTCGAGACGACGTCGTCGACCGTGGTCACCTCGAACCCTTCCATGGCCGCCTGCAGCGCGCAGATCGGATCGATCTCGGTAATCACCACGCGCGCCCCCTGGCCCCGCAGCGCCTGCGCGCACCCCTTCCCGACTTCGCCATAGCCGCACACGACCGCGATCTTCCCGGCCAGCATCACGTCAGTAGCGCGGTTCAGGCCGTCGATCACCGAGTGCCGGCAGCCGTAGATGTTGTCGAATTTCGACTTCGTCACCGAGTCGTTCACGTTGATCGCGGGGAAGAGCAGGCTGCCGTTCCGCATCATCTCGTAGAGACGGTGCACGCCGGTGGTCGTCTCTTCGGTCACGCCGCGCAGACCGGCCGCGACACGCGTCCAGCGGCCGGGATCCCGGCGCTGCTGATCGCGCAGCAGCTCGAGGATCACGCCCCACTCCTCGGGATCCTGCTCCGGATCGAACGCCGGCACGCCGCCCGCGCGCTCGAACTCGGCGCCCTTGTGCACAAGCAGTGTCGCGTCGCCACCGTCGTCGAGCAGCAGGTTCGGGCCACCGCCATCGGGCCACACCAGCGCCTGTTCCGTGCACCACCAGTACTCCTCGAGCGTCTCCCCCTTCCAGGCGAAGATCGCCACACCGCGCGGATCCGCGGGCGTGCCATCCGGGCCCACGACGGCCGCCGCGGCGGCGTGATCCTGCGTCGAGAAGATGTTGCACGATACCCAGCGCACGTCTGCGCCCAGCTCGACCAGTGTCTCAATGAGCACCGCCGTCTGCACCGTCATATGCAGCGAGCCCATGATCCGGGCGCCGGCCAGCGGTCTGGCGCCGCGATGCTCCGCCCGAATCGCCATGAGCCCGGGCATCTCCTGCTCGGCCAGGCGGATCTCCTTGCGTCCCCACTCCGCCAGTCCGAGATCCTTGACCTTGAAGGCGGGCCGGTCGAGCGCCGCACCCGATTCCGGCTGCGCCGGACGAATCGTCGTTGTCATCCCGTGTCCTCGTTAGGTTTCCATCGGTCGCTCGCGCTCCCGCTGCTCCCACTGCTCCCACTGCTCCCACTGCTCCCACTGCTCCCACTGCTCCCACTGCTCCCACTGCTCCCACTGCTCCGCGGCGCTCGCCGATCCTCTTCATTCGCTGGCCTCCTGCCACGCCCACCTCCCGCCACCTCCCGCCACCCCGCCGCCCCACAGCTGCCGTCCGCACCTACGCCCGTCGCGCCGCCGCCACGAACAGAGCCGGCCCCTTGGCGGCGGGGTCCGGCGCGAGTGGCCTCACGCGGACGTCCGTGAATCCCGCCTCGTGCAGCCAAGCCCGCATCTGCTCTCCGGAAAAACCGAGCCATACGTGTCCCATCTGTTGCCGGTACTCCGCGTGGTCGTGCGGCTGCAGGTCCACCACCAGAAGCCGTCCGCCATCACGGAGCACCCGATGCGCCTCGCTCAATACCCGGAGTGGGTCCGCCGCGTAATGCAGAACCAGCGAAAGCACGGCGGCGTCGAGCGCCCCCGACTCCAGTGGCAACGCCTCCAGCTCACCGGCGCGAAACTCGACGTTCGTCGAGTGCCGGAGCCGCTCTCGTGCCGCGTCCAGCATGGCCGCCGACGCATCCACCGCCACGACGCGCTGCACGTGCGGCGCCAGCGCCTCGGCCAGGTGCCCGGTACCACAGCCCAGGTCACCGATGCGCAGCGTTGGATCGAGCAGCGCCAGCAGTGCCGAAACGTCGGATCTCGAGCCGACCAGCTCGGATCTGACGCTATCCCACTGTGCGGCCGCCGTGGTGAAATACTCCCGCGACTTCGCGCGCCGCTGCTCGAGCACTGTAGCCATCCGAATGCGATCCTGCGCTGCCGACGCGCTGGAGCCCAGGTCGTCTCCCACCAAGCGCCAGAGCCGCCGGGCCCCGTCCTCGAGGGCGACGTTCACGGCGTAGTAGCGGCTCGTGCCGTCCTGCCGCGAGATCACCCACCCTTCGTCGCTCAGCCACCGCAGGTGTCGGCTGACCGTGGACTGCGGCAGCTGCAGCACGGTACACAGCTCGCCCACCGTGAGCTCGTTCCGCTCCAGCACGAGCAGGATCCTGCTCCGCGTCGGGTCGGCGAGTGTCGTCAGCCGGTCGAGTACTGCCGTGGTTTCTGCATTCATATCCGTATATCCGGATTGAATGCTAGAATGCCAGGCCGCCCTGCGCAACCAGACAGTGTAGCGACAGCAAGGCGTCAGACTGAATCATTCCTCTGAGGCCAGGAACTGGCACCAGGCCCGTCCTGGCCGCGTCTGACGCGCGCGAATCGAAACGTAACAGATAGTGATAAAAGACTTTACTACACACTATCTGAAGCAGCATGTGACCGACGCTGGCGCCCGACCAGGGGAATTCGCCCTAAGGCGCGAGAGTCTCCAGCGCCGCGCGAAGCCGACGCACCGCCGCTTCGATTTCGTCCAGCGACACCGCCCCAACCGACAAGCGACACCAACCCCCCTCCGCCTCAGCGCCGAAAGCATCGAACGGAACCACCGCCACTCCCGCTTCTGAGAGCAGCCACCGGCGCGCCTCATCGGGCGTGCGGATGCGACCGCCATCCGCCTTGGTCCGGCCCAAGAGTTCGAACTGCGCACTCAGGTAGATCGCCCCCATTGGCTCGATGGCGTCCACCGGATGACCATCGGCGCGCAACGCCATGATGCCGTTGTATAGCGCGTTCAGCCGCGCCCGCACCCCTCCGATCAGGCCAGCATGATAGGCCGCGATCTCGTCGGGTCTTTCGAGCAGTCGCGCGGTCGCCACCTGCTCCGCGCGCGGCGCCCATGTGCCGACGTGTCCCAGCACGTTGTTCATCACCTCGATGGCCGGGCCGGGACCGACCACCCAGCCCACACGCATTCCAGTCGCTGCGAACGCCTTCGAGATCCCGTCGATCAGGATCGTGTAGGGAGCCATCTCCGGGCGCAGCGAGACAGGATCGACATGCACGGTGTCGCCGAAGGTGAGCGGCCAGTAGACCTGGTCGTACAGCAGGTACAGTGCGCCCTCCTGTGGCGTCCGGCGGCGGTTCTCCTCGAGGACCAGATCGCAGATCGCGCCCAGGGATTCAGCAGAGAAGGCCGTCCCCGACGGGTTCAGGGGCGAGTTCAGCGCGAGCATCCGCGCCCCGCGTAGCGCCTCTGCGAGGGCATCCGGGCCGGGGAGGAACGCGTCCCGGGCGCCGCACGCCACCGGAACGTCCACCCCCGACACCATGTGCGTGTAGTAGTTGTTGTTCCAGGAGGGAACGCCGTACACCACACGGTCCCCCGCGCCTACGATCGTCAGATAGGTGCCGTACACCCCCGGTCGCGAGCCCGACGTGATCAGCACGTTCTCCGTGGCGTACCGCAGACCGAACGACCTTTCATAGTAGGCGCACACGGCCTCCCGCAGCGTGGGCATTCCGGGCGACGGTGGGTAGTTTGTCTCGCCCTTGCGCAGCGCCGCGATCGTCTCCTCCTCGAGCACCGCGGGCACCCGGAACTGCCGCGGGTCGAAATCTCCTACGGTCAGGTTACAGACCCGCTCACCGCCGGCGGCACGGGAACGGATTTCGGCCGCAATACGGAGGATCTCTGATCCCTTCAGCGACCCCGAAACCGGTGCCGCCCGGAAGGGCAGGCTCACCGCCTCGGGGGCGGCGGGAGTCACGGTTCTGACATCGGTCATTGCGATTCTTCTGGAAGGCCTGGGAGCATCCCGGGTTGACTCGGAGCAGAGTCCGACCGAGGGATTGTACCGTCGATGAGGAAAGTTATCGCCATCGGCCACCTTCCGCCCAGCGGCGTTTCCGCCAGCGGCCCTGAGCCGTCCTTGTGATCATTGGTGATCTCCGTTGGGTCGCCACCACCCCCGCACGAGCTATTATTACTCCTCCGGGGAGACGGGTCTGGTGACCGGGAGCCCGGTTGGAGAGAGAAACCGCTTGCGACTGAACGTCTTCATCCTGTCCTTGACGCTGCCGATCGCGGCCTCCGTTTTCCCGGGAGCTGCACGCGCCCAGCAGCCACCGGCCGCCGACAACGGTCTGCCGATCGCGCCCGGTACCCGGGTCCGTGTGACGGCCGTCAATCTCGTCGCCCCGCTCGTGGCCAACTATCTCGAGCTCCGCGGCGACACGCTCATCCTCTTCGAGGAAGGCGCCGGACGCGGCATCTGGTCCGTGGCACTCGGGCAGGTCCAGCGGCTCGAGGCGACCGCCGGCGAGCAACGCCTTCACCGCCCGTACATCGTGCGAGGCGCCCTCATTGGCGCGGGCGCGGGCGCCCTCGGAGGCATCGTCTTCGCGGCCACCGTCGAACCGTCTGATCCGGATCGCAAGTTCAGCCGATCACTCTCCGCGCTCCTTGGCGCTACAGTTGGCGCAGGCATCGGCGCGCTCGTCGGCTCCCGATTCACGACCGAGGGTTGGGTTCCCATCCCGCTCCCCCGGGGGGTCTCGCTCCTGCCAATCCACTCAGGCCTGCTCGGTGTGCGCGTCGTGTTCTGACCGCCTCGAGGAATAGGCCCGGCTCAGAAACCGATCTTCGCGGTGACAATCGCGTTGCGCCGGGCGAGGACGTAGAAGTAAGAGGTCGTCCCGTCGGTATAGCCGCTGGTGTAGGCGCGCGCGTTCGTCAGGTTGCGAATCTGGGCCAACAGGGTCACGTCCCCCGCGCGCCAGGTCAGACCCGCATCCATCGTGTAGGCCGGCGGCGTGACGAACCGGCTGTCCGAGGTGTTGGCCAGGAACGAGCGCGAGAGGTACCGCCCGCCGAGGGTGGCGGTGAGTGACGGTGCCAGCGCCAGTTCCGCGCTCTGGTTGCTCACGACGGCTGGAGTCAGCAGCGGCTCGACGTCCTGGTAGGTCTGGCCGGTCGCGTCATCGGTGTACTCGGCGATCCGGTTGCGGCTCAGCGTGAGGTTCCCCGCCAGCAGCAGCCGCGGCGCGGCGCGATATCGCGCATCCACCTCGATCCCGCGGCGATGGCTCGAATGCACGTTCTTGCGTAGCGGGAGGCCGATGTAGCTCAGCGCGCCGATCGGCGTGATCTCATTGTGAAAATCCATCGAGTAGAGATTCACGCCGAGGTCCAGCACGGACGTCCGATAGGTCAGGCCCACCTCGGTGTCGCGCACGCGCTCCGGGCGCACTCGACTCAGCGGACCCACGAAGTCGGCGTTCGTCGTGTCGATGTTGTCGAAGCCCGCGAACATGTCGTTCCGCGTGGGCTCGCGCCCGTTCTCGCCCGCGAAGGCGTACGCGGCGAGCTCTGACGTGACGCGCCAGGTCACGCCGATCCTGGGGTTCAGGAACGACCAGTCGATGCTCTGCTGGTCTACGCCCGCGTTGGCATCGGGCTCGTAGCGATACCACACCCGCCGCCCCTGCAGATCGCCGAAGAGCGTGATCTCTCCTATCTCGTACGCCACCTTCGCAAACGTGCTCACCTCGCTCTTGTGGCCGGTATTCAGGTACAGCCGTGTGGTGAAGTCCGGCCGGATGAAGAGTGCGTGGTCGCGCCAGTAGTCATTGCCATGCGCTCCGGCGCTCAGCGTGAGCCGACCGCGTTGGGCACTCCAGGTGGCGAACCCGCCGGTCATCCGGGACGCGAGATTGAAGTTCCAGAGGTCGCTTCCGATGAGCACATCGTAGTTGCCCCCCGCGCCGACGGTATAGGCCGTCGCCGAGAGGTTGGCGCTCGAGCCCAGTCGGCGTGTCGCCGCCAGGCTCACCATGGACTGCGTGAAACGGTCCCGCTCGGCCTCGGTCAGCGGGTTGTGCCGCGGATCATCCTCGATTGCGCCTTCCGGCGAAGCGAGGTACGACTCCTGGTTTCGTGACACCCCGGAGAACGCCGTGAGTTTGAGCGTGTTCCGGTTGCCGAAGTATCCCGCGCTCAGGAAACCCCCGGCCGACCGGTTCCCCGAATGGTGCCGGAAGCCATCGGTCTGCTGCGACGACGCCCGGCCGTACAGGGCGAAGCGCTCGGCCAGCGGACCGCTGTGCCATTCCAGGCTGCCGCGATTCGTGTCGTAGGAACCGCGGCTCAGTTGCAGCTCCCCGCCCCGCGGTGCGCGGGCCAGCGCCATCGATTCGAAGTTGATCGATCCGGCATACGGCGCCGTGCCCTGGGAGCTCGTGCCGATGCCGCGCTGGATCTGGACCGATTCGAGGCTGTTTCCGAAGTCGGGGAAGTTCGAGAAGAAGACGCCCTGGTCCTCGGCGTCGTTCAGGGGCACGCCGTCGAGCGTGATGTTGATGCGGGTCTGGTCGATGCCGCGCAGCCGCATGTAGGTGTAGTTCGAGTACGCGCCGTTGTCCGCGTACGACGTCATGGACGGCAGGTCCGTCAGCAGGAGCGGCATCTCCTGACCGGAATACCGCGCGTCGAGCGCGTCGCGCGCGAGCACCCGCTGCGTGATCGGCGCGCTCCCGGAGGCACCCTCCGCGCGCAGCGCGGCGATCGTGACCCCCTCCAGCGCACGAGCCGATGGGACGAGCAGCACCTGCAGCTCTCCGGCCTCGCGAACGCGGATCTCCACGGGGGCGTAGCCGAGTCGCGTGAAGCGCAACCGGGCCCCGGTTTCGGCCTCGAGCTGGAAGAATCCGCTCTCATCCGTGAGCGTGCCGATCGCGGTGCCGACCACCTGGACCGCCACGCCCTCGACGGGGGCACGCGAGACCGCGTCCCGTACGTGGCCATTCACGATGAGGCTGGCCACCCACACTGCCGTCATGCCGATCATCGTCGTCCTCCGCTGCCGTCGCGCCGCAGCGTGGTTCACGGTGGTTCGACGCGCTCACCGGACTCAACCGGTTGAAGGTGTGCGCCGAGCTGGCGGGTGCCGCGCCGCGTCGCACGGACTCGTTAGGCCCGCTTCCGGGACCGGGGCTGCCGGCCGGCAGCCAGGGCTCGCGCCAAGTATGGTACGGTCCGGCGCCGGCCCACAATCGTGCGGTCTGACCGGAGCGCCCTGGCGGGCCCCTGGACGGAGGCCGGCCTTCAGCCCCGGGCACCCGGGCGGTCGTCCCCTGCCCGCGGTTCCGCCGCTCGCGTCATCGTTAGGCCCCCGACCCCACCGTGCATCGGGGCACCCGGGAGCACACCGCTTGCCACCGCCCGCGCTCTCACCACCGGACGCGCTTCCTGGCGCCGCGGCGGGGTGCCGGGGGGCGCCCCGGGCAGGCGTGCCCGGAGCGCCGTCAGGTCGCGGCGGCAGCCCCGGGCCGAAGACCGGCCTTCAGCCCGGGCACCGGGATCACAACGACGGATCGGCGCGCAGCGCCGGATCCATCGTCGAAGCCTCCCCCGGCTGCGCCGCATCGCGCGCCGGCACGCCGGTCTCGATCATGGTCTTCAGCCGCGCCAGGTCGTCGTGCATCTGGCGCCTCGGGTCGCGACCGAAGAGCGCAGCCACCGCGTGGCCCACCGCGCCAGCCGGCGGGAGGTAGGACATCTGGATCTGGACGCGAGTCCCGTCCGCCGTGGGTGCGAAGCGGATCGAACCCGCCTGCCGCAACGTCGCGCCCTCCACGCTCTTCCATCCAATGAACTCGTTCGGCACGAGGCCCGTCGTTTCCGCTTCCCAGGACACTTTCGTTCCGGCCGGTCCGTCCACCACCCAGTGAGTCCGCTCGCCGATCTCACCGCGCGGTCCCGAGGAGCGCACGTCGCGCACGTGGGTCATCCACTCGGGGAAGCGCTCCCAATCCGTCAGGGCCGCATAGACCTCCTCCACCGGGGCGCGAATGTTGATCGTCTTCAGTACGTCGATCGCGCGTGCGGTGCGGCCATTCGCGCCGAGCACCGTGCGGAGCCGCCGGTTCGTCGTGCCGCGCGTGAGGAGCGCGAGCCCTGTGAGACCCACGGCGGTGCCGATGCCACCGCGCCGCCGGGCCCCCATCCAGGCCAGAGCCCCGCCGGCCACGCTGCTGAGCAATCGCTCGGCCGGCGACCACTGCTCGCGGGTGCGGCCAGCGTGAATGCCATCCTCCCGCGAGAAGTCTTCGCCCGCCGTGTCGTCGGACGGGATGCCTTCACCATTCCACCGCCGCGCGCGCCCGCCCTGCAGCGACGGCACGCCCTCGGCGCTCTCGTGCACGCGAAGCCGGTTGAGGACGTCCGTTACGCCACGCACCCGCGGCACG
>DATIGO010000060.1:0-15088 GCA_035454665.1 Gemmatimonadaceae bacterium | reverse complement strand
TGCGCATATTGTTGGTGCCCGCGCTGACACCGAGTGAACAGCGATAGGAGCCATTCAATTTCGCGCTCTCGACCCAAGAGGCCGGGCTCATACCAAGAGCACTCCTCAGCAGCGAAGAGCATCTCGGATACTCGCGCGCGCAGTATGTCCGCGGGGATTCTTATGTCAGGATGACCACCCACTTCGTCCACGTACCGATCTATCATCCCTACCGCCTCCGCCTTCCCCCCCGCCAGCGCGACCGCCTCCGCCAACGCCAGCGTCGCCTCCTCGTTCAAGGGATCCAGCGTCAGACAGTGCCGAGCCAGACGCTCCACGTCCGCATACCGCCCGCGCGACCGCGCATCCGCGATCCCGCGCACCAGCCCACGCCGCAACCGCGCGGCGAGATCGCTTCGAAACCGCTCCACCCACTCGGCGAACGACGCCGAAAACCGCGGCGCGTAGCCGGGAAGCACCGCCACATCCTCCCAGCGCAAATACGCCGCGGACGGTGCCCCCTCGACCGCAACCGGTGCATAGTCCGCGGCGACGCACGAGGCATCGAGCGTTATGGTCTTCGCTCCGCTCCGCACCGGCACGCCTAACGCCCGCAACCGATACATCGCCTGACGCAGGCAATGCCGCGCCGCCTCCGCCCCGTGCTCCGGCCAGAACAACTGCGCCGCCTCGTCCCGCGGCACCTCCCGACCCGCGTTCACACAGAAGAACAACGCCAGCCCGAACTGACGCTCCGACTCCGGCGTCAGCCGGATCCCCGGCATCTCGATCTCGGTCCGACCCAGCACCGAACAGCGAACGACTTCTGGTCGCATTCCGTCAGGTCCCTTCTGGTCCGGTACCTCCGCGCCCCCATACAAGCGCGGCAGCGTCACGCGCGCGTCACGTCACCCGCCTCCGCCTCGGCCCCGCATCTGCCCCTGAAAGACAGCACGGGCGGCCTCCCCGCAAGGGGAGCCGCCCGCATCTCGCTGCCACTGCTCGGCTTACCGCTCGATCACGCGTCCGGCGCCGAGCGGGTCCCATGCCTTCGTTATGCCTTGAGCGCCAGCTCCACCAGATGATCGGCGCCCACGCCCTCCGCCTCCGCCTGGAAGTTCAGCACCACCCGGTGCCGCAGCACGGCCATCGCAATCGCCCGAACATCATCCAGGTCGGGAACGGACCGGCCGTCCATCGCCGCGCGCGCCTTCGCCCCCAACACCAGATACTGCGAGGCCCGCGGGCCCGCGCCGTAGCTGATGTACTTCCTGATATCGGGGTGCGCGCCGGGATCATCCGGACGGGTGGACCGCGCGAGCGCCACACAGAACTTCACCAACGTGGGCGGCGCCGGGATCCGCCGCACCAGATGCTGCAGGGCGATCACCTCCTCCCCCCGCAGCACCGGCTGGATGACCGTATCCGTGTCACCCGTCGTCGACGTCACGATCCGCTCCTCCTCGTCCACGCTCGGGTAGTGCACCCGCAACTCGAACATGAACCGATCGAGCTGCGCCTCGGGCAACGGATACGTCGCCTCCTGCTCGATGGGGTTCTGCGTCGCCAGCACGAAAAACGGCATCGGGAGCGTGTACGTCTGTCCCGCCACGGTCACGTTCCGCTCCTGCATGGCCTGCAGAAGGGCGGCCTGCGTCTTGGGCGGCGCCCGGTTGATCTCGTCGGCCAGGACCACGTTCCCGAAGATCGGTCCCTGCACGAACTTGAAGACGCGGCGCCCGGTCGCGTGGTCCTCCTCCAGGAGCTCGGTGCCCGTGATGTCGCTGGGCATGAGGTCGGGGGTGAACTGCACGCGCGAAAAGGTCAGGTCCAGCGCTTCGGAGACGGTCTGCACGAGGAGCGTCTTGGCCAGCCCGGGCACGCCCACGATGATCACATGACCGCCGGCCAGGATGGCCGCCACCAGGTTCTCGATCACCTCCTGGTGCCCGATGATCCGCCGGCCGATCTGCTGGATCAGCGACTTGCGCGCGACGGCGAGCTTCTGGAGGAGCTCCAGGTCGCGCTGATCGTCCGCCACCCCGCCACTGCTGCGGGGAGATGCCTGTGTGGCCACGGCCAAGTCCCAACGTGAAAGAGTGGGGGAACTTAACCCCGTGCCACGCTCCCGGTTAAGGCCAGCGCCACGGGACGGGGCGGTCCGGTCGCGGTCTGACCGGTTCCGGAGTGAGAAAAAAGGGCGAGCCACCCGGCTCGCCGCTGCACCCTGCAACGCCCCTCAGTTCCCTGCTCAGGGAACCGCGAACTCCACGCGCTGCTCGAGCGGATGATTCTCGCTCATGAGCGACGCGACCGCGGTGTATCGCCCGTGCAGCTTCCCGGGGTTCCAGTCGGCCTGGTAGGTGAGCGTTTCCGCCGATGCGAGGATCTTGTTCTGGAGGGCCTGCGTGAACATGCGGCCCTCACTCCAACGCCAGACTTCGCGGCCGATGGAATCGAGGACGACGATGTCGTGGGTCTGGCCGCTCGGGAAGGTGAGCTCGAGGCGCCTGGCGTCGTTGTTGGTGACGTGGAAGGCAAAGCCCACACGCTCAGCGACTTCAACGCCGAGGGAGGAGGCGATGGGGGGCTCGTTGGCGTCGCGGGCGTCGCGCTGGCGGGCCGGCTCGGAGGACGAGGCGTGCGGGCCGCAGGCGTAAGCGAGAGCGGCGAGGACGAGGAGCGCGGCGATCGGGCGCGTCGGCACGGGCAAGGCGGTTCTCTGAGGACGCGAGGGTCTGCAGGGGCCGGACGAGCCCCAGCAGACACGAGCAACATAGCGCGGTCCGCTCGGTCGGTCAAGGGTAAGCACATGTCTAACATGAAGCGGGAGGCCCGCTTCTCGGTGGTCATATCAAGTAGCGTCTCCCACGATTTTGGTGCGTCCAATCACAAAGATGGAATCAGGGTGACGGCCGGGCCCGTTGCTTGCGAAAAATTTCACAAAGTCCTAGATTCTCCGCCGGCATGGACCCGGAGCGCAGGTCGTCTGCCTCAAACGGCTCGGACAAGCCGTCCCCGACGTCCTCGCTGGCCAGCGCGAGCGCGTACGCCGGACTGGGGTTGCAGTTTGCGCTCTCGATCCTGCTTTTCGTGTGGACCGGGCAGTGGCTGGACCGGAAGCTCGGCACGGACCCGTGGCTGCTGATCCTCGGCGCGTTCGTGGGCGCCGGCGCCGGCTTCTACGCCATCTACCGCCGCCTGACGAGTGATCTCCAGCGAGAGGAAGCCAGGCGGAAATCCGGGGAAGGAGGAGACCGGCGATGAAGCGCACGCTGGCATTCGCCGCCGCGTGCCTGACGATCACCGCCGCGGCGCTGGGCGTGATGCTCCTGGTCTTTCGTGAAGCCGATGAACGCCGCGCGCTCTGGGTAGGCGCGGCCATCACGATGGTGGTGCAACTGGCGACGTTCTCCGTCGCGCGGGCGATGCGGCACCGGAACGTCATCGCAGGATGGGGATTGGGCGTCGCGCTCCGGTTCGCGGCACTCGCCGTGTTCGCGCTGGTCGTCGCCCCCGGGCTCGGCCTGCCGCTCACTGCGGCACTGCTGGGCATGGCGGTCTTCCTGTTCCTCTCCACGCTCGTCGAACCTCTCTTCCTGACGTCCTGAGACCATGATCACGCGGAGTCCACGCCGCCCGAGCGCACTCCCCCTCGCCGCGCTGACCCTTCTGCTCGCGACCGCGACCCTGCCTGGCGCCGCGCAGGATCACACACCTCCCGCGGCGCCCACACCGGCCGCGCTCGCTCCCGCGGCGCAGGATCCCCAGCCCGAAGCGCAGCTGCACGAGGACCTGGGCGTCCCCGAGAACGTGGACATCATCACGCCGCACATCACCGACGGCTACCACATGGAGCTTCCGTACTGGAAGCCGCCGTTCTACACGGAGATCTGCCTCGGGCGGCACGTGGGCGAGCACGGCTGCGAGCCGCTCTGGGAGCCCATCCACATCGGCGGCCTGGAGCTCCAGCTCTCCCCCACCAAGCACGTGGTGATGCTGATCCTCGCGGCCACGCTCTGCGCCCTCGTGCTCGTGGGGACGGCCCGTGCCCACGCGCGCCACACGCACGCGGTGGGACGGCCCAGGGGATTCGCCGCGGGGATCGAGGCGATGGTGCTCTACCTCCGTAACGAGGTCGTGCTCCCGAACGTCGGCCCGCACGGAAACGGCTACGTCCCGTATCTGCTCTCGCTCTTCTTCTTCATCCTCTTCGCCAACCTGCTCGGCCTCGTGCCGTACGGGTCCACGGCGACGGGGAACATCGCCGTCACGGCCACGCTGGCGATCGTGGCGTTCCTCGTGACCGAGATCTCCGGCATGCGTGCGTTAGGCGCGGGTTACCTGAGCACGATCTTCTACTGGAACAAGGACCTCACGCTCCCGTTGCGCATCGTGCTCTTTCTGATCATGTCGCCCGTGGAGCTCCTGGCCAAGTTCACGAAGCCCTTCGCGCTCGCGATCCGTCTTTTCGCGAACATGACCGCGGGCCACATCGTGGTGCTCGCGTTCATCGGGCTGATTTTCGCCTTCATGGGTCCCGTCGCCGCCGCGCCGTTCGCGATGGCGGTGGGCATCATGCTGCTGGAGATCTTCGTATCGTTCCTGCAGGCGTTCATCTTCACTCTGCTCACGTCGGTGTTCATCGGGCAGATGCGCGTGGCGCACCACTGAGCAGGAGACCGGGAGAGGGGAGACAGGGACTCGCAGGTTGCAGTGAGGACAGTGGTCATGGCTCCAACCACTGTCGTCTGTATCCAGCCGAGGGGCTGGAGAAGCCCGTTGAGGCCCGGGCCTCGCCGACGGGTGGTGGCGTGCAGTGGGGCGCCGCGGAGCGAGCACTCGCAGTCGACAATCCCAGGAGAACGCAATGGAGATCTACCCAATGCTGCAGGCGGCGGCACAGCCGGCCAACATGGGGCTTGCCCTGATCGGCGCCGGCGTGGGTGCCGGACTGGCCGTCATCGGCACGGGCATCGGCATCGGCCGCATCGACGGCTCGGCGGTCGAAGGCATGGCGCGCCAGCCGGAAGCCGCGGGCCGCATTCAGACCGCGGCGCTGATTCTCGCCGCCCTCATCGAAGGTGTGGCGCTCTTCGGCGTCGTGATCGCGTTCGTCATTCAGGCCAAGTTCGTCGTGTAGTGCGCAGGGCCGGCCCCGGGGCCGGCACTGCAGCTCACCTGCTTACTCCAATCACCGGGCGCACGCCCCGCTCGACACACATGGCAACCATCGTCCGATCCCTCACACTGCTGGCCCTCGTCGCGATGCCCGCGCTCGCGCAGGAAACCCGCGAGGCTCCGCCCAACCTGCTCTCGCCGAGCGGCGGGTTGATGCTCTGGACGATCCTGATCTTCATCGTCCTGATGTTCATCCTCTCGCGCTTCGCCTTCAAGCCGCTCACCGCGGCGGTCGAGGCGCGCGAGAAGTCGCTGCAGGACGCGCTCGATTCCGCGAAGCACGACCGCGAAGAGGCCGCCCGCCTCCTCGCCGAGCATCGCCAGCAGCTCGAGCTGGCGCGCGGCGAGGCGCAGAAGCTGATCGCCGACGGCCGCGTCACCGCCGAGAAGCTGCGCAACGACCTGCTGGAGCAGACGCGTGCACAGCAGCAGGAGATGCTCGAGCGCGCCCGGCGTGACATCGAGAACGAGAAGGTCAACGCGATCGCGGCACTCCGGCGGGAAGCGGTGGACCTGGCGATCGCCGGCGCAGGAAAGGTGATCGAGCGCAATCTCGACTCCGACGCCAATCGCAAACTGGTGGAGAACTTCCTGGGCTCGCTCACGCTCACGGAGAAGAAGTAGATGCGCGAGACCACCATCGCGAGAAACTACGCCGAGGCGCTGCTGGCGCTCGCGCGCAAGGCCGACGACCTCGACGGGTGGGGGAGCTCGATCAACGGCGTGGCGGCGGCGATGGAGTCGGACGAGCGCCTCAGGAACTTCCTGGCCGCCCCGCAGATCGCCGCGGCGGAGAAGAGCGCGGTCCTCGGCAAGGCGTTCGCGGACCGGCTGCCGCGGCTGATGGTGCGCTTCCTCCAGAAGCTCGTGGAGAACCGCCGGCAGATGCTGATCCCCGTGATCGCGGCCGAGTACGGCAACCTGGTGGACGAGGCCGAGGGCCGCATCCACGCCCAGGTGACCGTGGCGAAGGAAGCGAATGAGGCGGATCGGCAGACCATCGCGCGCGAGCTCTCGCGCGCGTTCGCGAAGACCGTCGTGCCGCACGTGCACGTGAACCCCGCGATCCTGGGCGGTGTGGTCGTGCGCGTCGGAGACCGCGTCATGGATGGCTCGGTGAGAAAGCGCCTGACGACGTTGAAGAACCGCGTGGCCCAGGCGAGAGGACGGTAGGACGGTATTCGGTTTGCTGAGTCCTGTCATCCCGAGGCGCTGCGCTCCGCTGTCATCCCGGGAGCGTCAGCGACGAGGGATCTTCCTTCGGTGTGCCGGTGGCCGGCCACCAGTACCGGTGAGCAGATCCCCCTCGTCGCTGGCGCTCGCCCGGGGCGGGGTCTCGTCGGCTTTGCCTCCTCGGGATGACATCCTTATTCTCTCTCTTTCCCGCCGTTCAATGTCCGGTCGCGTCGAGATCAAGGTGGTGCCCAAGCCCTGGGGCTACGAGAAGATCTGGGCGCATACGGATCGCTACGTCGGGAAGATCCTGCACATCAACGCCGGCCACGCCCTCTCGGTGCAGTACCACAACCGGAAGGACGAGACGGTCTATCTCCTGAGCGGCGAACTGAAATACTGGGTCGACTCCGGCGGTGATTCGTCACCCGTCACCCGTCACGCGTCACTGACGGATGTGCATCTGCAGCCCGGCGAATCGTTCCGCATCACCCCGGGCACGATCCACTACATGGAAGCGGTAACGGACTGCGACGTGCTCGAGGTGTCGACGCCCGATCTCGATGACGTCGTCAGGCTCGAGGACCGATACGGACGGGAGGGGACCAGCGCGCCATGAAGGTGATCATTCCACTCGCGGGGAAGGGGACGCGGCTCCGGCCGCACACGCACCTCACGCCCAAGCCGATGCTCAAGGTGGCCGGGAAGCCGGTCATGGCCTACATCCTCGAGGATCTGCAGCGCCTGGGCGGCGTGGAGCAGGTCGTCTACATCACCGGCCACCTCAAGGAGAAAGTCGAGGCGTACGCCCGTCAGGCGTTCGACATCCCGGCGGTCTTCATCGAGCAGGTGGTGCAGGATGGCACGGCCGGGGCGGTGGCGCTGGCGCGAGACTACGTCGACCAGCCGGTGCTGATCATCTTCGTGGACACGATCTTCGACGCCGACCTGAGCGTGATTCACGAGACCGACGCCGACGGCATCATCTGGGTCAAGGAAGTCGAGGACTACCAGCGCTTCGGCGTCGTGGTGACGGACGCCGCGGGCAACATGACGAAGATCGTCGAGAAGCCCGATACGCCGATCTCGAAGCGCGCGAACATCGGCCTGTACTACATCCGGAACTGGACGCTCCTGTACGAGGGAATCGACTGGGTGCTCCGGCAGCCCAAGAACAAGGGCGAGTACTTCCTCACCGACGCCTTCCAGTACATGATCGACCACGGCGCGAAGATCCGGGTGATCGACGTCGAGGGGTGGTACGATGCCGGGAAGCTCGACACGCTCCTCGAGACGAATCGGGTGATGCTCGAGAAGGGGCGCGCGCGCGTGCCGGCCGGAATCGATACGAGGCAGGTCGTCCAGCCCGTCTACATCGAGGACGGCGTCACGATCACGGACTCGCGCGTGGGTCCCAACGTGTCGATCGGGAAAGGGACGGTCGTCGAGCGGTCGGTATTGCGCGACACGATCGTGGGCGAGAAGGCGCGCATCAGTGGGGCGGATCTGCACGAGTCCCTGATCGGCGACGAAGCGGTGGTGGAGGGCGTCGTGGGGGGCCTCACGATCTCCGATCACTCCGAGGTCCGCGGCCAGGTGGAATCGCGCTGAGGGGAGCGTGCCGGGGTCACCCGGCCGGCCCCTCAGGAACCACGCACCCCGCGCCCCATTGTTGGGCGCGCCGCGCGCGCCTGTTCGCCACGGGATGGTGCACCCCTTCAGCCGGCGCCATCAACGCACAGCGGGAATCGGCTCGCCCGCGCGGCAAGCTGTTTGCCCTAAGCGTCCCCCGTTCTCAACAGGCGAGGAAGAGGTGGTACGCACCGGTCGACGGGAGCCAGGGACGCGGATCCGCGCAATTCAGTACGCGATGCTGGCAGTGTGGGTCATGGCGTGTGACCTGTCCAGTCCGCCACCTGGGCCGCCGGAGCCCCCACCCCCCGCCGAACCAGACTCCGTGATCGTTGTCGCCGTCGGCGACATGGTCTGCGGGACGACCACGCCCACGAGCTACGCCTGCCAGCACGCCGCCACCGCCCGCCTCGCGACGTCGCTCGCGCCGGAGGCCGTGATCGTCCTGGGCGACGTGCAGTATGAAGCAGCGACGCTTGCGGATTTCTCGACGTTCTACGAGCCCACGTGGGGCGTGCACAAGCGCATCACGCTGCCGGTGGCCGGAAACCACGAGTACGACAGTCCGCGCGCCGTGGGCTACTTCGACTATTTCAATGGCGTGCAGGTGGACAGCGGGCCCGCCGGGCATCGCGACCGGGGCTACTATACCGCGGCGCTCGGCGACTGGCGGGTCATCACGCTGAACAGCAACTGCTGGGCAGTCGGCGGATGCCAGGCGGGATCCCCACAGGAGCAGTGGCTGCGGGCAACGCTGGCCGCTCTCCCCGAAGCCTGCGTGATGGCCGTCATGCATCATCCGCGCTTCAGTTCCACCTTCAACGACACAACCGTCGCCGCGCTCTGGCAGGCCCTATTCGACCATGGGGTCGATCTGGTCCTTGCCGGGCACGTGCACGCCTACGAGCGATTCGCCCCACAGACTGCCTCGGGCGCTCACGACGTCCGAGGGCCCCGGTCATTCGTCGTGGGCACCGGAGGGAAGGAGGCGCACGGGTATGGGCGCACCGCGCCGAACAGCGAGCGGCAGATCGGCGCATTCGGCGTGCTGAAGCTCGTGCTGCGGGAGTCGTCGTACGACTGGGCCTTCGTGCCGGTGCTGCCCGGCACGCAGGGCGATGCCGGCTCGGCGTCGTGCCGTTGACGCTGGTCTCCGGACACGGGCAGGCCCTCGGCCGCGCCGGCGCGGGCTAGGGCTCCTGCAGCACGCGAGCCGGATTGATCCGCGCCGCCCGCCAGCTCGGCAGCGCAGCGGCCAGCGCGGCCAGCGCGCTCACGAGCAGCACGGCTACCGCGACCGACACCGCGTCGAGGCGCGCCACCCCGTAGAGGAAGCGCGTGAGGAGCCCCGTCGCGAAGACGGCGATCCCGAGTCCGGCCGCGACGCCCACGGCCGTCGTGCGGCCCGCCTCGGCCAGGAACTCGGCCAGCACGACGCCCGGTGAAGCGCCAAGCGCCATGCGCACCCCGATCTCGCGCGTGCGGTCGGCGACCGCCTGGCTCATGACGCCGAATACCCCGACCACCGCGATCGCCACCGCCGCGACGGCGAACGCGCCGAGCAGGGTAAGCATGAAGCGTCGCTCACGGAGGCGCTGATCCACGAGCCCCTCGAGCGTTGCCACGCGCGCCACCCCGACCCGCGGGTCGATCTCGAACATCGCCTGGGTGACTGCGGCTGCCAGGCTCGCCGGATCGCCGTCGGTGCGCAGCACGAACGTGAGCGAGGCGAGCGGCATCTGGGGCCACGGGATGTAAACCGCGGGCTCGGGCGGCGCGTCGAGCCGCACATGGCGCGTGTCGCCCACCACACCCACGATCGTGCGCGGGATCGCGCGCCCCATGAGGCCCACGCTCACCGTGCGCCCGATGGGGTCCTCGCCCGGATAGAACCGCCGGACGAAGGCCTCATTGACCACCACGACCATCGCCCCGCGCCCGTCGTCGGTGCGTTCCAGCGCGCGGCCGCGCAGGAGGCGCATGCCCAGCGTCTCGAAGTACGTCGGCCAGACCACGGCGCCGCGGGCGGTGCGCTCCTCCCCCGGCACCTGCGCGGTGCCCGAGGGAATGATGTCGGCTTCTTCGCCTGTGATCCCCTCCGCCAGCGGGAGGGACGAGCCCATCGACACCGCCCGGACCCCGGGGAGTGCCCCGAGCCGCTCGAACACGGTGGTGACGAACGCGAGCCGACGCGGCGCGTCGGGATACTCCTCATAGACCCACGTGGTGAATGAGAGCACGCCCTCCGTACGGTACCCGCGGTCGGCCGAGAGGACGAGCAGGAAGCTGCGGACGAGGAGCGTCGTGCCGATGAGGAGGAGCAACCCCAGCGCGAGCTGCGCACTCACGGCCACGCGGCGTGTCCGCGAGGCGTGCCGGCTGCCCGCCACGGTGCGTCCCGCGCTCGCCCGTTCGCGCGCGAGGCGCAGCACCGACGGCATCGCGAGCGCGACGGTGGCCAGGAGACAGAGCACCGCGGCCGCCATGGCCGCGCGCCAGTCGACCTGGATCTCGCTCAGCCGCGGCAGGTCCTGCGGGCCGAGCGCCAGGAGCGCGCGGACGCCGGCCCAGCCGAGCGCCAGCCCCAGGGCACCGCCCAGTGCGGCGAGCACCAGGGCCTCCGCGACCAGCGGCCGGACGAGCTGCGACCCGCTCGCGCCCAACGCTGCACGGACGGCAGCCTCCCGTCGCTGGCGTCCGAGCCGCGTGAGCTGGAGCGCCCCCACGTTCGCGAGCGTCACCAGGACGAGGATCGCCGCCGCGCCAAGGAGCGTCCACAGCAGCGGGCGGCGCGACCCCACCACGTAGTCCTCGAGCCGCTCGACCGCGAGGCCCACGCCCGTGTTCGAACGGGGGTGCTCCGCCGCGAGCTGCACCGCGATCGTCGCCATCGTCACGCGCGCCCCTTCGAGCGTCGCGCCCGGCTGGAGCCGGCCGTAGACCCGGATGTACGAGGCGAACCGGTCGTTGCGCTGATCGTCGCTCCAGATCCATGGGGTCCAGAGATTCGTGGCCACGGGGAGCGCGAAGCCAGGCGGCATCACCCCGATCACCGTGACCGCATTGCCATCGAGCCTGAGCTGCCGGCCGATGATGCCCGCATCGCCGCCAAAGCGCCGCTGCCAGAAGCCATGATCCAGCAGCACCACGGGCGCCGCTCCGGTCTGGAAGTCCCGTGGCTCGAAGGCCCGGCCAAGGTGCGGCGCCACACCCACCAGTTCGAGGAACCCCTCGGTGAGCTGCCATGCCTCGAGGTGCTCGGTGATCCCCGGGGAGGTGAAGTTGAGCCCCCACGGATTCGAAGCGGCGAGCCGCACCACGTCGCGCGCTCGCTCCTGCAGGTCCAGGAACGTGCCCGGCGCCAGGTCCAGACGCTCCAGTCCCTCCCTGGGCTTGGTATGCCAGACCATGACCAGCTCGTCGGGCGAACGGAAAGGGAGGGGTTTGAGCAGCACGCCGTCCACCGCGCTGAACACCGCGGTCGCCGCGCCGATGCCGATGCCGAGGGTGAGCGTCGCGAGCAGCGCGTGCCTGGGGTCGCGCCGCAGGCGACGGAAGGCGAAGCGCACGTCCCGGGCGAGGTCCTCGAGGCGCGTGATGCCGTGCACGTCGCGCACTTCCTCCCGCGTGCGAACCACGCCGCCCAGATCGGCCATGGCCAGTCGGCGCGCCTCCGCGGGATCGACGCCGGCGCGAACGCGCCACGCGACGTCGCGCTCGAGATGGTCGCGCAGCTCCTCTTCGAGATCGCGGTCGACCTTGCGTCGCGTGACGATCGCCACGAGCGACCTCCACACCGACCGATTCCCGTGCTCCATGACTCCTCCTCAGGCCGATCCAGTTGCCGCGCCGGCCGCGCCGGTGACCCCCGCGACTCCTGCGACGAAGCGTTCCCACCATTCCAGTTCCTCGCCGAGGGCGCGATATCCCTTCGCCGTGAGCTCGTAATACCGGGCCCGACGGTTGTTCTCACTGGGACGCCACTCGGCGCGGATGAGGCGGCGCTGCTCGAGTCGGTGCAGCGCCGGGTAGAGGGAGCCCGTGGTGACGAGCACGGCCTCCCGCGACTGCTGCCGGATCCGCTGTGAGATCCCCCAGCCGTGCATCCGCCCCGCGCGCAGGGAGGCGAGGACGAGGAGGTCGAGGGTGCCCTGGACGACTTCGCGGGTATCGCTCATGGCTTCCTGGAGTTTGGCTACAGGAGATTACTCGTCCTGTAGAATGACAACAAGAGAGAGCGAAGGGTTTACCGGGGGGAGCGGCGGGACGGCGGGGACGCCGGCGTGGCGTGTCGGGTTCAGGTCGATAATATCCGCGGCATGGCAGACTCGGTTCTCATCATCGGCGCCGGGCCGGCAGGGCTCGCAACCGCCGCCGGGCTCACGCGGCGCGGCGTGCCGTACCGGCTGGTCGAGCGGGGCCCCACGCTGGCGTACTCGTGGGAGAACACCTACGACTCGCTCACGCTGCACACGGGGAGGCACATGTCCACGCTACCGGGACAGCCGTATCCCGGCGGCACGCCGATCTTTCCGTCGCGCGCCGACTTTCTGTCGTATTTGCGGAGCTACGCCACGCACTTCGCTCTCCGGGTGGAGACCGGGCTCGACGTGCGCGAGGTACGGCGTGATGGGGATGACTGGCTCGCGCGGGCCAACGGCACGGATCTCCGGACCCGTTCTCTCGTGATGGCCACGGGGATCATGGCCAAGCCCGTGATGCCCTCGATTCCGGGTCGCGAGTTGTTCGGGGGGGAGGTACTCCACTCCGTCGAGTATCGGCGGCCCGGGCCCTTCCTGGGCAAGCGTGTTCTGGTCGTCGGGGTGGGAAACTCGGGAGGGGAGATCGGGAGCGAGCTTGCCCGCGCCGGGGTCAAGGTGACCGTCGTGGTCCGCAGCGGCGCGAACGTGGTGCCGCGCGACATCGCCGGCATCCCGATCCAGTACCTGGCGTACGTGCTGCGGGGGCTGCCGCGCGCTGCCCGCGCGTGGGTCACGGAGCGTGTCCGGGTGATGTCGGAGCGGCGCCGTGGCCCGCCGGTGCTGCCGCGGCCCCCCTGGAGCACCCTCGACGCGATTCCTCTGATCGGCTTTCACCTGGTCGACGCGATCCGACTGGGGCTCGTCCGGGTAAAGGTCGGCTCCATCGGCGCGTTCACCTCCACCGGGGTGCGCTTCGCCGACGGCGAGCTCGCCGACTTCGAGGTCGTGATCTTCGCGACGGGGTTCCTGCCGGCGATAGACGCGTTAGGCACCCTGGTTCGGCGGGACCAGCGGGGATTCGCGCTGCGGTCGGATCGCGTGGCGAGCGCGGACCAGCCGGGCCTCTACTTCGTGGGACACAACTACGACGTCACGGGGGGCCTCACGAACATCCGCCGGGACGCGGAGATCGTGGCGGCCCGGCTCGCGCAGGGGCACGCACGGCGGGCGCGACCGGAGCCCTCGACATGATATCTTTCCAGGGCGACCCCATCGTCTCCGCATGACCTCTGCGCTCCCCGCTTCCGCCGCTTCTCCCGCGCGCCCCGCCGAGGCGCCGAAGGCCGCCGACGGGTTGGCCGTGCTGCGCTCGGCGCTGGCGCCGGACTACGAGCTGGAGCGCGAGCTGGGACGCGGTGGGATGGGGATCGTGTTCGCGGCGCGCGACGTGCGCCTCGACCGGCCGGTCGCCATCAAGATCCTGCCGCCCCACGATCATGCGGACGAGCCCACGCGCGAGCGTTTCCTGCGCGAGGCCCGCACGGCCGCGCAGCTCTCGCACCCCAACGTCGTCCCGATCTACCGCGCCGACGAGGCGCAGGGGTGTGCCTTCTTCGTGATGGCCCTCATCGAGGGTGAATCGCTCGGCGACCGGATCCGCGAGCGGGCCGCGCTGCCGCCCGCCGAGGCCGTGCCGATCCTGCGCGATGTGGCGTGGGCGCTCGCCTATGCGCACACGCGCGGCGTGATCCACCGGGACGTGAAGCCCGAGAACATCATGATCGAGCGGGGCTCCAACCGCGCGCTGGTGACGGACTTCGGCATCGCGCGCGACCTGCGCGCCACGCCGATCACGGACGAAGGGTACGTGCTCGGAACGGCGCACTACATGAGTCCCGAGCAGATCGCCGACGATGTCGTGGATGGCCGCAGCGACCTGTACGCGCTGGGTGTCGTGGCCTATCTCCTGCTTTCGGGGCGGCTTCCGTTCGAGGCGGAGACGGCGTCGGCGGTGCTGATGGCGCACGCGGCGCACGATCCGCCGCGGCTGCGCGAGGTGGCGCCGCACGTCCCGGAACGCCTGGCCGAGCTGGTGGATCGCTGCCTCGAGAAGCGTCCCGACGACCGGTTCGCGTCGTGCGTGGAATTCGCGGAGGCGCTCGGGAATCCGAGCGACTGGCGCGCGTCGGCGGCGCCGGGCGCGGCGTCGACCGAGTCGGTGACGGAGGAGCAGGCGGCGGCGATCTGGCGCCGGGCCGCGCAGCTCCAGGCCGAGGCATCGCAGCGGCTCCAGCGGCGCCTGACGAATCCGTCGGAGCGGCTCCGGCGCGACCCCTCTACCGGAGACGGATTCCGGCTCGACCAGGTGACCACGGCCGCCGTCGAGGCGGGCATTGGACCGGAGTACGTGGCGCTTGCGGTCGCCGAGCAGTCGGAGCTGCGCGGCGAGGCGAGGACGTCCGCCCCGACCGACCTGAGCCCCATCGAGCAGCGTTACTCGCGGCGGCTGCTGCACTCACGGGACGCGAGCGTGTCGGTGTCGCGGGTGATCGCGGGATCGCCGCGGGAGGTGCTGACCGCCATCGGCGCCGTGTTCCAGGAGTATCCCTGGGAGCTCAGGCTGCGCGAGACAGTGGGGGCGCACCCGCTCGACGGCGGCGTGATGGTGTTCGACATTCCGTCGCTCGATGCGCCGGTGGGGGGCGGAGGCTCGTTCACGACCTTCCGGATGGTCCTCGGATCGTTAGGTGAGCGGCAGCTCCGGGTAACCCTGCACCGTCTGAAGGGAGACCGGCCGGCGTGCGAGGTGACGGTCTACGGCGATCTGCGCGAGGCGATCAAGCGGAGCGCGCGGTGGATCGTGCCCGTGGCGGGGATCGGCGCGATCGCGGGCGGCGTGGGTGCCTGGGCTGTCGTGAGCG
>DATIGO010000059.1:0-7477 GCA_035454665.1 Gemmatimonadaceae bacterium | reverse complement strand
GGAGGCGAGGAGCTCGCGCGCGAGGTGATGGCGCTGCTCGCGGAAGGCGGCTCCTGCTACGCGCCCCTGTATGACGCCGCGCTCCCCATCCGGGACAAGGTCGACACGATCGCCCGCAGGGTATATGGTGCCGACGGGGTGGACTTCTCGCCCAAGGCCGACCGCAGCATCGACTATCTCCAGTCCGTCGGGTTGGCGAAGACACCCATCTGCATGGCGAAGACCCAGTACTCGCTGACCGATGATGCCACGAAGCTCGGTCGGCCCACGGGCTTCCGCATAACGGTGAACGAGGTGTATCCCGCCGCGGGCGCCGGCTTCGTGGTGGCGCAATGCGGCGACATCATGACGATGCCCGGGCTTCCCAGGGAGCCCGCCGCCGAACGGATGAGCGTACGTCCCGACGGCAGCATCGTTGGTCTTTCCTAGCTGCCGGCGGGCACCAGTGAATCGACGGGAACGCGCATGACGACACGAGCCATTCAAACGGATCGGGCTCCCGCGGCCATCGGGCCGTACTCGCAGGGAATCGTGGCGGGCGGATTCCTCTTCACGGCGGGCCAGGTCGCGCTCGATCCCGCGTCGGGCGCCGTCGTACCCGGCGACGTCGTGGCGCAGACCGAGCGGGTCCTGGCCAACCTCGCGGCGATCCTCGAGGCCGCGGGGGCGCGCTGGAGCGACGTCGTCAAGACGACGGTCTTCCTCACCGACATGGGCGACTTCCCGCGGGTGAACGAGGTCTACGCGCGGGTCCTCGGTGAGGCCCGTCCGGCCCGATCGACCGTGCAGGTGTCCGCGCTCCCGAAGGGCGTGCTCGTCGAGATCGAAGCGATCGTGAAGGTCGGCTGACGACCGGCGCGCCGGGGGTCAATGCTGTACACTTCACCCGCCGACCTCCGGACCGGGAAGCCGTCCATGACGAACTCACGCGAGCAGATCTTCCGGCTGACGCAGTTCGCGCGCTGCGCGGGTTGAGCGTCCAAGATGGGTCCGGGAGACCTGACGAAAGCGCTCGCGCCGCTCCCTGCGCGCCGGGACGACCGCATCCTCGTGGGCCACGAGAGCTTCGACGATGCCGGGGTCTTCCGGCTGTCCCCGGACCTGGCCATTGTCCAGACGGTCGACTTCTTCGCGCCAATTGTCGACGATCCGTTCGAGTTCGGCCAGGTGGCGGCCGCCAACGCGCTCTCCGACGTCTATGCGATGGGCGGCGAGCCGCTCACGGCGCTGAGCATCGTCGGCTTCCCCACCAGCGCGTTGCCACTCGAGGTGCTCACCGCGATCCTGCGCGGCGGCCAGGAGAAGGTGCACGAAGCGGGAGCCAGCGTCATCGGGGGCCACTCCATCATCGACGACGAGGTGAAGTACGGCCTGGCCGTCACGGGTCGCATCGATCCGGAGCGCATGCTCACCAACGCTGCGGCACGTCCGGGAAGTACCCTGGTGCTCACCAAGCCGCTCGGGACGGGATTCGTCACCACCGCCCTCAAGCGCGGCCTGGTCGACCGCACGCAGGCGGCCGCCACGATCGACAGCATGCGCGCGCTGAATGCCTCCGCGTCCCGCGCCGCGCTCGCGGTCGGCGCGCGCTGCGCGACGGACGTCACCGGTTTCGGGCTCCTGGGGCATGCTTCGCACGTCGCGCGCGCCAGCCGGGTCACCCTCGAGATCACGGCGGATTCCGTGCCCGCGCTCCCCATCGCCCGGGAGGCCTGGGAGGCCGGCGCACGGCCCGGTGGTGCGGAGCGCAATGAGGAGTACCTGCGCGACCTGGTCGATTGGGGCGCCGCTACGGGTTTCGTGCGCGACGTCCTGATCGACCCGCAGACCTCCGGCGGTCTGCTGGTCGCCGTGCCTGACGATCGCGTCTCGGAGTATCTTTCCGCCGTGCCCGGCGCGGCGGTGATCGGAACGGTTCGTCCGCGCGGTCCGCGGGCGGTCGTGCTGGCATGATGTCGGTGGCACCGGATGTGGCGCGCCACGGGGGCGTACGGGGTCTGGTGGCCTCCGTCGTCTTCAAAACGATTGTGACCTGACTGCGTCGGGTTGGGTGGGTTCGATTCCCATACGCTCCCGCCAGCACGCTGCACGGGCCTCCGGATCCCGACGTCCGGCTGGGCCCGCCCGCTACCAGGGACCTCGCCGATGCCGGAACCGCGACCTTCGAGAACCGCGCGACACCAATTCCTCTCCGCCGCCGCCGGCCGCCCGCGCATGCGGCGGCCGGCGCGGTACGCGCTCGTCCTGATGCTCGCCACGGGGGCGCCGGCGCTCGCGCAGGTCACGACCGACACGACACGCGGGCCCGCGCGCGCGGCGCAGGGCGTTGCACGGCGTGAGGTGCCCGACTCCCTGCGTCCTCCGCTCTCCCCGGGACGCGCCTTCCTCTACTCGTTCCTGCTGCCCGGCCTGGGCCAGGCACGTCTCGAGCGCCACATGGCCGGCACGCTGTACTTCGGGGTGGAAGCGCTCTCGATCGCCATGCTGGCCAAGAGTTCGAACGACGTGCGCGTCGCGAAGGCGCAGCAGGAGTACGCGGTCGTCGGCGGGTACCAACTCGATGCGAACGGCGCGCCGATCCGCGACCAGAACGGCGCCTTCGTCGCGGCGGACTCGGTCCGCAGCCGCTATTCCACCGAGCGTGTGCGCGCCCGCCAGACCCACGTCGAGGACTGGATCGCGATCCTGATCTTCAACCACCTCTTTGCCGGCATCGACGCGCTCGTATCGTCGCTGCTTTGGGACGTGCCCGCGCGCGTCGGGCTGCGCGCGCGCCCATCCGGCGTGGGGATCGGCGTCACCGTGCACTGGTGAGGCGCTCGGAGACCGCCTCGGCCCTGGGAATGCGCACCAGGAGATCATCCCGACCCGGGGGCACCCAGCGCAGCAACTCGACCCCGGCGCCGTCGATGCGGAGGTAGGTCGTGTCGTCCATCCAGGTCCCCGCGTTGCCGTAGACCCCCGCTCCGGGCATCCGCTCCAGCGCCGGTACGTGCGAGTGCGCGAAGATCAACAGATCGAGGTCCGGGCTCGCGGCGAGGTCGCGGCGCGCCACCTGACGGAGTCCCTCGCCGTTGTCGCGCGCCCGGTACGTCCGGCTGGCGTGCGAGCTGCCTAACGCCACGCGCGTCGCGATGTCGGGGTGGATCCAGCGGAACGCCCGGATCGCGAGCGGATGGCGGAGCACGCCGCGCAGCCACCGGTACGCCCGGTCCTCCCGGTCCCGCAGGCCGTCCCCGTGCGAGATCCGCACGCGCCACGGCCCGATCTCCCCGCGCCACTCGCCGAGGTGATAGTCGACGCCCACCTCCTCACGCAGCACCTCGCCTCCCCAGCAGTCGTGATTCCCCGCCAGCCAGACGATGGGCAGGCCGCGTTCGCGGGCATCGGCGAGGGCGGCGAGAACGCGGAATCCCGCGCGCGGTATCACGCGGCGCCACCCGAACCAGAAGTCGAAGAGGTCCCCGTTGATCACGAGGGACCCGGCGCGCCCGTGGAGCTGCTCGATGAAGCGCAGGAGGTTGCGTTCGACCGCGGGGGGCGTGACGCCGAGGTGCGCGTCGGACATGACGTAGCACGGAACGCGGAGCACGGCGAACAGTTTACCAGCAGCCTGGTCTCTTTACAAATCTGGAGGGCAGGGCCATCTTCGCGCCCCGTGGACGATCCGGTCGACGCCCTCGAGTTCCGCGTCCGTTACGGCGAAACGGATCAGATGGGCGTCGTGTACCACGCGGAATACCTCGTGTGGTGTGAAATGGGTCGCACCGAATACATCCGGAAGCGGGGCCTTCCCTACGCGGAGATGGAACGTCGCGGCCAGGCCCTCGCCGTGGCGGAGGCGACCATCCGCTATCATGCCCCGGCTCGCTACGACGACATGATCCGCGTGGAAACCACCCTGGAGCGCATCGGCTCCCGCGCGCTCGTGTTCGACTACGTCGTCCGGCACGCGGAGAGCGGCCGGCGTCTCGCCTCCGCCAGCACTACGCTGGTCGCCCTCGACCGGGACGGCCGCGCCACGACCATTCCCGCGGACGTCCGTGCGCGCCTGGCTGCTGGTGTCGATCGTTAGGCTCGGCGCCGTGGCGTTCCTGGTCGCCGCCTGTGCCCGGGCGCCCATGGCCGGCCCGCTCCTTGGCGTCCCCACGACGCGTGGCCTCCCGCCGTCGGAGCTCGCGCCGGGGCACTGGCGACTGATCTTCCGCTGGCAGTACCGCGAGCGCGTCTTCTCGGCGCGGGGCGACGGCGTGGCGCGGGTCGCCACCCCCGACAGCCTCCGCCTCGACCTCTTCCTCGACAACGGCACGAGTGCCGGCTTCGTGATCCTCATCGGCGACTCGCTGTCGCTCGGCGCCCAGGAAGGGGCCGAACGCTACGTCCCACCCGTCCCCCTGCTCTGGGCGGCCCTGGGGCGCGTTACCATGTCCGGGCGTGACACCGTCGTACGGGTGGACGGCGATACCCTGCGTGCCGAAATCGGGCCGGACCCGACCTGGCGCCTCGCCTACGGGCGGGAAGGGGTCGTTCGCGCGGAGCGCATCGCGGACGGCCGGATCGAGGAGACAGTGGAGCGAACGGACTCGACGCGCATACTTTACAGGCAGCCAGGGGCCGCGCGAACCCTCACGCTGTCCGTGCAGAATCGAATCAGGGAATCGGCATTCAATGCGACGATCTGGCGCCGGTAGGCTGTTGTTCACGCTCGTCGTGCTGCTCCCGTTGGGGCTGCTCGGCGCGTGCCTGTACAGCTTTTCCGGCGGCAGCGGGCTTCCCGGGAACATCAAGAGCGTCGCGGTCCTCCCGTTCGACAACGAGACCGCCAATCCCGAGATTCCGAACGAGCTCCACCGCGAGCTGCGGGAGGCGTTCCGTACCCGCCTCGGGCTGCGCGAGGCGCCCGAGGGGCGCGCCAACGCGATCGTGAGCGGCAAGATCACCCGCTACGAGCCAGACGTCCCCGTGGGCTTCAGCGCCGATCCCGCCCGCGCGACCACCGCCCGGCGCCGCGTCCAGATCGCGATCGACGTAGAGGTGTTCGATCCCTCCTCCGGACGCGCCATCTTTCGGCGCCAGGGCCTCACCGCGGAGGGCGAGTACGCGGAGCGCGCCGAAGGGGAAGGGCGCCGCCAGGCGATCGAGCGCCTCATCAATGAGATCATCGAAGGGGCGCAGTCCCAGTGGTGACCGCCCGGCGCGGTGCCGGTCGGCTGGGCTGCCTGCTCGGGGCCCTCGTCCTCGTGACGGCGATCTACTTCGGCGTGAACATCGGCGAGGTGTTCCTGCGATACTATCGCATTCGCGACGCGATGCAGCAGGAGGCCCGGTTCGCCGACGTGCGTCCGGACAGCGCCATTCGCAACCGGCTCCGCGCCACCGCCGACTCCCTGGGACTCCCCGAGGACGCCGGCCGCGTGTCGATCCAGCGCACCCGGAATTCCATCACCATCACGTCGAGTTACGCGGAGCTCGTGGAGCTGCCCCTCTTCGTCCGCGAGTTCCGGTTCACGCCTCGCATCGAGCGCACGTTTTGAGCGTGCCCGGGGCGCTGGATCCACGGCGCAAGATCATGACCCGCGCCGAGGCCGCGCGCTGGCGCGCCTCACGCAGCGGTCGCGTCGTCT
This sequence comes from Gemmatimonadaceae bacterium, assembly GCA_035454665.1. Lineage (GTDB taxonomy): Bacteria > Gemmatimonadota > Gemmatimonadetes > Gemmatimonadales > Gemmatimonadaceae > DATIGO01. The sequence goes on along the minus strand of DATIGO010000059.1, from coordinate 1,853 downwards.
TCACCAACGGCGTCTTCGACCTGTTGCACCCCGGGCACGTCGACGTGCTCATCGGGGCAAGGCGGCACGGCGATGCCCTGCTCGTGGGCGTCAACAGCGACGACTCCGTGCGCCGGCTCAAGGGACCCGCGCGGCCGATCCGGAACGAGCACGACCGCGCCTTCGTCCTCGCGGCGCTCGAGGCCGTCGATGCGGTCGTGCTCTTCGAGGAGGCCACGCCGCTCGAGCTCGTGCGCGCCGTGCAGCCGGACGTCATCGTGAAGGGGGGCGACTACTCCGTGGAGCAGGTGGTCGGCGCGCGCGACGTCCTCGCGCGCGGCGGCGAGGTCGTGATCATCCCCCTCACGCCGGGGCACTCCACGACCGCGACGGTCGACACGTTGAGGGGCGGCGGCGGCGGTGACCATGGCCCGGCGTGATCGCGTGCCGGAATCGCTCCGTCCCGTGCGGCTCGAGCGCGGGGCCGTGCGGAACGCGGAGGGCTCCTGTCTCGTGGCGTTCGGCGAGACGCGGGTCTTGTGCGCCGTCACCGTCGAGGAGGGCGTTCCCGCCTGGCGGAAGGGCAGTGGCGAGGGCTGGCTCACGGCGGAGTATGCCATGCTCCCGCGAGCCACGCGCACGCGCACGCCGCGCGAGCGGGCCCAGCTCGGCGGACGCACGCAGGAGATCCAGCGGCTGATCGGTCGCAGCGTGCGGGCCATGCTCGACGACTTCCGGATCGGGGAGTTCACGCTCAAGGTCGACTGCGATGTGCTCGACGCGGACGGCGGAACGCGCACCGCCGCGATCACCGGGGCCTGCGTGGCCGTCGTCGACGCATTCGACTGGCTCGTGCGGCGCGGTCGCATCGCGGCCTCGCCCGTGCGGCGCCGCGTGGCCGCGGTGAGCGTGGGGATCGTCGATGGCGTGGCGTGCCTCGATCTCGACTACGAGGAGGACGTCCGGGCGGCGGTCGACATGAACGTGGTGATGAGCAGCGATGCCGGGGGACGCTTCGTGGAAGTGCAGGGCACGGGCGAGCGCGGAACGTTCGACCGGGAACAGCTCGACGCACTGCTGCGCCTCGCCGGTGCCGGGATCCGCGCGCTCGACCGCGCGCAACTGGAGGCGTTAGGCGCGTGACCACGGAATCCCCTCCGCGCGGCGCACCGTCCCTGCCGATCCTTCTCGCGACGCGGAGCGAGGGGAAGCTCCGGGAACTGCGGCCGATCTTCGAGCGGGCCGGGCTCCCGGTGATCGACCTTCAGGAGGCGGGGATCGCCGAGACCGCGGCCGAGGCGGAGGTGGAACGCTTCGAGACCTTCGAGGAGAACGCGCTCGCCAAGGCGCGTTACTTCCAGCGACTGTCGGGCTACTCGGTGGTGGCCGACGACTCGGGACTCGAGGTGGAGGCCCTCGCGGGCGCCCCTGGCGTGCACAGCAAGCGGTGGTCCGGCCGCCGGGATCTGGCGGGACAGGCGCTGGATGACGCGAACAATGAACGGTTGGTGAGACTGCTCGCGCGCGCGACGAACCGCCGCGCACGGTACGTTTGCGTCGCGGCGTACGCCGACGGCACCTGGGGAGTCACCGCCTGCGGCGTGACCGAGGGCGTCGTCATGCACGTGGCGCGCGGCGCGGAGGGGTTCGGGTACGATCCGTTCTTCGAGTCCGTGGAGTTGGGGAGGACGTTTGGTGAGGCGACGCGCGAGGAGAAGGAGGAGGTGAGTCACCGTGGGCGTGCGATGCGATCGCTGATCCCGATGATCGCGGTGATCCGGTCGGGGGTGGCCGCGCCGCTCGCGTGGCCGGTATGAGCGCGGCGTGCGTCCGCGCGTGACACGCAAGTCGGTTCGTGACGTTGACTTTCGACG
>DATIGO010000058.1:0-2840 GCA_035454665.1 Gemmatimonadaceae bacterium | reverse complement strand
GACCGCGTCACTGTGTCCGACCAGGCGCCCTCGCGGGCCCGGAGATCGGGGGCATTGCCGTCTGGTCCCGGACCCCGGCCCACGCCCGCTGCGCCTAGCGCGTCGGCCGCTCGGTAGCGCAGCGCCAGAGGCCGAGTGAGGCCGTGCCGTCGACCATGCGCTGGAGCGGACGCGCGACCGCGTCGCCGGCCAGCTCGCTCACGAGATCGAAGACGTCACCGGTGTCGTACGTGCGCTCTCCGGCGTCGAAGCGCTGGAACATCGCCCGCAGCACATCGTCCAGCGCTCTCGCGCCGTTCGTGGCGCGGCGCATGTCGGCATCGATGCACGCCGCGACGAGCAGTCCGCCGTCGTGGACCAGGCCGCGGTGCGCGAACTTCAGGTCGCCCGCGCGCAGAATGCTGTTCTCGCCGATCCAGGAGTCGTGCCGATACCGGTCGAAGGCGCCGTCCATGAGGTCGCGATACCCGTCGTCCCCGATCACCCCCTCGTCGAGCAGGGCGCGGAGAGCGAGGTACTCGGTGACGCCCTCGGAGAACCACCCCTCGCGCGGCGTGCGGTAGCGGAAGGCGCGCGCGTTCCAGAGGTGGAACAGCTCGTGCGCCACGGCGGCGAGCGCGCGCGGGCCCCAGGGCTCGTCTCCCGGCGGCGCGAGGAGGACGATGTCCTTCCACGCCAGGCCGCCCCCCGCGAGTTCGAGAGCCGGCGCCGCGGCGGTGAGCAGCACGACCTCGCGATAAGGCATCCCCAGCGACGCGCGCGGTGCGCCCCCCATCAGGCGCACGAACCGACCTAACGATGATCCGGCGACACGCCGGATCTCCCGGCGGTCGCGCGACGGCATCGCCGAGGGGGTGGCGACCACGAGGGCGAGCGATCCGGCCACGTGGCGCGAGAGCTCGAGCCGGCCGGCGGCCACGAACCCCTCACGCAGCTCGTCGCGCGACGCGCGAAGGGACAGCCGGCCGCCCTCCGAAACGCCCCAGCTCGACACCGTGCGCCACCCGGGGGGCGACTGCACGACCGCCTCCGCGCGCGTCATCCCGGTCGGCGTCAGGAACAGCATCCGCCCCGTCACGAAGGCGAGCTCGCGCGTCGTCCACGCCACCTCGGCGATGGTCCGCCCCCAGTCGTAGACCGGGCTCCCCGTGACCCGCAGCGCCGCATGGTCGATCCGGAGGCGATATCGCGCGCGGAGGCGTGTCCCGGGGCGGGCATCGACCCGCCAGCGCCCCGGCGCCTCCCGCGCCGCCGCCACTGCCGTGCCGGCGGCGGTCTCGATCCGCAGGTCGTTCACGAACCGGCCGCCTGAAGGGCTGCCACTCGTCGACGCCTCCGCGTCGATCTCCAGGGTGGGAGAGCGGAGGATCCAACCCAGGGTCACCGCCACCAGACGCGGCTCCGCGGCGTCGAAGGTGACCGTGTAGCGGACCGTGTCGGCCGCACCCTGCTGGGCCGCGGCGCCCTGCATCGGCGGCAGTGCCGCGAGCACGGCGACCACCTGAAGCCCCAGCGAGCTCACGGCGATCCGGGTGCTCACGGTTCCCCGGCGCCGGTGAGGACCGCTTCTGCGTAGTCGATGCCGCGGGGCGTGCGCGACCCGTGCCAGGAGAGCAGCTCGCCGTCCACGAGGTGGATGCGCTCGCGCGCCATGCCCGCCAGCGACGCCAGCTCCTCCGCATGGATCTCGCGGAACGGAAACGGCTCGCTCGAGAGCAGCACCAGCGAAGGATCGGCCGCGCGCAACTCGTCAGGCGAGATCGTGGGATAGCGGCTCTCGCTGCCGCCGAAGACGTTCCGCCCACCCGGGAGCGCGAGGAGGCCGCTGACGAAGGTGTCGTCGCTCACCGTCATCCAGGGGTCGCGCCAGATGAGATAGGCGTAGGTGATCGGGGGACGTGCCGCGGCCGCCGCGCGCACGCGCGCCGCCCGAGCCTCGATGTCCTGCGCGATCGCCTCCGCGGCGGCGCGCCGCTCGATCGTGCCGCCGATCGACCGTACCATCGCCGCCGTCTCCTCGGCCGTGCGCGGCATCGAGGCGTGCACGGTGAGCCCCGCCGCCCGCAGCGCGTCGGCGTCCTCGATCCGGTTTTCCTCCTCGTTCATGAGGACGAGGTCGGGGGCGAGCTCGATGATGCGCTGGATCTTCGGGTTCTTCGTGCCGCCCACGCGTTCGATGCGCCCCACGCGGTCGGCCGGATGGATGCAGAATCGCGTGCGCCCCACGAGCTCGTCGCCCGACCCGAGGTCGAAGACGAGCTCGGTCAGCGAGGGGCAGAGGGAGACGATGCGCATGGGTTCACCCCCGCCGTCCGCGTCGCTCATCCGCGTACTCCGCATTCACCGCATCCCGGTTGAATCCCGGTGCGATCGGGCTCACGTCCTCGGCGAGGCCCGCGGTGCGCCGCTCCTCCCAGGCCCAGGGTCCCCCCGCGTCCACCGGCGGGGCCGCGCCGCCGCCGGCCTCGCACCACGGCGTCAGCACATCGTCGTTAGGCGGGAGGAGGCGCTCCAGCCGTACCTGCAGGTGCCATGGACGGCCGTTCCCGTACTCGAACTCGAGCTCGGTTCCCGCGTCGGGGAGGACCTGCCGCAACCGCACCTCCTCCGGCTGCCCCGACTCGGCCGTCCCGTCCCCCCGATCGGCCCCCGGTGCCTCGCGGGCGTACTCCAGCCCACCCACGTGGAAGGCGTACGGCCGACCCGGCGGCCACCCCAGCGAGATCGCGATGATCCGCGCGGCCCGCGAGAGCGTCGCCCCAGACGAGACCCGGAGCCGGCGCCAGACGGCCGGCTCCACGTCGCTCAGGGTGACGGCGAGCTCATAGATGCGAGGTGCC
>DATIGO010000057.1:0-2842 GCA_035454665.1 Gemmatimonadaceae bacterium | reverse complement strand
TCGGGGTCCGGGGCCGCGGGCGCCGTACCGGCCGGAGCGCCGTCAGGCCGCCGACCAGAAGGAGGCGAGGGCGCGGCCGTCCGGGGATTCGCGGAGCTTCTCGAAGGCGCGTTCGCGGATCTGCCGGATGCGTTCGCGGGTGACGCCCATGAGCGCGCCGATGCGCTCCAGCGTCATGGCCTCGGAGCCTTCCTCGAGGCCGTAGTACAGATAGAGGATCTTCCGCTCGCGCGGCGAGAGGTACTTGGTGAAGACGCGGTCGATGAACTCGCGCATCAGGTTGAAGTCGGTGCGCTCCTCGATGTCGACGCTCTCGATGCCGCTGAAGCGCTCGCCTAACGTGGCGGCGTCGCGGTCGCCGCGGTCGATGGGGGCGTCGAGGGAGATCTCGGTCGACGTCATCTGGCGCGCCGAGCGCACCTGTTCGACGGGTTCCTCGAGGAGGCGGCTGATCTCGTCGTCGGTCGGATCGCGCTTGAGCACCTGGGAGAGGATCGTCTCCGCGCGCGAGAGCCGGATGAGCTGCGAGTTCTGATTGAGGGGGATGCGGACGGAGCGGGTCTGCTCCGCGAGCGCCTTGAGGACCGCCTGGCGCACCCACCACACGGCGTAGGAGATGAACTTCACGCCCTGGTCGGGATCGAACTTGCGCACGGCCTTGAGGAGTCCTTCGTTGCCGATCGCGACGAGCTCGCTCAGGTCGAGCCCGTGCCCCTGGTACTTCTTCACGTAGGAGATCACGAAGCGCAGGTTCGCGGTCACGAGTCGCTCGGCCGCGGTCTCGTCGCCCTTCTGTGCGCGCCGCGCCAGGCGGCGCTCTTCTTCGGGATCGGTGATGAGGGGGAGTTTCTGGATGTCGTGCAGGTACTGATCGAAGGCGGTGGACGGCGAGGAGCGAACGAACCCTTTGGCCCGGCTCTCGGTCACTTGCTGCATACGCGCCCTTCCCAGTGGGAGTCCAGCGAGCAAGGCTCGCATCGGGGTCCTGCAGAGTGGGCGGCCACGATACAAGAGGGTGTTGAGGCCGTCAACAGCCATTTTTTGTGCCGCGGCGGCGTAATGTGAAGCCTTTCTGGCAGATACGCAGCGATATCGTGATGTTTCAACAACTTGTGCCATCAGAGCGAAAATGTGATACGGCGGACCGGAATTATTGTCCGCCGAGCTGACGGACCGAGCGCCGCCGGGCTCGCCGCCGGGCCAACCCGATGAGCGCCGCCGCGGCGACCGCCAGGCCGGCCGCGACGGCGGGGAGCGGGACGTTGAGGAGCCAGGCGGCCGCGGCCGCGAGGACCAGGGCGGCGGCAAGCGCGGCGGCGAGGGCGGCGGCGGGAGACACGGTCGGGTGTGTGCGGGTCCTGGCGGCGGGGGAACGAGGCGGGGGCGTCAGCGAGGCAGCGGCCCGGCCGCGGACCGCTCGTTAGGTGGTGCGGCCACGGCCTCCAGGGCTTCCCGCACCACGGCCGGCTCGAGCGGGATCGTCCAGCCCCCCGAGGGATCCTCCGGGTCGCTCCCCATGCGACCGATCTCCGCCAGCAGCGCGAACCGGAGGCGCCCGCGCCGGTTCTTCTTGTCGGCACGCATCGCCTCCAGCAGTGCGTCGGGATCGGCGTCGCGGGGAATCGCCGTGGGCAGTCCCGCGGCGGCGAGGACGTCCTGCAGCCGCTCCGCGGTGCCGGGGGCCGTCCAGCCGGCGAGCTGGCCCGCGACACTCTCCGCCACGAGCCCGATCGCGACCGCGTCGCCGTGGGCCAGCGTGAACCGCGTCACGCGCTCGAGCGCGTGCGCGACGGTGTGGCCCGCATTGAGCATCTGGCGCCGGCCGGACTCGCGCGGATCCGTGCGCACGACGTCGGCCTTGATCGCCGCGCTGCGCGCGATCGCGGATGCGGCGTCATCCCACGCGGGCCGGCCTCCACGGCGCGCCGCCACGGCGCACGACGCCGCGAAGCGCGCCGCCTCCTCGAACGCGTCGGGCCCGGTGATCGCGCCGTGTTTCACCATCTCGGCCAGGCCCTCCCGCAGGACGGCCGGTGGAAGCGTGGCGAGGACGTCGGGATCGACGATCACCGCCGCCGGGAGGTGAAGGGCCCCCACGAGGTTCTTGCCGGCGGGCGTGTCGACGCCGGTCTTCCCCCCGATGGCCGCGTCGACCATGGCCAGCAGCGTGGTGGGGACCTGGACCACGGGAACGCCGCGCAGGAAGGTCGCCGCGACAAAGCCGGCCAGGTCGCCGATCACGCCACCGCCTAACGCGACCACCGTCGTATCGCGTCCGCACCCCTCGTCCAGCAGCCAGTCCGTGAGCGCCGTCCAGCTCTCGCGCGTCTTGTTCCGTTCGCCGGCGGGCACCACCCGCGTGATCACGCGGCCCACGCGCGCGTCGCGGCGCAGCGACTCCGCCAGCGGGGAGAGCCAGTGCGGCGCCACGTGGTCGTCGGTCACCACCGCGCAGGTGTGCGCGGGAGCGTGCGCGGCGCAGACACGCCCCGCCTCGGCCAGGAGACCCGCCCCCACGAGAATGCGCGACCCGAACAGATCGATCGTGCGGCGTTCCCTCGCACCCGTCATGTCTGCCGCTCCGCGCGCACCGGCCGCTGCCCGGTCACCAGGAGACCTCGCCCGCGCCCGCGCGGCGATTGGCCACGCGCGCGAGCATGAACAGGAGGTCGGAGAGCCGGTTCAGATAGCGAATCACGAGCTCGGGGATCTCCTCGCTCCGGCAGAGCGTCACCACACGCCGCTCAGCGCGACGGCACACCGTGCGCGCGACGTGCAGCGCCGCCGCCTTCTGCGTGCCCCCGGGGAGGATGAAGCTCCGGAGCGGATCCAGTTCCGCCTC
>DATIGO010000056.1:0-11646 GCA_035454665.1 Gemmatimonadaceae bacterium | reverse complement strand
CGTGGCGTCGCCGCGGACGATGGCCGTGGCGTGCCCGATGATTGGCTCGAGGGCGGCGAGCGCGTCGCGCACGCCGCCCGGGGATCCCGGAAGGTTCACGAGGAGCGTCCGACCGCGGACGCCGGCCGTGCCCCGCGACAGGGCGGCGCGCGGAAAGCGCTCGAGTGACAGGCTCCGGAGGCGCTCGGGGATGCCGGGGGCCTCGCGCTCGAGGACGGCGCGGGTGGCTTCGGGGGTGACGTCGCGTGGGGCGAGGCCCGTGCCGCCGGTGGTGAGAACGAGATCGGCCGCATCGTCGTCGCACCAGCCGAGGAGCTGACGCACGATATCGGCGGTGTCGTCGGGAACGAGCGCACGGGCCACGACCCGGTCGCCGCGCGCCTCGGCCCACGCGACGATGGCGTCGCCCGAGGTGTCGGCGCGCGCACCCCGGGCTCCCGCGTCCGACACGGTCAGGATCGCGATTCGCACGGGACCGGACGCCTAACGAACTGGGTCACGCCCTACTTGTGGCTCCCCTTCCGGTAGAACGGCATCTTCACGACCGAGGCGGGAACGCGACGCCCGCGGATCTCGATCTCGAAGGCGGTCCCTTCGGCGGTCGCGCCGGCCGGGAGGTAGCACGTTCCGATGGGGATGCCGAGGCTGGGGCTCATGGTGCCGCTGCACACGACGCCCGACGGGGCGCCGGCGTGGAGGACCGGATAGCCGTGACGCGGGAAGATGCGCTCCGGCGAGGTGAAGCCGACCAGCCGCCGCGGGACGCCCTGCTCCTTCTGCCTGACGAGCGCTTCGCGTCCCACGAAGTCTCCCTTGGGCAGCTTGACGATCCAGCCGAGGTTGGCCTCATAGGGGGTGACGGTGTCGTCGATGTCGTTGCCGTAGAGCGCCATTCCCATCTCGAGGCGCAGCGAGTCGCGGGCGCCGAGCCCCGCGGGGGAGACGTTCTGGTCGGCGAGGAGCGCGTGCCACACGGTGCCCGCGTGATCCGGATCGAGGTACAGCTCGAAGCCATCCTCGCCGGTGTAGCCGGTGCGGGAGACGATCACGTTGGGCACGCCGGCCACGGTCCCGGCGGTGAAGTGATAGTACGCGATCGCGTCCAGATCGACGCTCGTCAGCTTCGCGAGGATCCTGGGCGCGAGCGGGCCCTGGAGAGCGAGCAGCGCCGTGTGGTCACTCACGTCGGTCAGCGTGCAGTCGAAGCGCGCGGCGTGGGGCCGGATGTGCTCCCAGTCCTTCGCCGCGTTGGAGGCGTTCACGACCATCATGATGCCGTCGGGGAGACGGTAGACGAGGCAGTCGTCCTCGAACGTGCCGCGCTCGTTGAGGATGCCGGAGTACTGGATCTGTCCGGGATGGAGTGCGTGGACGTTGTTGGTGGTGACGTAATTCACGAAATCGACGGCACCGGGGCCACGCACGACGAACTCGCCCATGTGCGAGACGTCGAACAGCCCGCAACGTTCGCGGACCGCGCGATGCTCGGCGGTGATGCCGTCCCGATACTGCACCGGCATTTCGAACCCGGCGAAGGGGACCATTTTGCCGCCCAGCCCGACGTGCTGCGCATGCAGCGGGGTGCGTTTGAGCGTTTCCGTCACGGAATCGGCCATCGGTTGGTGAGGTAGGAAGCGACAGCTATGGGATGTGTGCCGCAATATGTGGCGGGCACGCATAAGTCGCTAGCCTGGCGGAATTTAGGTCGGTGTTACGGGTGGCGTGCGGCCTCGTCGTTCAGAGGATCGCGACGCGCGGTCGGGCCCGGTCAGGCGCCGGGACGGCGGTGCGACGGTCGTTCATCCCGTTAGGCACCATGAGGTGATTCGTGCGCGACGTCCGTCTGGAGGGCCCGGGTCACGCGAGGCACGCGGGGCGCACGGGGTATACGCTGACCGAGATGCTCATCGTGATCGTGATCGTGGGCAGCCTGGCGCTGTTCACGCTGCCGCGCTTTTCCGGCCTGAACGAGGCGAGCAAGCTGGCGGCGGCGCGCAAGGAGGTGGAGGCGGCCATCGCGACCGCGCGGGCCGCGGCGATCCAGAAGGGACGCCCCGCCCAGTTCTCGATCGCGGGCAACCTCATGCTCGTCTCGGTCGATACGTCGGCCGGCGGTCAGCGGGACACGATCGTGGACCTGAAGCCGCTCAACACGCTGTACAAGGTGACCGTGTCGTCGCCAACGCCGTCCGTGACCTTCGATCCGCGCGGCTGGGTCACCACGTCGGGCACGTATCCGCTGAAGTTCGTCCTCACGAGCGCGTCGCGGAAGGACTCGGTGTGCTTCATGAAGACCGGCCAGATCCTGCCACGAGGATGCAAGTTATGACTTCGCGCTGTCTCCGCACTTCCCGACGTCCACGTCGCACGACGCGTCCGCGCCGCGGCATGACGATCGTCGAGCTGATGGTCGCCATCCTCCTGCTGAGCGTCGGACTGCTCGGCATGGCGGGCTTCTCCTTCACGATGACGAAGCAGCTCCAGTCGGCCGGGCTCCAGGGCACCGCGGCGCTGGTCGTGCAGTCGCGCCTCGACTCCGTCGCGAGCATCCACTGCAGCAATCTCGCGCCGTCGGGGCCGCAGACGGGCACCGCGGTCACGATGGGCGTCCGGGAGAAGTGGGTCATCTCCGACGGTAACGACATCAAGCTCGTGATCGATACCGTGACGTTCGCCGGCCGCAAGAATCCTCTCGTCTACCGGAGCATCATCCCATGCCGCGACTGATCGTCGGGCGTCGCGCGGCCCTGCGTCGGCGCGGTGTCACGCTTCCCGAGCTCCTGGTCGCCATGTTCCTGCTGTCGGTGATCGGCGCGTCGCTGGTGCGCGTCTTCGCCAAGCAGCAACAGGTCTACAAGGATCTGACCCTGACCGCGGCGGCGAAGCGCGAGCTGCGCATGGGCGCCACGGTGCTCCCCGCCGAGCTGCGGTCGATCTCCTCGTCGGGTGGCGACATCCTCTCCATGAGTGAAAGCGAGATGGAGATCCGGGCGTTCATCGGCACGTCGATCATCTGCGAGCGGGCGCTCTCCGGCAACAAGAAGCTCCTCGCGATTCCACCCGAGAACCTCGCGAAACACACGCTGACCACCTTTCTCTCCCGTCCCGTCACCGGCGACTACGTCTTCCTCTACAACGACAGTCTGTCGAAGGGCTCCGAAGACGACGTCTGGACGGAACGCCAGGTCGGTGCGACGCCCAACAACGACCCGAACGTGTGCGTGGGGCCGCCGTACACGGACGCCGCCCTCGACGCCGGCAAGGCGCGGCGGACGATCATCCTCAACGACACCCTGCCCGATTCCGTTCGGACCGGAGCCGTGGTCCGTTTCGCACGCCCCGTGCGATACAAGATCTACCAGGAGACGAGTGGCAACTGGTATCTCGGCATGCAGGAGAACCTGAGCGGCAACTGGCAGGGGCTGCAGCCGCTGGCAGGCCCGTACCGCTCGTTCCTCTCCGGCGATGGCGCCAAGAGCGGACTCCAGTTTCGCTACTTCGACACGCTCGGGGTCCGCATCACGGACCTGACGAAGACCAAGGACGTGGGACGCGTGGACGTGTTCCTGCGCACCAACGCCGGCCCCTCCGCGATCACGGAACGCAAGGGCGCCGATCTGCAGGATTCCGTGGTCATGCGCGTCGCAATTCGCAACTCAAAGTGAGGTCTGCCATGTACAGCAGCGCACCGCCCAACGGCGTCGCGATCCCCGAAGCAGGCACGCAGGCCCACGTGGCCGAGCGTCGCGGCGTGGCGCTCATCACGGCGCTCTTCGCCATCGTGGTCCTGGCCATCATCATCTCGGGCGTCTTCTTCACGTCGCAGCAGGAGTACCGCGGGACGCGGAATTCGCTCGTCGAGCAGCGCGCCTTCGCCATCTCCGAGTTCGGGCTCAACAGCGAGATCTCGAACTGGGACCGCGCGCGCAACCTGCCCGGGAGTGGTTTTACGGTGGGATCCATCGACAATAACCAGGTCTACGTCGCCGAGGGCGACACGGCATGGGTGAGCGTGACCCGGCTGAGCGACAACGGCTTCTGGGTGGTGTCGGAAGGAAAGGCGCACATGGGCCAGGTGAAGCTCGAGTCGCGCCGCCAGACGAGCGCCTACGTGCGGATCGCGTACCCGTCGATCACTCCCAAGGGGGCGATCACGGCGGCCGGCAACGTCACGCTGCAGGGTGCCGCCACCGTGGACGGCGACAACACCGACCCCACCGGCTGGGCGCAGTGCGCCTCGATCCCCGGATCCACGGTGCCCGCCGTGACGGTGCCACCGGCCAGCACGGTCACCTACAACAGCAACAACATCACGTCGACCCCCGCGGTGCAGCTCGACCCCGCCGCCGGCGACTCGAACACCTACGTGCGCTACGGCACGGAGTCGTGGGTAAGCCTCACGTCCAATGCCGACATCAAGCTGCCTGGCGGAAACTACGGACAGGATATCCTGCCCACCGGCACGGTCACGACGTGCAATACCAGCCTCCCCCTCAATTGGGGCGAACCGTTCCGGCCGGGCAGCGTGATCGGCTGCTACAACTACTTCCCGATCATCTACGTCGACGGCGACATCCACGTGAACGGGAACGGGCGCGGGCAGGGTATTCTGCTCGTGAACGGCGACCTCGAGATCAACGGAACCTTCGAGTTCTTCGGCATCGTCATCGTCCGGAACGACATCACGAAGGGCAATGGTACGGCGAAGATCCACGGCGCCGTGTTCGCCGCCAACATCGATCTGGGCGCCTCCACGAGCTGGTTCACGGGCACCAAGGACGTGAACTACTCGAAGTGCGCCGTCGAAAGCGCGCTCCAGGGCTCGGCCATTCTCGTGCGGTCGAAGGAACGGTCGTGGGTGCAGATCTTCTAGGGGTGAGGTGAGGGAACAGGAAACACCGAGGGCCCGCGAGCAGCGTTCGCGGGCCCTCGGAGCTTTCGGGAGCACCTAACGGCGCTTCAGCGCTTCGATCGCCTGTGCTACCTCGGCGGCGTGGCCGGCGGGCTTCACGCTCTCGAAGACGCGGGCCACCTGACCGGCGGGGTCGATCAGGTACGTCGTCCGGACCACCCCCATGAACTTCTTCCCCATGAAGCGCTTCTGCTGCCAGACGCCGTACGCCTCCGCGAGCCGGTGCTCCGGGTCGGCGAGCAGGACGAAGGGGAGCTCGTTCTTCGTCCGGAACTTCGCCTGCTTCTCGACCCGGTCCGGGCTCGCGCCGAGGACCACCGCATCCAGTCCCTCGAACCGAGGGAAGGCGTCGCGGAAATCGCGCGCCTCGATGGTTCAACCGGGGGTGTCCGCCCTGGGAAAGAAGTAGAGCACGACCCAGCGCCCGCGGAAGTCACGGAGCGATACCGGGCGCCCCGCGTCGGAGTCGAGCGTGAAGTCGGGAGCGGGTGTGCCGGGTGGGATCATGCGAGGGGTTCTCCGCCCATGAGGACGGCCATGAGGGCCTTCTGGATGTGCAGACGGTTCTCGGCCTCGTCCCAGACGCGGCTCCGGGGACCGTCGATCACCTCGCCGGCGACTTCCTCGCCGCGGTGCGCCGGGAGGCAGTGCAGGAAGATGGCGTCCCGCGCGGCGCGGCGCATCAAGGATGCGTCGACCGTGTAGCGCGCGAAGGCGCGGGCCCGCTGCGCCTGCTCCTCCTCCTGCCCCATCGACGCCCAGACGTCGGTGTTGACCACGTGCGCCCCCTCGGCCGCTTCGGCGGGGTCGCGCACCACGCGCACGTCGGCCGCGGCGCGGGCGCGCTCGAGGATCGCGGCGTCGGGATCGTACCCCTCGGGACAGGCGAGGCGCAGCGCGAAACCGAGCCGGTACGCGGCATTGATCCAGGAGTTCGCCATGTTGTTCCCGTCGCCGATCCAGGCCACGACCTTCCCGTCATAGCCGCCCAGGTGCTGGCGGATCGTGAGCACGTCGGCGAGCACCTGGCAGGGGTGCAGCAGGTCCGTGAGGCCGTTGATCACGGGCACCGTCGCCTCGCGCGCGAGCTCCTCGACGTCGGCGTGCGCGAAGGTACGGATCATGATGCCGTTCACGTAACGCGAGAGGACCTTCGCCGTATCGGCGATCGGCTCCCCGCGCCCGAGCTGAATGTCGCGCGAGGAGAGGAAGAGCGCGTGGCCGCCGAGCTGCGCGGTCCCCACCTCGAAGGAGACGCGCGTCCGCGTGGACGACTTCATGAAGATCATCGCCAGCGACTTCCCCTCGAGCGGGCGGCGCGCGTAGCGCCCCACCCGCATCGTCTCCGCGAGCGTGAACAAGGCATCGAGCTCCGATTTGCTCAGATCCGGGATCGCGAGGAAGTGTCGCAGACTGGTCATCAATTCGTGCCGGGAGAACGCAGGTTGTGGCCGCGGGCGCCGCGGCGGGCGCCGGGACTCAGAGAATGTACTTCCTCAGATCCTCGTCCTCGACGATCGCCTTGAGACGCTCCTGCACCATCTCGCGATTCACGGTGATGCGCTCGAGGCTCTTGTCGGGGAGGGTGTAGAGCGCCTCCTCGAGGAGCGTGGTCATCACGGTGTGGAGACGGCGCGCGCCGATGTTCTCCATGCGCTGGTTGGCGATGGCGGCGATGCGCGCGATCTCGGCCACGCCGTCGGTGGAGAAGGTGATCGACGCACTTTCGGCCTGGATCAGCGCGGCGTACTGCTTGGTGAGCGCATTCTCCGGCTCCGTCATGATCCGGACGAAGTCGTCCTCGGTGAGGGGCTTGAGCTCGACGCGGATGGGAAAGCGGCCCTGCAGCTCGGGAATGAGGTCGCTCGGCTTGGAGACGTGGAACGCCCCCGCGGCGATGAAGAGCACGTGATCGGTCTTCACCATGCCGTGCTTCGTCTGGACGTTGGAGCCTTCGACGATCGGCAGCAGGTCGCGCTGCACCCCCTCCCGCGAGACGTCGGGCCCACCCTGCTCGCCCCGCATCCCCGCGATCTTGTCGATCTCGTCGAGGAAGATGATGCCGAGTCGCTCGACGCGGTCGAGCGCGTCGCTGGTGACCTCCTCCTGGTCGATGAGCTTCTCGAACTCCTGCTCCAGGAGGATGCGGCGCGCCTCGCTCACCCGGAGCGTGCGCTTTCGCGTGCGCTTGGGGAGCATGTCGCGGAGCATATCGGTGAGGTTCTCCATCCCCTCGGGCGCGCCCTGCGGCGTCATGACCTCGAGCATCGGCGACGCGGGCTGAGTGACCTCGACTTCGACCTCGCGCTGCTCGAGCTGGCCGTCGCGCAGGAGCTGGCGGAGCTTGTCCCGCGTGCGCTGGTACCGCTCGCGCGCGGCGTCGGCCTCGCGCTCGGCCTGGACGTCGCCCGTCGGCGAGACGACGAAGACGCTGGCCCCTGCGGAAGAGCCTCCGGGCCCGCCGTCGGCGGGCGACGCGGCATGGGCCGGCGCCCGCGCCTCGCTGGGCATCGGGAGCAGCAGGTCGAGGAGCCGATCCTCGACCCGTTCCTGCGCCAGATCCTCGATCTCGGCCTCGCGCTCCGTGCGCACCATGTCGATCGCGCTCTCGACCAGGTCACGCACCATCCCCTCCACGACGCGCCCGACGTACCCGACCTCGGTGAACTTGGAGGCCTCGACCTTCACGAAGGGCGCGCCGGCGAGCTTGGCGAGGCGCCGCGCGATCTCGGTCTTTCCGACGCCGGTGGGACCTATGAGAATGATGTTGTTGGGCGAAATCTCGTCGCGGATCCCGTCCGGGGCACGCTGACGACGCCAGCGATTGCGCAGCGCGATGGCCACCGCCTTCTTGGCGTCATTCTGTCCGACGATGAAGCGATCGAGCTCCGACACGATCTGGCGCGGGGTCAGATCGGCGAGCTTGGCGAGAGCCTGTTCGGTACGGTTCGTGGGCATGACGGACGAACGGGAGGCGGAGGGCGGGAGAGAGCGACGGGACCGGGCGCGGTGAGGGGAGGCCTCAGGCGGTCGGTTCGAGCACCGTCACATGCGTGTTGGTGTACACGCAGATCTCTCCGGCGATTTCCAGGGCCTTGCGTACGATCTCGACGGGGGGCAGCGCCGTGTTCGACATGAGCGCGCGCGCGGCCGCCAGCGCGAAAGGCCCACCGGATCCGATGGCGAGGATGCCGTCGTCGGGCTCGATGATGTCACCGGTGCCGGAGATGACGAAGCTGTGCTGGCGGTCGGTGACGGCGAGCAGGGCCTCGAGGCGACGCAGCACGCGATCGCTGCGCCAGTCCTTGGCGAGCTCGACCGCCGCTCGCGGCAGATTCCCCGGGTAGCGCTCCAGCTTCTCCTCGAACTTCTCGAACAGGGTGAAGGCATCGGCCGCCGTGCCGGCGAAGCCCGCCAGGAGCCGGCCCCCGCCCAACTGCCGCACTTTCGTGGCGTTGGACTTCATCACCGTCTCGCCCATCGTCACCTGTCCATCACCACCGAGCGCGACCTTGCCGTCCCGCCGAACGGCGAGAATGGTGGTCGAGCGGATTCTCGGGTGTGGCTGGGACATTGGTCGCTGGATGCGGGATCCCCGCTGCGGGACGGCCAAGATAGCACGGCGCGCCCCTCGAACGTGAGTGGCGGGCAGGACCGTCGGTCGGAGTTCAGGCCCGGGGGTGGGCCTTTCGGTGCACCTGCCGGAGGCGCTCGACGCTCGTGTGCGTGTAGATCTGCGTCGTGGAAATCGATGCGTGGCCCAGCAGCTCCTGGACGGCGCGCAGGTCGGCGCCCGCGTCGAGCAGGTGCGTGGCGAAGGAGTGCCGCAGCGAGTGCGTGGAGAGACCCGCGTCGGGAGCCACGAGGTCGAGCAGCCTGGTGACGACGAGCTGGATCGCGCGCGCGGTCATGCGCGTCCCGCGCGTACTCAGGAAGAATGCGGCGCGATCGGCGCGCGGGCGCATGCGGCGCACCAGTTCATCGCGCCGCGCCTCGTAGTTGCGGAGCGCGAGCTGTGCGTGATCGCCCACAGGGATGATGCGCTCCTTCCTGCCCTTACCGCGGACCTTCACCTGCTGGGCGATGAGATCGAGGTCGCCTTGATTGATGCCGCGCAGCTCGGAGAGACGCATCCCGGTGGAGTAGAAGAGCTCGAGAATCGCGAGGTTGCGGACATCGATGAGGCGGCCCCCGCGCGCGCGCGTCTCCGCGGCCTCGAACAGGCTCCCCATCTGCCCGCGATCGAGGAACGCGGGGAGATGGCGATCCAGCTTCGGGCTGCCGACGGCGCGCGCGGGATTGGCGTCGACGATTTCCTCGCGATGGAGGTGGCGGAAGAAGCTTCGCACAGCCGACAGCGCGCGCGCCACGCTGCGCTTGCCGAGCCCCTTCCGCGTGAGGTGGCCGAGGAATCCACGCAGGGCGAGGCGGTCGACGCGCGACCATTCGAGGGACTCGCTCGGGAGCTGGGTGTGGAGGAAGCGCACGAACTCGTCGAGATCGTGCGAGTAGGCGCGGAGAGTGTTGGGCGAGACGTCGCGCTCCTTGGCGAGATGAGTGAGGAAGGCGTCGACGTCGGGGTGCGAGACCGGAGCTGGCTCGTGCGTTGGAAGGCTGTCGGCCGCGCTGGAGTGGTGACGGTCCGGGGCGGAACGGGCCGTAGATTCGGAATCGGGGGGGGGGCCCCCCATGCCCGTTCGGCTCATGCTCCCACCACAGCAAGAGCGTACGCGTCCCGCCAGCGCGCCATCGTCTCGAGCGCCCGGGCCGCCATCTGCTCCTTGCGGGCGCGCTTGTCTCGAACCGCGCCGGGAAGCTCGTCCAGTAGCCCGAAGTTCGCGTTCATGGGCTGAAAGTGCCTGGGATCGGCCTCGCGCAAGTATCGGTACAGCGCCCCGGTCATCGTGGTCGCCGGCGGAATCGCTGGCGCCTCGCCGTGCAGCAGCCGCACAAGGTTGATCCCCGCCAGCAGCCCCGTCGCCGCACTCTCCGTGTATCCTTCCACGCCGGTGATCTGCCCCGCGAACAGAACGCGCGGATCATCCCGCAACGACAGATGCTCCGACAGCGCGCCGGGGGCGTTCAGGTACGCGTTCCGGTGGATCTGTCCGTAGCGCAGAAACTCCGCCTGGGCGAGACCGGGGATGAGGCGAAAAACGCGCTGCTGCTCCGGGATGCGCAGCCGCGTCTGGAAGCCCACGAGATTCCACATCCGGCCGGCGCGATCCTCCTGACGCAACTGGACCACGGCCCACGGCGTGCGGCCCCCGCGCGGATCCCGAAGCCCCACGGGCTTCATGGGCCCGAAACGCGGCGTGTCGCGACCACGCTGGGCCATGACCTCGATAGGCATGCACCCCTCGAAGTACGGTACCTCGTCGAAGGCATGCGTACGGTACTGATCGGCGCCGACCAGTGCATCGATGAACGCCTCGTACTCCTCGCGCGTCAACGGGCAGTTGAGGTAGGCCCCCGCCTCGCCGGCACCCTCCATCGTCTCCTTGCCGTATCGGGACGCCCGCCAGACGATCGTCTCGTCGATCGACTCGCGCGAGACGATGGGCGCGATCGCGTCGTAGAACGCGAGCGATTCCACGCCCAGACGATCCCGGATCGCGACAGCCAGCGGCTCCGACGTGAGGGGTCCCGTGGCGACGATGCCGGGTGACGGGAGGGCGGTCACCTCTTCGCGCACGATCCGGATGTGCGGGTGCGACGCCACGCGCTCCGATACCGTCGCCGCGAAGATCTCGCGGTCCACGGTGAGCGCCGATCCACCGGGGACACGGGCGGCATCCGCCGCATCCAGCACAAGGCTTCCCAGCAGGCGCATCTCGGCCTTGAGCAGTCCGTGCGCGTTCGAGGTCTCGGTGCTCTTGAAGGTATTCGAGCAGACGAGCTCGGCCAGACGCTCCGTCTGGTGGGCCGGCGTGGTGCGTACGGGCCGCATCTCGTGCAGCACGACCTCGAATCCCCGCGATGCGAGCTGCCATGCGGCCTCGCTCCCGGCGAGCCCACCACCCACCACGTGCGTCACACGCTCCGTCATTGTTTCGCTGCCCGGCATGGTGTAAGAATAGCGTCACGGCCTCGGCCCCGAGGAGCGCATGTCGATTCGCCGGTGGAATGCACATCTCCCGTTCGTGGCGGCAAGCGTGCTGGCGGCCGCGTGCGCGGCGGCCGCCCCACCCCGGGCCGGCGGTGAGGCAGGGTCCGCGAACGCGATGCCCGAGTGGTTCCATGCCCCGTGCCTGGCCGATTCGGTGGATGACTTCGGGTGGCCGCGGTACGAGTTGCACGGCATATCGATTCGCGTACCGGCCGACTTCCGGCGCGAGACCCTTCCCTCTCCCGACGAGCTGCACTTCCGGCGCGGAACGTCGTCACTCCGGCTCCTCTTGCGTCTCGACGCGAGCCGCATCTTCGCGAGTTACGCCGAGTCGGCCATGCGGTATCGCTACTGTGAGGGCGAAGTCGGCGGCCGGCTCGCGGAGGCGGTGTCGTTCCGGGCTGGGCTCGACTACGGATTCGCGGCGCGCTGGGCCGATGCGGCGCGCGGCGAGTGGCTCTCGGCGGTGATCGTCGCGCGCACGGCTGCTGAGGCCACGGTGCTGCGTGAGGCGCTCTTCACGCTCCGTTTTCCCGGGCAGGGCGGGTAGCATCCGCTGTCCGTGCCCGACGCATCCGCGTGATGTGGTAGCCGGGGCTCACGTACTGGCGAATCAGGGGGCATG
>DATIGO010000055.1:0-3201 GCA_035454665.1 Gemmatimonadaceae bacterium | reverse complement strand
CGCGGGCATCGTCGCAGCGCTCAGCACGACGAGATTTCTGCGCGCCCTCCTGTATGAGGTGACGCCGACCAGCGTCGCGGAGTTCGGGATCGCGACGGTACTGCTGGTCGTGGTGACGTTGTGCGCGACGCTTCTCCCCGCGCGCCGGGCGGCGCGCACGCATCCCGCGGTGGTGCTCCGCGGCGAGTAGCCCGTGGCTCACGGGCGTTCGAGACGCCGCGTCGGCCTCCATGATCTATCCACGGGGCCGGCAAGCGCCATAGATATAGAGGGGACGGGTACAGCCGGAACGGAGGAGCCGAAGCATGGAACGTCGTGCCTTTATCGGGAGCATTGCCGCATCGTCCGCCGCCGTGGCACTCGGTGAGAGCCCTCGTGATGGCGCCCAGGTGGTGTGGGGTGAAGACCTGATGGAGCTGACCTTCGCCGGTCCGACCATTGCCGGCATCGAGGGCTACTGAACGCAGCTAGCCTGGCTCCCCTGCCGCGTGCACCGTCCGCTTCCAGAGCCACACGATCACGCCAGTCAGGAAGATCGCGCCGATCACGGACATCGCCGCGGACATCCCCGCGTACTCGGCGAGCGAGGAGCCGAGCAAGGCCGCGATCGCGGTACGGGGCAGGTACCCGGAGCAGGCGACGAGCAGGAAGCGACGGGCCGTCATGCGGGAGAGGCCGGCCAGCACGCTCAGGATGTCCACCGGGGCGACGGGCAGCGCGTAGACGAGCCATAGCATGAGGAGGTTGCCGTTGAGCAGCGCGTCGTAGCGCGCGCGCGTCCTGGCCGCCACGTGCTCCTCGAAGATCGGCGCGCCCAGCCGGCGCGCGAGCACGAACGCGATCGTGGTACCGATGACGTTACCGATCCACAACAGTGGCCAGGAGTCCCAGAAGCCGAAGCGGGCAGCGCCCAGGTATCCGATCGGGCCCCCGGGGAGCGGCGCGATGATCACCTCGAGCACGACCACGAGGACGAAGAGCGGTGCGGAGACGGTCTCCGGGACGCGGCTGAGCACCAGCATGCCGGCCACCACGACCAACACCACCACGCCGGCGACGACGAGCAGCGTCCTCCTGCTGGACGTTACTCGGGATGGCCGCGGAACACCGGCCGGGGTCGTCTGCGGCATCGATGCCATGATGGTGCACCTGCGTCGCAAGCGCCAGTGGTGTGAATCCAGCTTCCATGGATGAAGGGAACCGGTGCCGCAACGTGAGCACCCGGTTGACGTCGGTGCCGCCTTCGAGGAGCGCCGGCCAGGTGTTCGGTCCCGGCGGTCCCACCCCGGCGCCGAAACCGAACGATCTGCCCCTTCCCTTCCTCTTGATCCGTGGAACCCGGACGTCTCGTCCGGGACGTGACCACCACATCTCGGAGGAGTGCCATGTCAGTTGCACCTCGCGTGCGCCAGATCGCGAAGCCCCGACGAGCGAGCGCGATGACGGTCGGCGTCTGGGCATTCGTCGTCATCGAAGCGCTGGGCATTGGCTACGTCCTCTGGACATACTGAGAAGGCCTTCCGCAGCGCGCGTCACCAACCCCACGAGGCAACCATACCATGCAGGCACAGCAGAAGCCCGACGTCGTCGCGAGCGTCCTTGATCGGATGGAACACCATGCGCGCCTGGCAAAGCTGGCCGTTCTGGGCGCGGCAGCCGTGGAGGGATTGCTCCTGTTGATCGCCCTGCTCACAGTGAACTGGGCCGACGACACCCACGTGCTGCTGTTCATCTTCTCGGTGCTCGGCTACACCATCGTTGCGCTGGGGCTCGTGGCGCTCGGCGCACATGTCTCTCGCGTGGGCGCGCGGGTCGTGGCGGCCCTCGACGACCGTGCCTCCCGATGACGCGTTGAGCCACGACGTGCCAGGCCGGGGCTCTCTCGCAGCGCTCGCGGCACGCGCACAGTTGGGCGACCGTGGCGCGCTCGAGGAGCTGCTCCGAGGGTTGCAGCCGCCGCTGGGCGACTACATACGCGGCATCGTGCGGGACGACGATCGCGCCGCGGACGTGTTGCAGGACGTGCTGATCATCATCTGCCGGCGACTGGGAACCGTCCGCGAGACCGAATGGATCCGCGCCTGGGCGTACCGCATTGCGACGCGCGAGGCGCATCGCTCCATTCGACGTTCACGCCGGTTTCGGCAGCAACCGCTGGAGGACCTGTCGGATCTTGCGGATTCGTCGTCCGGCGAACCCGGGACCGGCGATGAAGAACTCCTGGCCGAGCTGCCCGCGCGGCTGGCCGCCGTTCCCGCGGCTGCGCAGGTCGTGCTGCGGATGCACTACCTGCTGTCGTTGACGCAGCTGGAGATTGCCGAGGCGCTCGAGATCCCCATCGGCACGGTGAAATCGCGCCTTGCGTATGGGCTGCAGTGTCTTCGAAGGAACTGGAAGCCGCCGCCGTGATGGCACGGCCGGATGGCAGCGGCCCCGCCGACCCGCGTGACCCCAGCGACCAGCGGACACGGCGTCGCCGCGACGGTCATGTTTCGCCGGCGGGTCGACGCCTAGAAGATCGTGTAGATGAACGGCGCGAGCACCGACCCCTGTGCGAAGACGAGGAGCGCCCCCAGCAACACCATCAGCAGGAGAATCGGCAGCAGCACGAGCTTCTTCCGCTGGCGCGCGTAGGTGAACAGTTCGCGCAGGAGACCGGACGATTGGGTCATGGGTGGGCTGGTATCAGAACTGGCGCCGAAGATCCCCGCGGCGCGTACCCGGAGGTCGGGACGTCCAGACGGTCTCATCAGGACGCGGTGTTGTCAACGGATTCCGCCCGAGCGCACGCAGGATCAGCCCCGTCGGCGTAATCACCAGGAAGTAGATGATCCCCAGGATGACGGGCGTCGTCACGCGCGACAGCCGCTCGGCACCCAGCATCCACCCGCGGTACACGGGCGGGAGGACGCCGGGGACGATCGCGCCGGCCAGCACGAGCCCCCCGCCGATCGTGGCTGTGATCGCGGCCGCGGTGCCGCGATCGCGCCACCACAGGATGCCCGCCAGCACCAGAAACGCTGCGCCGAGCGTGAAGCCGAATCGGCGCGCCTCGGCGCGGCTCAATCGAGCTGAAACGTCTCGCGCCATTGCTCCGTCTCGCTCCATTCCGGCTGCTGGGACTTGTCGAGGATGAACGGCCAGAGGACCAGGTAGTCGATGTGCGTCCGTCGAAAGCAGCGATACGCATCGGCAGGGGTG
>DATIGO010000054.1:0-13239 GCA_035454665.1 Gemmatimonadaceae bacterium | reverse complement strand
CACGCGCCGCAAGCGGATCGCCGAGCACCTGGTCGAGGCGCAGCACGCCACGGCCCACCTCACGACGTTCAACGAAATCGACATGTCGGCGGTGGAGAGCCTGCGCGCGCGCATCAAGGAGCGGGTCGAGAAGGAGCACGGCGTGCGCCTGTCGTTCATGCCGTTCTTCGTGCGCGCGGCGTGTCTCGCGCTGAGGCAGTTCCCAACGGTGAACGCGCGGGTGGACGGGGACCACATCCTGTACCACCACTACGTGAACATGGGGATCGCGGTCGCCTCGGACGCGGGGCTGGTGGTGCCCAACATCATGGACGCCGATCGCAAGGGCCTCGTGCAGATCGCCCGGGACATCGTGGAGCTCGCGAAGCGCGCGCGCGACGGCAAGCTCACGATGGACGACCTGACCGGGGGCACGTTCACCATCACGAACGGCGGCGTATTCGGGTCGATGCTCTCGACGCCGATCATCAACTTCCCGCAGGTGGGTATCCTCGGGCTGCACCGGATCCAGGATCGGCCGATGGTGGTCGACGGCAGGATCGAGATCCGCCCGATGATGTACGTGGCCCTCTCGTACGATCATCGCATCATCGACGGGCAGCAGGCGGTGCTCTTCCTCGTTAGGGTGAAGGAGCTGATGGAGGACCCCGCGCTCATGGTCATCGACTGACGCTCGGCGCCGGCCGCGCCGCGGCGCGCCTGGCCGACGTCCCGCACCGAACCCATCCCTCCCGCTCGCGCGGGCCGGCGCCCCGCGGCGCCCGCGCCGCGGCTCCCTTGCGCGCCGGTAAACCCTTTCCGGCGATCCGGCGTCCAACCGTACGAAGATCGCCGAAAGCAGAGACCGCGAGCCCGCACCGGCCGCCTGACACTTTCTGCCCCGGCATCCGTAGTTGCAGGTATCGGAGCTGACCATGTCGACGAAATTCGCCTTCACGCCCATTCCGCCTTCCCGCAACGACGCGCAGCGCCCGCGTGGCGTGCCCGCGCTCGCCGGGACCTGGCAGGGCCGGTTCATCGATCAGGACGGCGCCACGGAAGCGTTCACCCTGTTGCGCGACGCCTCGGTCGATGCCGCGGTCGCGGGGCGCTTCCTGTTCTTCTCCACGCCGTCCGTCGCCCCCACGGGCGTCCGGCTGCTCGATGCCAATGAGCACGCCTTCGTCGCCCTGGTCGGGCCGTATTACGACGCCCGGGAGCACGCCGAGGTCGTGACCGTGCTCGAGGGCGTGCGCAACGGCACGGTCCTCGAGGGCACCTGGTACACGCGCCTGCACAACTGGCGCGAGACACTGCGCAGCGGACGGTTCGTGGCCCGCTGCATCGAATCGGCGCACCGCGCCGCGTAGCACTGCCAGTCTGGGGCACCGCGTCTCAAACACGCGGTGGGGGAGCGGGTGTGGTCGCCTTCGGCGATCACACCCGCTAATTTTTTCTTCCGCCTCACCCACCTCCTCCCTCGGGCCGGAACGCGATGGCGAACGACTTACGTCCCGCCGACGTCGTGGTCATCGGCGGCGGGCCGGGCGGCTACGTGGCCGCGATCCGTGCCGCCCAGCTCGGGCGGCACACCGTGTGCGTCGAGATGGATCGCACGCTGGGCGGAACCTGCGTGAACGTGGGGTGCATCCCGTCCAAGGCGCTGCTCCAGTCGTCGGAGCAATACGAGTTCGCGCGCCTCCACGCCCACGAGCACGGCATCGGCTTCGAGACGCTCCGCGTCGATGTGGCGCAGATGCTCAAGCGAAAGGACGACGTCGTCGCCCAGAACACGCGCGGCGTCGAGTTCCTCTTCCGCAAGCACAAGGTCGTGTGGGAACGGGGGCGCGGGACGCTCCTGCCGGGCAACGTGGTCGAAGTCACGGCCGAAGACGGCACGCGGAGCCGGTATCAGGCGCGCGACGTCGTCGTCGCCACCGGCTCCGTGCCGATCGCCCTTCCCTTCCTCCCCTACGACGAAGAGCGCGTCGTCTCGAACGTGGGCGCCCTCACCTTCCCGAAGGTCCCCGACCATCTCGTCGTCATCGGCGGGGGCGTGATCGGACTCGAGCTGGGCTCCGTCTGGCGCCGACTCGGCGCCAAGGTGTCGGTGATCGAGCTGCTCCCCACGATCCTCCCGGGGAACGACGACGACGTGGTCCGCGAGGCGGATCGCGTCTTCCGGCGCCAGGGGCTGGAGCTGCACACCGGCACGAGGGTGACGGGCGCCGTGCTGCACGAGGATCGCGTCCTCGTACAGGTGGAGCGCGACGGCCAGCCGCGCACGATCGAGGCCGATCGCGTGCTCGTGGCCGTCGGGCGCCGGCCGTGGCTCACGGGGATCGACGCCGAGGCCCTCGGCCTGGCGCTCGACCCGCGCGGCGCGATCGTCGTGAACGACCGCATGGCCACGAACCTGCCTAACGTCTATGCGATCGGCGACGTGACCGGCGGGAAGCTGCTCGCGCACAAGGCCGAGGAGGAGGGCGTCGTCGCGGCCGAAGCGATCGCCGGACTTCCCACCCGTATGCACTACCACAGCATTCCGAGCGTCGTCTACACGTGGCCCGAAATCGCCACGGTCGGTCTGACCGAGAGTGAGGCGCGCGCGGCGGGACGAACCGTACGGGTCGGGCGCTACCCCTTCACCGCGAACGGTCGCGCACGCACGATGGGCGAGACGAGCGGCTTCGTGAAGTTCATCGCCGACGCCACCACGGACGAGCTCCTGGGGTGTCATATCATCGGCCCCAACGCTTCGGAGCTCATCAGCGAGGTCGTGCTGGCCTTCGAGTACCGCGGCGCGGCCGAGGACATCGGCCTCACGGTCCACGCCCACCCCACCCTGTCCGAGGCCACGAAAGAGGCCGCCCTGGGCGTGCTGGGACGAACGATACATCTCTAGGGAGAGGGGATCAGGGAAGGCGCCTACGCCGGGGGCGGTTGCGCGCTATTATCTGAGTCTGCCGACTCCTGCACCCCAATCCCCACTCCCTGATCCCGATATGAGCACCGCGCTGGATCCCCGTTCCGCGAAGGCTGCCGACGGCGCGCCGCAGTTCGGCCGGTTCTTCATCCCCGGACCGACCGAGGTCCGCCCCGACGTGCTGGCCGCGATGAACCGGCCCATGATGAGTCATCGCGGTGCAGCCATCGAGGGGCTCATCGGCCGGATCGCCCCGCGCCTGCAGCAGGTCTTCCGCACCAGCGATCCCGTTTGCGCCGTCACTTCCTCGGCCACGGGGCTCATGGAGGCCGGCGTCCGCAATGCCGTCCGCGCGCGCATCCTCTGCCTGGTGAACGGCGCCTTCAGCGCTCGCTTCCACAAGGCCGCGGTCAACTCCGGCATCGCCGCGGACAAGCTCGAGGTCGAGTTCGGCCAGGTCCACACGCCCGAGATGGTCGCCGATGCCCTCAAGGCGAAGCCGTACGACGTCGTCACCATGGTGCACTCCGAGACGTCGACCGGCGCCCTGAATCCCATCCGTGAGCTCACGGCCGCCTGCCACGCCGCCGGCGACGTGGTCGTGGTGATCGACACGGTGTCGAGCATGGCGGCCGCGCCCATCGAAACCGCGGCGTGGGAGCTCGACTACGTGCTCACCGGCTCGCAGAAGGCCTTCGCGCTCCCGCCGGGGCTCGCGTTCTACAGCGCGAATGCCCAGGTCCTCGAGCGCGCCCGGGCGGCAACCAATCGCGGACTGTACTTCGATCTCCTCGAGCTGGACTCGTACTGGCGGAAGAACCAGACCCCGAACACCCCTGCCCTGTCGCTGCTGTACGCCCTCGACGTGCAGCTCGAACACATGACGGCCGAGGGCATGGAAGGGCGCTGGGCACGACACGATGCCATGGCGCGCCGCACCTGGGCATGGGTCGATGAGAAGCGCGCGAGCGGAGTCGACATCCGCGTGCTGGCGCCCGAGGGATTCCGCTCTCCGGCCGTGAGCTGCATCGCGGTCCCGCCGGGACGCACGGGCCCGCAGATCAGCGCCGCCATGAAGGAGAAGGGCTTCATCATCGCCACGGGGTACGGGTCCGCGAAGGACGCCATGATCCGCATCGGCCACATGGGCGATCACACCCTGGCGGAGCTCGAGACCCTGCTCGACGCGCTCACCGAGGTGCTGGCCGCATGAGCAACCGGCTGCGGGTGCTGGTCGCCGACGCGATCTCGCTCGACGGCCTGACCCCTCTCCGTGACGACCAGCGCTTCGAGCTCATCGTCAAACCCGGCCTGAAGGGCGAGGAACTGACGGAAGCGATCTCCACCGCCGACGCGGTTCTCGTCCGCAGCGCCACGCGGATCACACGCGAGTCGCTCGCCCGCGCCGATCGCCTCAAGGCCATCGGTCGTGCCGGGGTAGGCGTCGATACTATCGACGTGGATGCCGCAACCGAACGCGGCATCCCCGTGCTCACGGCGCCGGCGGGCAACACCACGTCCGCGGCGGAGCTCACCTTCGCGCTGCTCCTCGCCCTCGCGCGCCGCGTGCCTGCCGCCGACCGCTCCATGAAGGCGGGGGAGTGGGACCGCAAGAGCTTCACCGGCATCGAGCTGTTCGGGAAGACGCTCGGCCTCGTCGGCGCCGGCCGCATTGGCGGCGAGGTGGCGCGGCGGGCGCGCGCCTTCGGCATGCGTGTGCTGGTCTACGATCCGTTCCTCAACGCGGAGCGCGCGCGCGCGCTCGATGTCGAGATCGGGACACTGGACGAGCTGCTCGAGCGTGCCGACGTGATCTCGGCGCACGTCCCGCTCACCGAGACCACGCAGAACCTGCTCGGCGAGGCGCAGATCGCGCGCATGAAGAGAGGCGTGCTGATCCTGAACGTCGCACGCGGCGGCGTGATCGACGAGCACGCGCTCCTCGCGGCCCTGCAGTCGAAGCACATCGGCGGTGCCGCGCTCGACGTCTTCGAGACCGAGCCACTCCCCGCGGATCATCCCTTCCGGCAGCTCCCGAACGTCGTGCTCACGCCACACCTCGGCGCGTCGACGGCGGAGGCGCAGCACAACGTGGCGATCGAGATCGCCGAGGCGGTCCGCGCCGCGCTCACCGATGGGGATCTCTCGCGAGCGGTCAACGCGCCCGCGGTTGGCGGCGAGGACATGCGGCGTCTGCGGCCGGTGCTCGACCTCGCCCGTCGTCTCGGTGCGCTCGGGGCCGCGCTCGCGGGCGGGCCCCTCACGCGCATCGAGGTGCGATACGCGGGCTCGCAGGCGAACGGCCTCAGGCTGCTCGCCGCGTCCGCCGTGGCAGGAGCCCTCACCCAGCTCGGGCGCGGATCGGTGAACCTGGTGAACGCCATGAAGCTCGCGGAATCGCGCGGCATCGGCGTGGAGCAGACGCGCCAGGACGGGCAGTCGCCGTATGCCGAATCGCTGGAGTTGCGCGTCGCGAGCGACGCGGGAGAGAGTCGCGTGACCGGCGCGGTCGTCGGGGAGGGACACGAGCGGCTGGTGCGCGTCGACGATTTCCAGGTGGAGATGGCGCCACAGGGAACGCTGCTGGTGATCCGCAACCAGGATGCGCCCGGCACGATGGGCCGCATCGGCACGCTGCTGGGCGAGGCGGGGATGCGCGTCTCGCAGTTCTATCAGTCGCGCCGCGGGAACGGTCAGGATGCGCTCGCGCTCGTGAGCATCACCGGTCCTGTGGGCGACGACACGCTCGCGTCACTCGCGAAGATCCCCAACGTCCAGCAAGCGCACCAGGTACAGCTCGGATAGCCCTGACGGGTCGCGTAATGGGATTCTGACCCCCGTTACACCCGTTACATGCGGCTACGGGAGCGACCTTGGGGCCACGTGCCGGCGGACGAGACACCATGCCGCCCGCTGCTCGGGCGTCAGCACGTCGAGGATATCCTGATGAAGCTGCCGCTCGGCGGCGCGGACGCGCTCCAGCGCGTCGTGCGCCGTCGCCAGGATCGCGCGGACCTCTTCGGCTGATGCGCCAGCGTGGTGCGCCGCACGCGCCTCCTGATGGACCTGCTGGATGAAGGCGATGTCATCGGCGACGGCGGCGTGGAAGGCCTCGCGCAGCGCGCGGATCTCCGCGATCTGGGCCTCCGTGAGGCGCGGTGGTCCACCGGGACCGCAGATGCGGGGCCGGTGAGCCTCGATCCACGCGCGCTGCTCCGGCGTATACACCGCCCAGATGGCCTCCTGGAGCGCGGCGAAGTCGTCGGCCAGCCCCTGAAGGATCCCGCGCGCCTCCGCGAGGATCGCACGCGCTTCCTCACGCGAGCCACCGCTCTGCCGCAGCGCACGGAGCTGGCGTTCCAGTTCCCGCAGCGCCGCCACTTCGTCGGCGTGCTCCTCGATGAACGCCTGGTGCAGCGCGGCGATCGTGGCCTTCTGCTCCGGCGTGAGCTTGAGCTCATCGGGGAGCAGCGCGGCGCCGATACCGGCGCCGTCGATCTCCGCGGCCGAGCTGATCGCGTAGTCGGGGACGAGGTCCACGACATCCGACTCGAACAGGCTGTCGTTATCGGGCGAGACGGGGTCGGAGCTGCAGGCCGCGAGGCCTGCGAGACCAGCCGCCACGAGAGAGAGAAGGTGCTTCCGCGTCATCGTCGTCATTCCGGTGAGAGGTGACTCCAGACCCGCAGGTCCCTGCCGCCCGCCCGCGAAAGAGACGCCGCCATAGCGAACGCCGTTAAGGAGACACCAGCCGTCGGATCGCCCCTGACAGGGGGTCCATCCCGGCACCCCCGGCGATCAGGGCAAGGCGGATGTGCCCCACCTCACCTGCGCGTAGAGCTGGCGGCCCGTGTAACCGGGCCAGGCGTCGCCCAGCCGCTTGTCCAGCGCATTCGTCGCGCCCACGGAGAGTTCCAGCCCCGACCGGAGTTGCCGCACGAGACGAGCATCGAGGCGGAAGAAACCGCCGCGCTCCTCGGTGATCCGCCCCTCGGGGCTGCGAGAGACCGGCGTGGGTCCGGTATACGCGGCCGTGATACCGCCGTGCACGCCGGCCAACGTCGGACCGCTGGCTCCGAAGCGCAGGGTGTACTCCGGACGGCCCAGAAGCGGTGTGCGCGTTGCGAGATCGCGCGTGCCCAGCAGATCGGCGCCGCCGTCGAGCCGCCATGCCCCGGCCAGCACGCCTCCCTCGAGCTCGACCCCGCGGGTCCAGCCGCGCGCGACGTTCGAGTAGGTGTAAGTCCCGGACACGTCCGGGGCGCCGGTCTCGATGAAGTCGCGGTAGTCGTTGCCGAACGCGGTCGCACGGAGGTACGACCGCGCACCGGTCCACTCCGCGCCTAACGAGGCACTGGCGGAATGTTCGGGGCGGAGATCCGGATTGCCGATCACGGCGTATCCGGCGGCGTCGTTCACGAACCGCAGGTACAGCTCCTTGAAGTCCGGAGCCCGGAAGCCACGGCCCAGCGCGCCGCGGAAGACCAGGAACTCCGACGCACGCATCATCACCGCGAGCCGCGGGGCCACGAAGTCACCCCAGCGCTCGTTCCACGACAGCCGGACCCCCGGCGACACGTTGAACGCCCCACGCGTCACGGTGAGCTGCGCGAAGGGCTCCACGCCGAGGAGGTGGTACGCCTCGTCGCTCAACCGATCGGCCTCGATCGACTCCCGGCGCAGCGCGAGCCCCGCATCGATCAGGGCCGATCCCAGAATCCCGTTCCAGAGCAGCTCGCCCTGCACCAGTCGCTGCCGGTCGCGGGCCCCGCTGTCCGAGGCCGGCACGTCACGCGTGCTGCTGCGCGACAGATGATCGAAGGACGAGGCGGACAGGGTCGCCGACAGACGTGCCAGACCGATTGCGCGTCCCGCCGCGACGCGCGCGCCGAGCTGCGTGTTGTCGCCGAAGTGAAAGAGCTGGCCTGCGCGGTAGCGCTGCCGCTCGTCGATCCCCAGCACGCTCCCCTCGAGCCACCCCCCGGCCTCCGACTCCCACCGCAGCCGCGCGGCTCCGTTCCATCGGCGCGCGAAAGTGCCGGCTTCTCCCGCGAGTCCCGGAGCGAGATCCAGGTGGCGCGCGCCCGCGTCCGCGGTCGCCGACAGCCCGCCGCGGCGCCAACCGCCCTCGGCGGACGCCTCGCGGCGCCCCTGCGATCCTGAGAGTACCGTCAGGCTCCCCGTCCGGCCCGACTCCGGCGCCGAGCGCGTGATCAGATTGACCACGCCCCCCATCGCCTCGCTGCCGTAGAGGATGGACTGCGGTCCCTTCACGATCTCCACGCGTTCGAGACTCGCGAGCGAGAGTCGTGAGAGATCCAGATTGCCGTTCACCCGGCCGATCAGCGGCTGGCCATCGATCAGCACGAGCACGCGGCGCGAGTCGAACCCCCGCATCTGAACGCCCGCCCCGGCTGGCACGCCGCCGTCGAGCTGCAGGCCCGAGCGTTCGACCAGCGCCGCCGCCACGTCGGTCGCGCCCGTTCGCTCCAGCTCCGCGCGGGAGATGAGCTCCGTCTCCACGACCGCGTCGGCCAGGCGCTGCTCGCGGCGCGCCGCGGTCACCACCATGGCACCTAACGGGACGATCGACGGCGCGAGTCGCACGACCTCGCGCACCGGTGTGGGGCCCGGCGCGAGGCGCGACTCGTGCAGGAGATAGCCGAGCCGCCGCACCCGCAGGCGCCGCACGCCGTCGCCGACCGAACCACGCCACTCGCCCTCGCTGTTCGTGCGGCCCACAGACGCCAGCGTGTCACCGAGGATGATCTCGGCCCCCTCCACGGGCCGCGACGAATCGCGGTCGACGACCCGAACCTCCAGCGTGGCTGGCGGTGTAATCCCCTGCGCCGGCGCGACGGCCGGCGCGGCGTGCGCAAGGCCGAGCACACCCGGCACCAGCAGCGCGCGCCACGCGCGTGAGCCACGCACCACGAACCTCACTGGAGCCGCGCCGAGCGGATCGTGATCTGGCGCGGCGTGCCGGTCTCGCTGTAGTAGCCCGTGAGCTGGACCTTGAATACCTCGTCGCCGCGCTTCACGAGGTACACGTTGAAGGTGGGCCAGATCTGATTGTCGGTCCCGGTGATGTTGTACCGGTACCAGGGCGACGAGGCGAACACCCCACCGAAGGCGTCCGCGCGGAATGCCTGCGGCGGCACGAAGCCCGCGTACTGCGCCGTGATCTGCCCGAAGGGCATCTGCTCGTCGACCACGGCGCTCACGCTGCCGCTGCCGCTCACCCCGCCGTTGAGGCGGATGTCGTAGCCGCTGAACTGCACGTCCCAGCTCGCCGCCGTCGAAACGCTGCCCGTGGCGAGGTCGAAGTACACCGGCCCGGTACTGACGTCGACCGTCTCGGTCTGCGTAGCGCCGAACGGCGCGCCCGCCGACGGCTGGATGGCGTACTCGAACGTGACCGAGCCCGGGTGCGTCGCGGTCGCGCCACTGATGCCCGTCACACGGAACTTCCCGAGGAGCGCGCTCGTGGTGCCCTTGCGCAGAATCCAGCTCCGGCTCGGCACCGCCGTAACCGCGCCCCCGGGAGTGCCCGAGTACCAGCCGCTGATGGCGGGGTTCAGCACATCGGCCTCGAAGGCGCTCTCGGCCGGGATGTCCGTCGCCTCCACGCTCTCGAACGCCGCGAGCTGGTTCTCGGGGGTCATCGCCATCACCGCGGCGTCGGTGGCATTCTCGTTCGCGCACAGGCAGTACGCGACCGTGCCGCCGGGTCCCGCGGCGCCGCCGTTCACCGTGACGCCGGTGGCGAAGAACGAGAGATCCCACGCGCTCGACGTCGAGGGATCGGCGACGGAGACGGCCGTGGCCGTGTTGTCCAGCCGCACGTAGGCGGGCGCCTGCGACGCGTCGACCGTGATCTCCGACGTCGCGGCGGGCGGCGTGGGCCCGGTGCCGGAGTCGTCGTCGCAGGCGGCGAGGGCAAGCACCGCGCCGAGCGCGAGCGCGTCAACCCGCAGGCGCGACGGGAGCAGACTGGTGTCGAATCTCATGAGCGGAAACGGGTGAAGCGGGCGCGCCGCGCACCGCGTGGCGATAGCCCAGGTAGATGAGGATGATGCCGATGAACTCGGTCACGTAGAGCACTTCGGTGTGCCCGAAGCGCGTGAAGCTCCCGCCGATGCCGGGGAGCAGTGCGCCGACGGCGATCAGCGCGTTGGCCGTCGCGCGATAGCGCGTCTCGCGGTGCCCCGCGAACTGCAGCGCGGAGCGGACGGCACCGCCGACGAGAAAGACGAAGGCGTAGAGATTGATGAACGGACTGAAGGCGCGAACCCACGGCCACGCCATGACGCGCCCCGTGAGCCGATGCGGTTCGACCAGCTCGTACCGGATGGGGACCACGAGCACGAAGATCGCCGCGATCGCCACTGCCGCGACGAGCGCTACCGAGAGCCGGTCGGCGATCCGGCGTGGCACGTGCAGGTAGACCGCGCCCTGGGCCAGCGGGGCGCCGCCCAGAAGCGCCCCGGCGATGTACCAGAAACGGAAGACGGTTTCACTCCAGCCGAACAGCGTGACCGTGGCCTCGGCCGCGGTCCCCGCCGCGTAGGTGGCCGCGCCGATCGCCCACCAGAGCAGGTGTGCCCCACCCTTCCAGCGATACCGGCGGATCAGCGCGCCGCAGAAGGCGAGCGCGATGACCGTGGTCGCGATGGGGATGAAGTGGACGAACGTGCGCACGCCCTACAGTGGCGTCCGGCGTGCGGAGGGAGTATTCGGGGTTCTACGGAGGGGGGACTACGGAGCCCGCGTCGGGGAATCCCCCATCTGCGGCAGGAGCTTTGCCTCCAGCGCGAAGCGCGTGAGCGCCGCTACGGTGCGGAGCCCGAGCTTGCGCATGAGGGAATCGCGGTGGGACTCGACGGTCCGCACGCTGATGCCGAGCTCGGCGGCGATCTCCTTGTTCAGGAGTCCCTGGGCGATACGCACCAGCACCTCGCGCTCGCGCGTCGTGAGCTGCTCGAGCGACGCGGCCACCGACGGTTCCGGCAGCTCCTCACGCAGCACCTCGCTCAGGCGTCGCGCCACCGGCGGGCTGAAGAAGGCGTCGCCGGAATGCACGGCGCGGATCGCGCGCCGGAGCTCCGCGGGCGTGGTGTCCTTGCGCAGGAACCCGTGCGCGCCGATCCGGACGCTTTCCCGCACGAACTCGCGGTCGTCGTGCACGCTCAGCATGAGGATGCGGGTCGCCGGCGCGAGCGCCAGGCACCGGGCGGCGACCTCGAGACCCGACCCATCGGGCAGATTGATGTCGAGCAGCACGACGTCGGGTCGCAACTGCTCGATCAGGGCAACGGCCGTGCCGGACGTCTCGGCCTCGCCCACCACCTCGAAATCCTCGACGCTCTGCAGCACCATGCGGAGTCCCGCCCGTACGATGGCGTGATCGTCGACCATGAGGACGCGGATCCTGGCGCTCACGAGCGGCCTCCCGGCGCGGGCATCCGGACGTCGACGCGCGTTCCGCCGGCGCGCCCCGGCGCGAGCACGAGCGAACCGCCGAGCGCCGAGACACGGTCGCGCATCCCGGCCAGGCCCATGCGCCCCTCACGCTCGAACGTCGCGAGCGACGCGTGCGCCGGGAGTCCGGCGCCGTCGTCCTCGACACGGAGGCTCACCGTATCGTCGGCGGCGTCCAGCACCACGCGGACACGACCCGCGCCCGCGTGTCGCATGACGTTGGTGAGCGACTCCTGCAGCGCACGGTACAGCGCGAGCTCGACGTCGGGCGCGAGCCGCGGGACGCTCGCGGCCATCTGCACGTCCACCGCGACCTGATAGCGCGAGGCGAAGTCCTCGATGATCGAGCGGAGCGCCGGGATCAACCCCAGCTCGTCGAGCACCGCGGGCCGCAGCGTCTCGGTCACGCTGCGAATGCTGCGCATCCCTTCGTCGACGAGATCGAGCGCCTGCTCGAGGTCCTCGCCCGCACTCGATCCCGGGACGCTCGCGTCGACGCGCTCGCGCAGGAGCCCGAGCTGCAGCTTGAGGGCCGAGAAGACCTGCGCGGTCTCGTCGTGCAGCTCGCGCGAGAGCCGTTTGCGCTCGCTCTCGTGCTGCTGCAGCATGCGGGCGGAGAGGCGCGTGAGCTCGCCGGTGCGGTCGCGCAGGCGCTGCGTGAGCTCGGCGCCGTCGAGGGCGGCACCGAGCTGTCCGCCGAGGGCCACGAGGAAGGAATGGTCGAGCGCCGCGAACGGATCGCGCGTGTCGCCGACGACCACGAGTGCATGTGGCGCCGTGAGCTCGCCCACGATCGGAAGGATCGCCGTGAAGGCATGGCGCCGGCCATCGGGTGCGGGCCAGTCCGGGAGCACCTCCGGACGCCTGGAGTCGATCGCGGACACCAGTCGCTCCGCCGCGGCCGGCGCCGTTGGAGTACCGGTCCACGTCGTGCAGACGCCGACCGCGTGGAGGACGCGAGGCGTGCGCCCCTCGAGATGGTAGAGTGCCGCCCCGCGCGCGGCAGGAAGCCCGGCGGCCCGTCCCAGCAGCGACTCGATGACGTCGACGGTGCGACTCCCCGACGCACCTGTGGCGAGCGCGGCGAGCGACTGGATGCCGCGACGCAGATCATCGAGCACCAGGAGCGTGATGCCGGTGGCGGTGGCCAGGAGGAGCATGATGTCGAGGTAGTACCCCCAGGGTGCCCACGCGCCACGCGCCCGCAGGAACGGGTAGTCCAGGTGATGGACTGCCCAGAGCAGGAGCGCCGCCGCGAGAACGCCGGCGCCCGGCGCGCGGACACGGCGCCAGAAGTCGTAGAAGATCCACCCGGTCCACGCCGTGACCGCGCTCAGGAAGAGGACCGCGGGAAGGGCGGCGAAGAGGAAGTTGTCGAGGACATAGATCGCGACGAACGACCAGCCTAACGGGAAGAGGAGCGCGAGGAGGTAGGCGGGCCGGAAGACGAGCTGGCGGGAGAAGACGAGCGCCGCCCAGAGCAGTGCCAGGGCCGTCCAGCCGGTCACGACCTGATGCCAGTAGAGCCACGCGAAACGCGCCGTCAGCAGGAAGGCGACGATCGCGCCGAGCCGGAGCACGTACAGCAGCCAGGCCACGGCGAACCAGAGAAACCAGGGCTTGCGGTACCGCCGGTACAGGAGCGCCGAGTACACACAGATCCCCAGGGTCACCGCGATCTGGAGGATCGCGGCGTCGAGCTCGGCGAGTGACGACTGGGGGAGCTGAACCATCCCCGGGAAGATAGGCGGCCGGAACGCGAAACGGCCGGCCCCGTGCGTGCACGGAGCCGGCCGTCAGACCGCTCGTTCAGCGTGTCGCGGCGATCAGATTCTAGGCGATCGCGAGGAAGC
>DATIGO010000053.1:0-3803 GCA_035454665.1 Gemmatimonadaceae bacterium | reverse complement strand
GATGGGGAATGCGTTCCACACGGCGCTCACGGCGGAGATCCCCGGGGCCACGGTGCTCATCACGGGGTGCGGACCGATTGGTCTCTTTGCCGTGGGGATCTGCCGGGCGGCGGGCGCGGGGCGTGTGATCGCGTCGGACGTGAATGAGCGGCGCCTCGCGCTCGCGCGCACGATGGGCGCACACGACGTCGTGCGACCGCAGGAGGTCGAGGCGGCCGTGATGCGCGCGACCGCCGGGCTCGGCGTGGACGTGGTGCTGGAGATGTCCGGGGTGCCGGCGGCGATTCACCAGGCGTTCGGACTCGTGCGCCTGGGGGGACGCGTGCAGATGCTGGGGATCCCCGCGAAGCCGATGGAGGTGAACTTCGCGAGCGAAGTCATCTTCAAGGGGATCACGATCTACGGCGTGGTGGGGCGGCGGATGTACGATACCTGGCACCAGATGACGCGTTTCCTGCTGTCGGGCGAGTTCGATCCCACGCCCGTGATCACGCACCGCCTCCCGCTCGAGGAGGCGGATGAGGCGATGCGGGTGATCAAGTGCGGAGAGGCCGGCAAGGTCATCTTCGAGATCTCGTAGCATGGAACGTCGTGACAGGCAAAGCATTCAACGCAGAGACGCGGAGAACGCAGAGAGACAGCCGCAGAGAACGACCGATGGGCTTTCTCCGCGGCTGTTCCTCTGCGTCTCCGCGTCTCTGCGTTGAATGCTCTTTCAGGCGGACGCCGATTGAAACGACAGGAATCTCCACGCGAAAGGAGCAGGTCATGTCGGTGACGGTGAATCAGGTCTTTGTGAAGGATCTCGAGGCGAAGATCGCGGACCTTCAGGAGCAGAAGGTCTACAAGCGGTTGAACTACCTCGATTCGCCCCAGGCGGCGCACGTGCAGATGGAAGGGCGCGGCGACGTGCTGATCCTGTCGTCGAACAACTACCTGGGCCTGTGCGATGAGCCCGCGGTGGTGGCGGCGGGGCACGAGGGGCTTCGCCGGTACGGCGCCGGCACGGCGAGCGTGCGTTTCATCTGTGGCACCTTTACCGTGCACCGGGAGCTGGAGGAAGCCCTGGCCGCCTTCGTGGGATGCGAGGGATCGATGTCGTTCGTGTCCGCATGGAACGCGAACGAAGGGCTCACGCCCACCATGCTCGAGGAAGGCGACGTGGTCCTCTCCGACGAGCTCAACCACGCCTCGATCATCGACTCGATCCGGCTGGCCAAGTCGATCACGAAGTGCAGCTCGGCGGTCTTCAAGCATGGCGACATGGACGACCTGGTCGCCAAGCTCGACGCGCACAAGGGCGCCCGCCGCAGACTGATCTGGACCGACGGCATCTTCTCGATGGAGGGGAGCATTTGCCGGCTCCCCGACCTGCTCGAGATCGCGCGGCGGTACGAGGCGGTGCTGGCCGTGGATGACTCGCACGCGACGGGCGTGCTGGGCCGCACGGGGCGCGGCACGGCGGAGCACTACGGCCTGCTGGGCGAGGTGGACATCATCACCTCCACGCTGGGCAAGGCGTTAGGCGGGGCGGCGGGCGGGTTCGTGGCGGGGCCCGCGGCGCTGTGCGACATGCTCACCCAGCGTTCGCGGCCGCAACTGTTCTCCAACGCGTTGCCGCCCACGGTGGCCGCGAGTGCGCTCGCCGCCGTCCGCTTCATCGAGTCGCATCCGGAGCGCGTGCAGCAGCTCCGCGACAACACGGCGTTCTTCCGCCAGTCGATCGTGGAGGCCGGCTTCAAGCCGCTCGACGGAGACACGCCGATCGTGCCGATCATCGTGGGCGACACGGCGAAGGCCATCCAGATGAGCGACATGCTGCTGAGCGAAGGCGTCTTCGTGACAGGCTTCGGCTACCCCGTCGTGCCCCACGGGACGGCGCGCGTGCGCTGCCAGATTTCGGCCGCGCACTCGCGGGAGGACCTCGACTTTGCGGTGCGCACCTTCCGGAAGGTGGGAGCGAAGCTCGGGATCATCTGACGGAGGAATGAGGGTCAGAGTCGAATTTCGCGAAATGGGGGTCAGAGTCGAATTTCGTGACCCCGTTTTCTGAAGTTCGACTCTGACCCTCGTTTCGTTCCAGATCAGCGCCGCGGCCGATCGGGATCCTCGCCGACCTCCGCGACGCGGATCTCCACACCGCCCATGAGCGCGAAGCCGCGCACGCGCACCACGGGAGCGGCGGGATCGGTCGAACCGGGATGCTCGAGCTGATCCTCGAAGCCGCCCATGATCGCGAAGCCATCGGCCTCGACGCGCGCGGTGGGCGGCACGGTCACCACGATCCCGCCCATGAACGCGACGGCGTAGATGTCGGTCTCGTGCGCACCGAGCGTGGCCTCGCGCAGATCCAGCTCCACGCCACCCATCACCGCGACCGCGCGCATTCGCGCGGGGACGAGCCAGGCCCCCCGCCTGACGACGCCCGACATGAACGCGATCACCTTTCGCCGCGGCGTGACGGCCGTGGAGACGGCGGGCGCCGTCGACACCGGTGCGGGAAAGGACTCCGGCAGATCATGCGTGAGCGCGATCAGCGACTCACGATCGGGCGCCCGATAGGCATCGGCCACGCGGCGCTCGTACTCCTCGAGCGAAAGGTGGTCGCGCGCGAACGCCTCGCCCAACCGGGCCACGATCCGCTCGCGTTCCGCCGCCGGCAATTGAGGTGTCACTCGCTCCCTCCGCGTGTGAGCCGCGCCCTGAGCCGTTCTGAGCTCCGACGCCGCGTCCGGGCGACGTCCGGTGCCGGGCCCAGCGCATCGGCCGGCCCGCGCACCCATCTGGCCACTTCACGGGTCGCGGTGTAACTGTGATCTATTCCACAATTTGCGCAATCGCGCGCCGTGACGCCTCCCGCGCTATCCTCGTCCCTCCCATGAGCCCGGGAATGGCGCCCGGGGATAACGAGCCTGTTCCCGCGCTGCCTCGCGGAGTGACGCCCGCGCAGCGCTGAACCCGATCACGCGTCGACAGAGGCCTCATTGTATGCGCATGGTTCGCACGGCCGCCAAGGCACTCGCCGGGATCGCCCTCGTTCCGGGCCTGCTCGCCGCCCAGACGGCCCAACCGGCCCAGACGGCGAGCAACTTCAATGATTCCTGGTTCTGGGGGATCAACGGCGGCGTCTACATGTTCACCGCCGGCGCTGGCAGCGACGTCAGCGTGACCGCACCGAGCGTGGGTGCCGAGTGGCTGATCACCCGCACCCGGATCGCCCTCCGCCTGTCGATCCAGCAGGCGTTCTTCGACGAGCAGGGCGGCTTGGTCGACTCCACGGTACCGGGCGGCGTCCGGCCCGTGAGCGTGAGCGACTGGCGCCGTTATTCTGCGGAGATGTTCTTCATCCCCGCGGTCTACGGCGATCTCCGGCCCTACGGCGGCATCGGCCTGTCGCTGAACGTGCTGCGCGACGCCTTCCCCGCTGGAGGCTTCTCGAGCCAGAGCGCCTCCGACAGCGCCTTCGGCCTCGTGGCCGAGCGCGGCACGCGGGCTGCCCTGGTGTTCACGGGCGGGGCGCAGTGGAACGTCGGCCGCGCTGGGCTCTTCTTCCAGGGCAGCGCGATGCCCACCCGGAACCGCTTCCTGTTCAACCGGTCGCACTACTCCTTCCTGCTCGAGGCCGGGCTCCGCTACAACTTCGGCACGGCGATCGAGAAGTTCATCGACTGAAGACCATCGGCGCGGCGCCCGCAGGCCGCACCCGATTCCATCCTTGCCCGCTTCACCTAACGCCCCCGCGCGGTCCTCCCGGATCGCACGGGGGCGCGTGGCATCCGGGACACGTGCGGATTGTCCGCCTC
>DATIGO010000052.1:0-7467 GCA_035454665.1 Gemmatimonadaceae bacterium | reverse complement strand
AGCGGCAGGACGGCCTCCGCGTCGGGCACGCCCGCGAGCCGCTCGAGCACACGCGCGCGCGCCACGGCGCCTTCGTCTCCGGCCGCGATGCCGAAGACCGCGCGAGCAACCTGCGTCCACACGCCGTACGGGCGGCGGCGTTCGATCTCCTCCGCGGCGCCGGTGCGCACCTCCAGGCCGCGATCCCGCGCGAACGAGACCAGCGCCCCGAGCAGACGCGACTTGCCGATGCCGGCCGGCCCCTCGATGAACACGACCTCGGACGCCCCCGACATCACGCGATCGAGTGCCGCGATCATCGCCGCTCGCTCGCTCGCCCGGCCGACGAGCGGCGGCCCGGCGCGCTCGGACGATGCCGGCGAGGCGACGTCGCGCTCGTGAAGGAGGCGGCACACCTGCACCGGCGAGTCGATTCCCTTGAGCGCGAGCTCGCCAACCGCTTCCACCGCCACGCGGTGCGCGATCGCGTCCGCGACCCGCTGCGAGACCAGTATGTCGCCCGGTGCGGCCGCCGTCATCAGACGGGCGGCAACGTTCACCTCCTGACCCTGTACGCCGTAGCCACGCCGCACCGGGCTCCCGTACGTCCCCACGCGCATCTCGCCGGTGCTGATGCCGATCTGCGGCCGGTGCCCGAGCGCCAGGTCGCCCGGCGGCGCGCGCAGTGCCATCGCGGCGCGAGCGGCCCGCATGGCGTCGTTCTCGTGCGCGACCGTCGCCCCGAAGACGACGTACAGGTAGCTCCCCTTGTCGCCCAGCGTCAGCTCGACGACATCACCCTCGAGCTCGGCCACCGTGCGCTGCACGAAGCGCACGTAGTCGTCGAGCGGTCGGCCGTCCGCGCGAGGATCGTCGTAATGCCCGCCGTCGAAGCGTATGAACACCGCGACGACGGGCCGAACCTCGCCCAGGAATGAATCGCCGCCGCTGGCAAGGCGGCTCGCGATCTGGTGCGGAACCCAGGGTCGCAAGAGCGCCGCCGGGACGCGGGGAAGCTCCTCCCGGGAGAGGGGCTCGACGCTCGATGTGAGACCGACAACGGAGAGAAACTCCTCGCCGCCCGCCGAGGTCCGCGGGCCGGCCACATCGAGGTCACCGCCGCGCGCCGCGGCCACCTCCTTGCCCACCAATACCTCCGCCTGCTCGGCGACCCGCAGCCCGCCCTCGAGCCGGTCGAGCAACGATCCGGCGAGCGTGTCGAAGCATTGCAGTCCCGGGTCGCCCAGGAGGAACCTGCGAACGTTGCCCGCCACCACGGCGATCCTGATTCCAACGGATACCCGGCGCCCGCCCGGCAACTCGACCGGCCGGACGTCCGCGATGGACCGCTGCATCGCCAGCCCCGCCGCCGTGGCACGAATGCCGTCGTCGCCATCGAACCAGCAGGTCAGCGCGTCTCCCGCAAAGCCGATCACGCTTCCGCCGAAGCGGTGCGTGATGTCGATGATGGGCGTGAAGATCGCGTTGAGATGCCGGGTGATCTCCTCAGCGGCACGCTTCGCGGCGAGCGACTTGCGCAGCTCGGTGACGAGTGGCGTGAAACTCGAGAGGTCGCCCGTCAGCGCGGCACCGCGGGCGCGATCGGGAAGCGCCTGCCCCCTCGCGAGGGCGCGCAGGCGGTCGAGCGGGACGAACGACGCGAACGTTGCCTCGAGGCCGTCGGATTCGCCGGGGGTCACGTTGGCGTCGTCGCGACCGAGCGCAGGTCCGGCGCCGCGAGCGCGAAATGTGCACTCAGCATCTGATCGACGGAGCGCAGGGCACCGTTGACCCACGCCTGATCATCCGAGTACGACTCTCCGCAGACGTGGATGTCGGGGACGGGACACGTCAGGCGCGAGCGCACCTCCGTGTCGACGACGCCGGTCAGCCACTGGTGATCGCCGTCCCCCATGCGAGGATCGATCCAGACCTTGTAGGTCGTCAGCACCGGCTGTGGAATGTCGTCGATGCCGAACATCTGCTGCATCTGACGGGTTGCCGCCGCCACGACGAAGGTCGATGCCGCCACCGTGTGGTTCGGGTTCGCCGGAAAATCACCCGACCGGAATGGTTCACCCAGCTCCTGGAGCTCGGCCCAGAAGGCGCTGCGGTAATAGTCGGTGTAGATCGTTATCGCGTTGGGGCCGTTAGGCACCGCACCCTGGCGCTGCTGGAAGCAATAGAACATCGCGAGCGGGAGGTCCGTGAAGCACGGGCCGTCCTGGATGCCGAATCGCGGCGTCCACCAGTTCTCCGCGTAGTACAGGTTGATCTTGCCCAGCGGCATGTCGGCCACCGATTGCACGTCGCCGGAGAACCGCGGGTTGTCGCGCAGCATCGGCGCGAACGGCGTCAGCCGCTGCAGCGCCAGCTGCGTCACGGCCAGGATGAGCGTACGGCATACGAAGGCGACCGGACCGTCCGGTCCATGCGCCCGCACGCGGAGCCGTCCGTCGGCGAGCCGATCGATCGCGTGCACTTCCGAACCGAGGTGCACCGGGACCTTCCCGGCGAGCCGCCGGCCCAGCGCCGTGGGGAGGGCGGAGTAGCCGTCCCGCAGCGCCGAGAACTCCGGATTGATGAAGTCCGCCACGAGCTGCAGGGCGCACCCGGCATTGATGCGCTG
This sequence comes from Gemmatimonadaceae bacterium, assembly GCA_035454665.1. Classification (GTDB taxonomy): domain Bacteria; phylum Gemmatimonadota; class Gemmatimonadetes; order Gemmatimonadales; family Gemmatimonadaceae; genus DATIGO01. The sequence continues at coordinate 4,859 of DATIGO010000052.1, read as the reverse complement.
ATCGTACGGCGCCACGAATCCGCTCGACTGATACAGCATCTCGATGGCATCCTGCGAGAGGCCGTAGTCGTCGAGCAGCGCCCAGAAGCCCCAGCGATAGGTCGGAATTCCGCGGTACGTGTACTTCAGCCGGAAGTCGGTCCAGTTCTGCGGTGAGGAGACCCACGTGGCCGGGTCCTGGCCGTTTTCCTTCAGGATCGCGTTGCGGATCCCCCAGAGAATCTCGCCCGGCTGCTGGTGCTTCGACGCGTCGTCCAGGTGGTACAGCTCGCCCCAGATCCCGGGATTCGCCTTTGCCTCGCCGAACGTGAAGCGGCGGCCGCGCAGGAAATAGAAGTTCTTGTTGCCGCCCATCGGGAACTCGACGACGGCGAGGCCCAGTTCGCGAATGAGCGCCTGCAGCTCGAGCTGCGTCGCCATGAATCGCATCCCGCCCTCCTCGGTCTGAACCGGCACGCCGCGGATCTCGACGTGGTCCGTGTCCAGGCGTCCACCGATGCGGTCGAGCTGCTCGACGATCCGGACACTGTGGCCGGCCTCCGAGAGACGCCACGCGGCGTACAAGCCGGCCATTCCCGCGCCCACAACGAGCACGTCGGTCGCAATGTCGGATCCGTTGGGGGGGTCGGCCGTGGGCATGATGGCGGGGCGTCAGGGGAGCCGTCAGAGGGGCCTCAATACTGCACCCGGGTCGGCAGCGGCGGGAGGAGCAGGAGCCGGCAGCTGCCTCGCGGCCCCGGGTGCACAACTGGCCGGGGGGGGGGAGCCCGTCAGAGAGGACCCACGCATTCCCGCACTCCTGCAGCCCTTCGAGCGCTCGCCGCACACCCGGCCGCGGCGAGCGCGAAAGGTCTTGAGCTTACCACGGATTGAACTGGTAGCCCTGGGCCTGGAAGACGTTGAGTGCGGTCATCGCAGAAATCGCCAGCTGCACGCCGGGCAGAAGCTCCTCTCGCTTCACGCCGCGGAACCCCGCGGTCTGCCCGCAGAGCACCAGTTGGACATTGTTGGCCAGGAGCTCCTCCACCAGGCGCTTGCTGGGGTTGTTCTTGCCGCCAAAGCGTGCGCCGTGGGCCGAGTCGGAGAGGAGCGACCTCCACCCCGTGCCGTGTACCACCGCGGCCGCATGCAACCGCTCCCTGGGGACGCCGTGTCGCGCGTGAAGGTTGAGGAAGCGGGCGATGGTGGTGAGCTGCTGGTTGGCCCCCACCGTGTCGGCGCGGTCGATCACGTACACGGCCTTGAAAACGTGTCCGGCCGGGATCGCGAAGGTTGCGTCGTCCACTTCGACCGAGGGCCCGGCGCTCTGGATCAGCGGGCCGGACTGCGTCATCCCGGGGACACTGGGGAGCCGCTCTTGGGCCGCCAGTGAGACAGGGGTGGCGAGAGTGGCGAGAGTCGCGAGAATGGCGAGGGTGGCGAGGGTGGCGAGGGTGGAATGTGTGGCGGCGATCCTCGTCAGGCGGCGCGGCGCGGCCGCGTGGGGCGGGAGCGGCATGGCAGGAGTGAGGTGTCGGGCGGGACGGAACGGCGGAACGCCTCACGCCAGCGCGTGCCGGCGGGGCGCCAACGGAAGATGCCACAAGCTATGTGGCGATCTCCCCGTCGTGCCACCGCGACCGGCGAGCGCATACCGCGCTCACCGCCCGCTCCCGGGCTTCCGTCTCGCCACCCGTGGGGCGGATCCGCCTTGCAGGGTCTCCAGAACCCATGCCCCGTTCCTGGTGAGCCTCGGCCCCCCGCGTCCAGGATCTGCCTGCGAGAGTCGAGCGGGAGTGGAGAGCATTCGACGTTGAGCCCGGATCCTCTCATTCAGTAGAGGCGCAGTAGAAGAGGCGCGGGGATCGGTTGCGCCGCGTCGATCCGAAACAGGCAGGTGCACGAGTGACACGACGGGCGCCCGGCCGCGACTGCGGTCGGACGCCCGAGCGTGCGGCGATGCTGCGGTCGCGCTACTGCGGTGGCAGCAGCACCGCGTCGATCACGTGGATCACGCCATTCGACGCCGGGACGTCGGCGGCGATGACGGTGGCATCGTTGATCCTCACCGTGTCTCCACTGGCGTCGATGGTCACCGGGCTGCCGTTGACGGTGGTGGCGCTGGTGAGCTGAACCACCTCGCTGGCCGGCACGCGACCGGCGACGACGTGATACGTGAGGATGCTCGAGAGCGCCGCCGGATCCGCGAGCAGTGCCTCGATGGTGCCTTCCGGGAGCTTGGCGAACGCCTCGTCGGTGGGGGCGAAGACGGTGAACGGTCCCGGGCCATTGAGCGTGGAGGTGAGCCCCGCCGCTTCGATGGCCGCGACCAGGGTGTCGAATGTAGTGGTCGCGGACGCGACTTCCACGATCGTCCCCGGCGTCTCGGGGGCGATGGGATCGTCATCGTCGTCGGAGCAGGCCGCGCTCGCGAGGGTCACGGAGAGCACGGCGACGGCGGCGAGGGATCGCCTGAGCGGGCGCTGGATGTATGACTGCATGGTGCTGCCTCGGGCGTTGAGTTCGTGATGGGTTGCACGCGGATCACGGGGTCACGTGGATCACGTGGATCACGTGGATCACGTGGATCATTTCGGGAGCACGACGGTGTCGATCACGTGGATGACACCGTTCGACGCCGCGATGTCGGCCTTCACGACCTTCGCGTTGTCGATCATCACGCTGCCGTTCCGGACGGCGATGCTGAGCGCCTGACCGTTCACAGTCTTGGCGCTGCTGAGCGTCATGGCCTGCGCGGCGCGCACGTTGCCGGGGACGACGTGATAGGTGAGAACGGCGGCGAGCTTCTCCTTGTCCTTGAGCAGGGCGTCGAGCGTGCCGGCGGGCAGCTTGGCGAAGGCTTCGTCGGTGGGCGCAAAGACCGTGAACGGGCCCTTGCCCTTGAGCGTCTCGGCGAGGCCGGCCGCCTGGACAGCGGCAACGAGGGTCTTGAACGAGCCAGCCGCGACCGCGGTCTCGACGATGTCCTTGGGAGGCGTCCCGGCGGACTGAGCCGAAGCGGCGGTTGGGGCGGCAACTGCGCCGGCCAGGACGGCGAGGGCGACAAGGGACAGCAGCTTGGGGGCGGATACGTGCTTCATAATCGGCGTCTCCAGGTTCGAGGCGGATGTCAGGAAGAACCAACGACGCCGAAGCTATCTGTGTGTCCATTGTTTGTCAATGTCATATCTTGGACAACATATGGACAGAAAGCAAACTGAATGATCGGCGGCATGCGCCTCTCTTATGGACGGGACCGTCGATTTTCGTCGGTGTCGTTCGACGCGCTCGTACAGCCGGTCGAACCCACCAGCGAACCCTTTCCACTCCGAGGAGCATGCCATGCGGTACATGATGTTCATCATTCACAAGGAGTTGGGTTCCGACGCGAACCCTCCCCAGTCGCTCTTCGACGCCATGGGCGAGTTCGTTGGCGCCGAGCTCAAGAGCGGCCGGCTCATCGATACGGGGGGACTTCAGCCCAGCAGGGCCGGAACGCGGATCCGTTCGCGCAACGGCAAGCTCACCGTGACCGACGGCCCGTTCACGGAGGCGAAGGAGATCGTGGGGGGCTACGCGCTGGTCGAAGTCAGATCGCGCGACGAGGCGATGGAACTGGCCACGAAGTTCATGGAGCTGCATCGCATGCACTGGCCCGAGTTCGATTGCACGTGCGAGGTCCGTCCGCTCGAGATCGAACCGCCGCCCAGCCAATAGGGGACCGGCGATCCGGCCGGCACGGGAGCAATGGAGCGTCTCGCCGCTCGCTGAGAACCAATCAGAAGCGGAGGAGGCGATTGAGCTTCACCACGAAGGCGCGGTTCTTGAGGCCACGAATCGTTGTCGGCGTGGCCAGGCGCTCGTCGGTCGTGTCGCGCTCGTCGGTATAGACGAGGAAGATCTCGCTCCCCGGCGCGTACTCCCACCGGAAACGCAGGTTGGTGCTGAAGGCGCGGTCGGCAGAGTTGTACTGCAGCAGTCCGCTCGCGAACATGAGCGGCGAGAAGGCGTAATCCACCCGGGCGCGTGCCAGCCGGGTCGTGAAGCTCGCATCAGGCAGCTCGATCCGGGTGATCGAGAAGGTCGGCTCCACCGACAACTGCCGGTGAATCGACACCCGCGCCGGTGAGTTGCCGCCGGGACCCAGCGTCAGGCTGCGGATCGTGCCGCCGTAGTACTCCCCCGCCCGCACCGCAATGGTCCCCGAGACACGTCGCTGCGCGCCGAACTGGTACGAGGCCGACACGTCGCTGTACGTGTAGCCGCCCGGTGCGATGGGCACGGGAGACCCGGAGGGAGTGAACGCCTCGCGCAGCATCTCGTAGTTGCGCGTGACGTCGATCGAGAGCTGATCGCTGCTCTCGAACTCGGTGCCGAAGTGTCCCTGCCAGACGCGCGCGTCGACGGACCCTGCGCCGTTCTCGATGTACTCACCCGAGCCGCTCCACGTGAACTTGCGCACGCTCGGGATCCCGGCCGGCCGCGGGCTGAAGCGCAGCTCCCCGAACGACCGGTTGAAATCGGTGCGGCGCGTGAAGCCCACCTCGGGATTGAAGTGCCGGCCGACCGACAGTTGCTCCACGCGGGCCCCGTAGCGATCGGCGTTGTAGTCGAAGCGTCCCTCGTAGCTCTCGTCGCCTCCGTGGAGTCCGGTGGTGGCGGTGCGGGCCCAGTAGGCGCCGACGTTGAGGTCCTGGGAGAGCCCGAACGAACCATCGACGCCGTACGCCTGATTCGAGCCCGTGCCTAACGCCGACACGGAGCGGTTCGTGGCCATCACCCCGATCGCGCTCCGGCGCAGCACGTCGCGCTTGAGCCGCATCACGGTGAAGTTCGTCGCCTCCGTCTGGGAGACGGCCTCGTCCCCCGTCTGGATGTTC
>DATIGO010000051.1:0-7259 GCA_035454665.1 Gemmatimonadaceae bacterium | reverse complement strand
CGGCCCGACGTCGTGCTCCTCGATGAGCCCTTCGGCGCGCTCGACGCGATCACCCGCGCCGAACTGCAGGAGACCTTCGCCGCGCTCCGCGCGGAACTCGGCGTGACCGCGGTCCTCGTGACGCACGATCTGCGCGAGGCCCTGCGACTCGGAACGCGCGTCGCGGTGATGCGCGCCGGGCGCGTCGAGCAGGAGGCCGGCGCGGCGGCGCTGCTGGCGTCTCCCGCGACACCCTACGTCGCCAGCCTGCTCCAACGCGCCGGCGTCGCGCCGGCGCCCTGACGGTCCGACGGCATGTACTCGCGCGTCCGCTGCCTGACCATTGCCGCGCTGCTGGCCCTCGCGAGCTCCGGCGCCGCCAGCCAGTCAGACTCGGCGCGCGTCACGCGTCCCTCGTCACCCCCCATTGTCGTCGCCTCGAAACCTTTCGGCGAGTCCTACCTCCTGGCGGAGATGTTCGCGCAGCTGCTCGAGGCGCGCGGCTTCCGCGTCGAGCGCCGGCCGGGCCTCGGGTCCACCGAGATCGCCTTCGAGGCGCTGCGCACCGGGACGATCGACGTGTACCCCGAGTATACCGGCACCGGGCTGCTCGCGATCCTGAACGAGCGGGCCGTCGGCGACCCGCGCGCGGTCTTCTCCCGGGTGAGCGCCGAGTTCCGGCGGCGCTTCGGCGTGCGTTGGCTTCCCCCGCTGGGCTTCGAGAACACCTACGCCATCGCCGTTCGGCGGCAGGCGGCGGAATCGTTAGGCCTCCGGACGCTCACGGACCTGGCCCGCGCGGGGCCCCGCCTGCGGGCCGGGTTCACCCCCGACTTCACCGGCCGGCCCGACGGCCTGCCCGGGCTGGCGCGGGCGTACGGGCTGCGGCTCGCGGAGGTCCGGTCACTCCTCCCCGCGGTGAAGTATCAGGCCCTCGCGGCGGGCGAGGTGGACGTCATCGACGGCTACTCCACCGACGGGCTGATCGCCCGCTACGACCTGACCGTGCTCGAGGACGATCGCGAGTTCTTTCCGCCGTACGAGGCGGCGGCGCTGGCGGGAGCGCGGCTCCAGGCGCGCGACCCCGCGGCGGTCGCGGCGCTCACCGAGCTGAGCGGCCGCCTCGACGTCGCCGCGATGCGCGCCTGGAACGAGAAGATCGAGGTCAGGGGCGAGGCCGTTGCCGACGTCGCCCGCGGCGCGCTGCGGGCGCTCGGGCTGAACGGGACCGATACCGTGGCGCGCGCGGCGGCCGACCCGACCCGACGCGCCTCCCTGCTCTCCTACCTGCTCGAGCGGCGGGACGACATCCTCGCGATGACGGGGCGCCACCTGGTGCTGGCGGGAGGCTCGCTCCTCGTCGCAGTACTGATCGCCGTCCCGCTGGGCGTGGCGCTCGAGCGCGTCCCCCGCGGCGCAGAGACGGTGATCCGCGCGGCGGGCGTCCTGCAGACGATTCCGGGGATCGCCCTGCTCGCCTTCATGATCCCTGCCCTGGGGATCGGAGTCGGGCCGGCGCTGGTCGCGCTCGTCCTCTACTCGCTGTACCCGATCCTGCGCAACACACTCACCGGGGTGCGGGGGGCCGATCCGGCGGCCGTGGCAGCGGCGACGTCGTTAGGCATGACCCCCGGCCAGGTGCTGCGCCTGGTGCGCCTGCCGCTGGCCGCGCCGGTGATCATGGCAGGGGTGCGCACGGCCGCGGTGATCAACGTCGGCACGGCCACGCTCGCCGCCTTCATCGGCGCCGGCGGCCTCGGCGATCCCATCGTGGCCGGCCTCGCCCTCGCCGATACGCGGATGATCCTCTCGGGAGCCATCCCGGCGGCAATCCTCGCCGTGCTGGTGGACGGGCTCCTGGCCCTGACTGGCCGGCTGGTACGACCGGGAGGGCTGGGAGATGACGGGGAGTGACGGGAGTGACGGGAGTACGGGAGTGACGGGGGGTGACGCGGGGTGACGGGGGGTGACGGGGGGTGACGGGCGAGCCGGGGAGAGCGTCGGTGTGGGCCGGACACCGACGTGGTTGGGGGCTGATGGCTGGTGGCTCGGGCCCCGGGCTGAGCGCCGGGACCGGGTGCTCGACCAGCGCTGGCGCCTGTGGACCGGGCGCTGCATCGGCCCCGGCTGGCCGCTGATGGCGGATCGCGCTGTCGGCGTTGCGTCAGTCGCACGTCTCGGCCGATCTCCCTGAAGGTCTGCATGGCAGGCCGACCGGCGGCCGGCCCACAGCGTTCAGCCTTCCGCCACGAGCCGCGACCCGTCACCCGTCACTCGTCACCTGTAGTAGACTTCCCGCATGAATCCCGCGACGATCCGCGAGCGACTGCGCGCCACGCGCTTTCTCGAAGGGCTCACCGACACCGCCATCCACCAGCTCGCACGCCTAACGACGCACGTCACCTGGGAGAGCGACCAGCTCCTCTTCGAGGAAGGTGGCCCGCGGGAGTTCGCGGCCATCCTCATCACCGGCGCCGTGGCGATCGAAAAGCACCTCAACGGCCGGCCGGTCCGACTCGTCACCCTGGGGCCCGGGGAGGCCATCGGCGAAGGCCTCCTCCTCGACGCCACCGCCCACGGCACCAGCGCCCGCACGCTGCAGCGCTCCGAGGCCTTCGTCATCACCGTGGAGCGCGTCAAGGAGATGGTGAAGGACTTCCCCACGCTCTACGCCGCCCTCGTGGGGCGCGCGGCCCGCGCCATCTCGCAGCGGCTCGCCGCCACGGACGCCACCCTCGTGGGCCGCGGCCGCGTCCTCGGCTTCAGCGGCACCCGCACGCGCGTGGAGAAGGACCTCCTCGGCGAGCGCAACGTCCCCGACGACGCCCTCTACGGCGTGCAGACCCTGCGGGCGCTCGAGAACTTCCCCATCACGGGAACCCCGCTGCGCGAGTTCCCTTCCCTCATCGAGGCCCTCGCCGCCGTGAAGGAGGCCGCCGCGCGCGCGAACGCCGATCTCGGCCTCCTCGAGCCAACCCTGGCCGAAGCGATCGTCCGCGCCGCCCGCGAGGTACGTGGCGGCCGGCATCACGAGCATTTCCTCGTGGACATGATTCAGGGTGGCGCCGGCACCTCGACCAACATGAACGCCAACGAGGTGATCGCGAATCGCGCGCTCGAGCTGCTGGGCGATCGCCGCGGAAACTACGACCGGCTGCACCCCAACAGCCACGTCAACCTCAGCCAGTCCACCAACGACGTCTACCCCACGGCCGTTCGCGTCGGCCTCCACGGCGAGATCGAAAGCCTCCGCAGCGCGATGCGCCAGCTCGCCGAGGCCTTCGTCGAGAAGGGACAGGAGTTCGCGAACGTCGTGAAGATCGGCCGGACGCAGCTCCAGGACGCCGTGCCGATGACGCTGGGGCAGGAGTTCGCCGCCTTCGGCCACACGATCCTCGAGGACGTGGATCGCCTCGGCGAGGCGTTGTCCCTCGTCCGCGAGATCAACATGGGAGCCACGGCCATCGGCACCGGCATCACGGCCGCGGAGGGGTATACGGAGCTCGTGCGGAAGCACCTGTCCGAGATCACGGGCCTGGCGCTCGTGACGTCGCCCGATCTCATCGAGGCCACCTCGGACACGGGCGTCTTCGTGCAGCTCTCGGGCGTCCTCAAGCGCTGCGCCGTCAAGCTCTCGAAGATCTGCAACGACCTGCGCCTGCTGAGCTCCGGCCCGCGGGCCGGCCTCGGTGAGATCAATCTCCCCGCGATGCAGCCCGGCTCCTCGATCATGCCCGGCAAGGTGAACCCGGTCATCCCGGAGGTCGTGAACCAGGTCTGCTTCGACGTCATCGGCAGCGACGTCACGGTCACGCTCGCCGCCGAGGCGGGGCAGCTCCAGCTCAACGCCTTCGAGCCGATCATCGCGTTCCGGCTGCTCCGCAGCATCGACTCCCTCCGCAATGCCTGCGTCGTGCTCCGGACGCGCTGCGTCGTAGGGATCACCTCGAATCCGGACCGCGTGCGCCGGCTGGTCGAGCAGTCGATCGGCATCGTCACCGCCCTGGTGCCCGTCATCGGTTACGCCAAGGCGACCGAGATCGCGATGGAGGCGCTGGAATCGGGCCGGGGCGTGTACGAGATCGTGCTCGAGCGCCAGCTCATGAGCCGGGGCGATCTCGATCAGATCCTGAACCCTACGTCCATGGTGTGACCGCAATGGCGACGAGACGCATAGACGGCCCGGGACTCGCGAAGCTCGAGACGCTCGACGCCGCCATGACCCATCTGCAGCGGGTGAACGCGATCGTCGAGCGCATGGCGGCGGCCGCGCGGATACAGCAGAGCACGGCGCCGTTCAAGCAGCAGATCGTGCGGGCGGCGACGCCCATGGTGGGACTGCTCAAGGCGCAGTTCGATCAGATCTCCGAGCACGTGACCCACATGATCGTCCTCACGTCGCGCGGCGCGACGGAGAGCGTGCGCGTCCGGAGCATGCGCGAAGCGGTGGCGCAGATCCGAACGCAGATCGAGTCCGCGGCGGCGCGGACGCGGCAGATTCACGCGGTCAAGGACGACGAGGACGTGAGCGGCGGGGAGGCCGGCTGAGGGCGCGGAAGACCGAGTGTTTCGGTCGCTTTGCGGACGCCGCAGCGCCCGGTGCAACCCGTGCGTACGAGAAGCGGCGTCATCCTGCCTAAGTGCTTGCGGCGCACCGCGGAACTGAGCGTGTGGGGCGCTTGATTCGCCTGTGTAGCGCCGGTAGCTTTTCGCGGTCTCCACGCCCGCGGATTTCAGGCCTTCTCCCGGGCGGTCCCCCCGTCGCCGTCACTCTTCAGGCTAACCGAATGACACGGAATCTCCGGCCGCGTCATGTTGCGACCGCTTTCGTCCTGCTGCTGCCCGTCCTGCTCGGTGCCTGCGGCGGCGCGTATCCGAATTCGACGTTCACCAACCTGACGGAATTCAATCGCGATCTCACGAGCCTCTGGAACGTGATGATCGGGTGGGGGACGTTCGTCTTTCTCTTCGTGGAGCTGCTGCTGGTATACGCCATCTGGCGGTACCGGCGGCGTCCGGGCGGCCCTGAGCCCGAGCACGTGCACGGGAACACGAAGCTGGAGATCGCGTGGACGCTCCTGCCGGCAGTCATCCTGGTGTTCATCGCGGTGCCCACGGTGCGCACGATCTGGAAATACCAGAGCGGCGCTCCGGAGGGGGCGCTCCAGGTCGACGTGATCGGGCATCAGTGGTGGTGGGAGTTCCGGTATCCGCAGTACGACATCGTGACGGCCAACGAGCTGTATCTGCCCACGAACCGCGCGGTCAACTTCTCGCTGCGGACCGCCGACGTCATCCATTCGTTCTGGATCCCGCAGCTCGGCGGCAAGCGCGACCTGGTGAGCAACCGGACGAACTATCTGTGGTTCACGCCGGACTCGACGGGCGCGATGGCGTTCAACGGTTCGTGCAACGAGTATTGCGGCACCTCGCACGCGAACATGCGGTTCCGGGCGTTCACGGTGGCGCCGGAGGATTTCGAGCGCTGGGCGGCGCATCAGCGCGGGAACGCGGTCTTCCCCGCGGCGGCGACGACGCCGGGAACGCCGGGGTCATCGACGGGCGCGGCGATGGCAGCCATCGTGCCGCAGAGCCAGGACAGCAGCGCCGCGGCCGCGCCCGCGGCATCGCCGGGGTTCGTCTTCCCACAGGACCGGCTCCCGGTGCACGTGACCCCTCAGACGGCCATCCCGTCGACGGTGTCGTTCCCGGAGAACCTGCTGGCCGCGGGTGACGCGCAGCGCGGGTTCGAGTTGTACAGCCGCAGCCTGTGCATCGGATGCCACCGCATTCAGGGGAACGCGCGCTCGCAGGCGCGCACCGGTCCCGACCTCACGCACGTCGCTTCCCGCCTGACGATCGGCGCCGGTCTCTTTCCGAACGATGCACGCCATCTCGCGCACTGGATCAAGAACGCGCGGGCCATGAAGCCCGGTGTGCTGATGCCGACGGTTGGCGTGAACCAGTACGATCCCGTCCTGAAGACCAACGTGGTGCAGGCCGCGGGCCTGACCGACGAGCAGATCGCCGATATCGTGGCGTATCTGATGACGCTGAAGTAGAGCCGCAACGAGACTCCCGACGCCAATACCCGACATGGCCACCGTAGCAGCAGCCCCCACCTACGCGGACACCGCCGGCGCCAGAAGGTCCACGCTCATGGACTGGCTGACGACCGTCGACCACAAGAAGATCGGCACGCTGTATCTGCACACGGCGCTCTTCTTCTTCGTGGTCGGCGGGCTCGAGGCCGTGCTGATGCGCTGGCAGCTCATGCGGCCGAACAGCACGGCGATCTCGGCCGACTTCTTCAACCAGTTGTTCACGATGCACGGCACGACGATGGTCTTCCTCGTCATCATGCCGTTGTCAGCCGCCTTCTTCAACTTCCTCATTCCGCTGCAGATTGGCGCGCGCGACGTCGCCTTCCCGCGCCTCAACGCGTTCAGCTACTGGGTCTACCTGTTCGGCGGCCTCTTCATCACGATCCCGATCTTCTTCGCGATGGCGCCGGACGGCGGGTGGTTCGCCTACACCCCGCTCACGACGCAGTTCTCGCGCGGGCAGAACATGAACTTCTGGGTGCTCGGCATCCAGATTCTGGGCATCTCGTCGCTCGCCGCGGCGTTCAACTTCGCGACCACGATCATGAACATGCGCGCGCCGGGGATGAACCTCATGCGCATGCCGATGTTCACGTGGATGTCGTTCGTGGTGCAGTGGCTGATCATCCTGGCGTTCCCGGTCATCACGATCGCGCTCTTCTTCATGCAGTTCGACCGCTTCTTCGGGACGACGTTCTACCTCACGACGGCGGGGGCCGACCCGCTGCTCTGGCAGCACCTGTTCTGGATCTTCGGCCACCCCGAGGTCTACATCCTCATCCTGCCGGCCTTCGGCCTCGTGTCCGAGGTGCTCCCGACGTACTCCCGCAAGCCGCTCTTCGGGTATCCCGTGATGGCGTACTCGGGAATCCTGATCGGCTTCCTGGGCTTCGGCGTCTGGGCGCACCACATGTTCTCGGTCGGGATGGGGCCGATCGCCGACACCGTGTTCGGGGTGACCACGATGCTCATCGCGATCCCCACGGGGGTGAAGATCTTCAACTGGATCTTCACGATGTGGGGCGGGTCGATCCGGTTCACCACGGCGATGAATTTCGGCATCGCCCTCATCGCGATGTTCACCATCGGCGGCATCTCGGGGATCACGCACGCCTCGCCGCCGTCCGACCTGCAGCAGACCGACACGTACTACATCGTCGCGCACTTCCACTACGT
>DATIGO010000050.1:0-5239 GCA_035454665.1 Gemmatimonadaceae bacterium | reverse complement strand
GGGGCGCTCCACCATTCTCTCATTCCAAACGCGCGCCAGCGACTCGGGATCTGGCTCCCTTCCTTCGTGGCTGGCTACGGGGCGGGGTGAGAAGACCCCTCAGTCGCTCACGCTTCTTCGGGATGACAGAGGGGTGGGCAGGGCCCCTCTTCGCGCCCCGCGATTTTCCCAGCACTCAGAAACCAGCTCCAGCAATCAGCAACCAGCAACCAGCCCGTTTCCACACCTCCTACCCGCTGGCCTCCCTCGCACACTCCGCCAGCACCGCCGCGCCGACCAGAATGCTCCCCTCCGCCGGCGCGAACCGCGGTGAATGGGCCGCCGTCGGCTCGCCGCCCCTTTCCTGGGCGCCAATCCGAAGGAAGCATCCGCCCATGCGCTCCAGATAGAACGCGAAGTCCTCGCCCGCCATGTTGGTGAACCCCAGGGGTACCACGCTCGCCGGTCCCAGAACCCGTTCCGCGGCCGCGCGCGCCCAGGCGGTCTCGCGTTCGGGATTCACGAGCGGCGGCGTGCCCCGGTCGAGACGCACGCGAGCGGTGAGGCCGTAGGCTGCGCTCAGCGAGGCAGTGATCTCCCGGACGCCGGCGTGCAGCGCCTCGCGGACGTCGCGCCGCGTCGCGCGCAGGGTGCCCTCGAGGGTTACGCGCTCGGGGATCACGTTCGGCGCCGAACCGCCGTGCATCGAGCCTACGGTGAGCACGGCGGGTGCCGAGGGATCGATCCGCCGCGACACGATCGTGTGGAGGGCGCTCACGAGGGCCGCGGCGCCCACGATCGGATCCGCCCCCTCGTGCGGCCGCGCGCCGTGCGCCCCCCGCCCATCGATCTCGATGTGGAACGTATCGGCCGAGGCGGCGAGGGGGCCGGGGTCGGCCACCACCGTGCCGACGGGAAAGCGGCGGTCCACGTGGCCCCCGAAGATCGCCTCGACTCCCTCGAGGGCGCCGCTCGCGAGAATGGCGGGCGCCCCCGCTCCGACCTCCTCGGCGGGCTGCAGGACGATGAGGACGCCGCGCTGCGCCGGCGTCCGCCGCAGGAGCATGGCTGCCCCGATGGCCCAGGTGGCGTGCACGTCGTGTCCGCACGCATGCATCACCCCGGGGTTCTGCGAGGCAAAGGGGAGGCCCGTCGCCTCCTGGATCGGAAGCGCGTCGATGTCCCCGCGAATGGCGATGCGCGGCGGTCCGCGTTGGCGGCCTGGCACCTCGGCGACGACTCCAGTACCCGCGACACGGCGGCTCTCGCCGATGCCGAGGTCGTGGAGTGCGCGCTCCAGCCGCCTGGCCGTGCGGTCCTCGTTCCAGGAGAGTTCGGGATGCTGGTGCAGGTCGCGCCGCAACGCGAGCAGCGATCCGATCTCGTCAGGCGTGAACAGGGACTGGACCGCGGGTGGGACGCCGGGGGAGTCGGTCACGGCTCCCCCACGGTCTCCGCGCGCACGGTGAGATCCTCCACGCGATCGCGATCCACCTCGATCCCGAGCCCCGGCCGCTCCACGGGCACACGCATCAGCCCCTCGGGCGACATCGTCCATTCCGGCTTCACGATGTCCCGCTCCCAGTAGCGCGCGCTCGGCGAGATGTCGCCGGGCTTCACGAAGTTCGGGAGCGACGCGAGCGCCACGTTGTACGCGCGTCCGATCCCGCTCTCGAGCATGCCGCCGCACCAGACCGGGATGCCGTGCGCTTCGCAGAAGTCGTGGATCGCGATCGACGACGTGAAGCCGCCGACGCGCCCGGGCTTGATGTTCACGATCCGCCCGCTCCCCAGCGTCACCATGTCCTGCGCGCGCTCGAGCGAGGTGATCGACTCGTCCAGGCAGATCGGGGTGCGCAGGCGCCGCTGCAGCTCGGCGTGCCTGACGAGGTCGTCGTGTGCGAGCGGCTGCTCGATCATCATGAGATCGAGATCGTCGAGCGCGAGCAGCGGATCGATCGTGTCGAGCGTGTAGGCGTTGTTGGCATCGGCCATGAGCGGTGCGTCCGGACCCGTCGCGGCGCGCGCGGCGCGCACGTAGTCGACGTCGGCCCCCGGCGCGATCTTGATCTTGACCTTCCGGTACCCCAGCGCGAGGGCGTCACGCACCCGGCCGGCCAGCGCCTCGGGTGACCGCTGGATCCCGAGCGAGATGCCGACCGCTACCTCGTCGCGCGTTCCGCCGATGAGACGCGAGAGGGACATACCCAGTCGCTCCGCTTCCATGGCCCAGAGCCCCATTTCCACGGCGGCCTTCGCCATCTGATGACCGCGGAAGTCGCACTCCAGGAGGCGATGCGCCTCGCCCGGCGCCTCGACGGCGTGAAAGAGGAGCCGGGGCGCGACCCACCGCGCGATCGCGAGCCACGCGGTGTCGATCGTCTCGGGCGAGTAGTTCGGATCCTCGCCCGCGACGCATTCGCTCCATGCCGTCGCGCCGTTCGCGTCGCGCAACTCGAGCAGCAGGATCCGCCGCTCGCTCACCGTGCCTGACGAGATGCGGAACGGCTCGCGCAGCGGAAGCCGGATCTCGCGGAGCGTGACGGCGATCAGCTCGGTCATCGGTGGTCGGAGTCCTGGTGCACGAGCGTGTAGTATGGCAGCCGGCCCGGTGTGGCGCGACGGAAGGCGTCCACCCGGTAGCCGTGTGAGAGCAGTGTAATCACCGCGTGGCGGACGCTCTCGCGCCACCGGCGCGCCTGGTGGGGTCCGGTGGCCGATATCGCACCGAAGTCATCCGGGATCTGCACGCGATACGCCGGTTCCATGGGCGCCTGCAAACCGAACGAAGTGCCCGGCATTCCGTCGGCCGCCAGCGGATTCGCGAGCGGAGCCTCGCGCTCGGTGTGCGACGTGTCCTCGCCGGCGGGCCCTTCCCGCGCGGCGTGGAGCTCCCACCGCATGATGAACCGGTCCGTCGGCAGCGTGCCGTGCAGCGTGCTGCCGGTATTGGAGCCGTACATGTCGGGGACGTACTCGACCGGACGCGCGCCGAGACGATTGAAGTTGAAATGGGCGTTAGGGGCCATGAGCGGATCGAAGGTCCAGAGCATGCTCCGGACGCCCAGGGCGCGCACCTTCTCGCGCTGGTACTGCTTCAGCCGTTCGCCGATGTGTCGGCCGCGCAGGTCACGGCGCACGGCGAGCATGTCCGACCAGTGCACGAGCTCCCCGTCGCGCACGCCGGTGATGCCGAAGACGAACCCGGCCATGTCTCCCGCCGCGTCGAAGGCTCCGGCGGAGACGCCGCCGACCTTCTGGGCCACGCGCAGGATGGCCGCGGGCACGCGCTCCGAGAAGCCCACACCCCACGTGGCCTCCTGGAGCGCGACGCAGGCCTGATAGTCCTCGAGCGTCGAGAGGTCGCGGATGGTGATGTCGGGGGTCGCGCCTGGACGCTCGCGATCCAAGCCGGGCTCCTGATGGACGTGGAGAGGCGGGGAGTTCAAGATATGGCTCGGAGGGCGAGGCATGAAGCAGGTTTCCACACCGGGAACTCGATGCCTCGGCGGCGTCGGCGTCGTTCCAGGTCCTTCCCGACAGGAGAACGAGAGGCACCATGCGGCTCACCGTCTCGCTGTTCCTGCTCCTGATCACCGGGGCGTGCTCGCGGCCCACGCCGCCATCGCCCCCCAGTCCCGCCTCGCGCGTTCCGACCGAGGCCACCGATGCCGGCGCGCTGACGGGGCGCCCCGAGTACGACGTGGTGATCCGGAACGGCCGGGTGCTCGACGGCATGGGGAATCCGTGGATCCTCGCCGACGTCGGCATCCGCGACGGAAAATTCGTCGCGATCGGTCGCGTGGCCGGCCGCGGCGAGCGCGAGATCGATGCGCGTGGGCTCTACGTCACTCCAGGCTGGATCGACATGATGGACCAGTCGGGGAGCGTGCTCCCGCGCAACGGCCTGGCGGAGAACAAGCTGCGCATGGGCGTGACCACAGCGATCGGCGGCGAGGGGGGCTTCCCCGTGGCCGCGAGCGGGATCGCGAGCTACTTCGCCACGCTCGAGCGCCAGGGCATCAGCATCAACTTCGGCAGCTACTACAGCCAGACGCAGGCGCGGGTGGCGGTGCTCGGCCGCTCCTCGCGCGCGCCAGGCGCGCAGGAGCTGGAGCGGATGAAGGCGAGCATGGACACCGCCATGCAGGCGGGCGCGATGGGGATGACGACGGCGCTCATCTATCCGCCGAGCAGCTACACGACGACGGACGAGCTGGTGGAGGTGGCCAGGGTCGCGGCGCGCTACGGCGGCGTCTACGCGAGCCATATCCGCGGGGAGGGGAAGGAGGTCGTGCAGTCCGTGCGCGAGCTGATCGAGATCGCCGAGCGCGCGGGGCTCCCTGGCGAGATCTTCCACCTCAAGGCGGCGTACCAGCCGGGGTGGGGCGTGCTGATGGACAGCGTGCGCCAGGTGGTGGAGGCCGCTCGGGCGCGGGGCGTGGACGTCGCGGCGGACATCTATGTGTATACCGCGGGGGGCACGGGGCTCGAGGCCACGATCCCGAGCTGGGCGCACGAGGGCGGGAGCGATTCGCTCGCCGCGCGGCTGCGCGATCCGGCGGTGCGCGCGCGCTGGAAGCGCGAGATCCAGACCGGCTCACCCGGCTGGTGGAACATCGTGGAGGCCGCGGGCGGGTGGGACGGCGTGGTGCTCGCGAACGCGCGGAATCCGGAGAACGCGAAGTACCACGGGCGCCGGCTCCCCGACATCGCACGCGAGATGGGGAAGCCCGTGGAGGACGCGGCGTGGGATCTCGTGCTCGCGGGGAGCGGGCGCGTGATGGCGATCTACCACATGATGAGCGAGGCCGACGTGGAGACCGCACTGCGCTTTCCCTGGACGAGCATCGGGAGCGACGCCGGGGCCGCGCTCAATGCTGCGCAGGGTGACGATCTCGGCCTCCCGCATCCGCGCGCCTACGGGAATCACGTGCGCGTGATCAGTCGTTATGTGCGTGATCGCAGGGTGATTGCGCTGGAGGAGGCGGTGCGGAAGATGACCTCCTGGCCGGCCACGCGCATGCGGCTTCCGAATCGCGGGAGCATCAAGGAAGGGAACTGGGCCGACGTCACGATCTTCAACCTCGAGCAGTTGAACGACCGCGCGACGTACGAGGCGCCCACGCAGTTCCCCACGGGCATCGAGTATGTGCTGGTGAACGGGGCGATCACGATCGATCGCGGGCGGCACACGGGGGCGATGATGGGGCGCGTGCTGTACGGCCCGGGCAAGCCCTGATCTTCCTGTCATCCCGAG
>DATIGO010000049.1:0-3846 GCA_035454665.1 Gemmatimonadaceae bacterium | reverse complement strand
GAGACCCGGCGACGGCGGCGCGGTCGCGACGTCGGCGCTCAGGGCCTCAGGCAGGCGCTCCAGCACCGTGCTCGCAAAGTCCGTCGCGTTCATCGGCCGCGCGAAGAGGAATCCCTGCCCCAGCATGCACCCCAGCTCCCGCAGGCCGTCGCGCTGCGCCCCGCGCTCGATCCCTTCCGCCACGGTCTCGATCCGCAGCGTGCGGCCCAGCGCGATGATCGCGCGTGCCAGCACCGGGTCCTCGTCTTCGTTCCCCACCGCCTCCACGAACGTGCGATCGATCTTGAGCACGTCGATCGGGAACTGCTGCAGGTAACCCAGCGACGAGTACCCCGTCCCGAAGTCGTCGATTGCCAGGTTGATGCCGAGGGCCTTGAGGGACCGCAGGCGCTCCAGCGTGATGTCGGAGCTCTGCATCAGCACGCTCTCGGTGATCTCGAGGGTGAGCGCCCACGGCTCGAGCCCCGAGTCCCGCAGGGCATCGCGCACGTCGTCCAGCAGCGAGGCTTCCTGGAAATGACGCCCCGAGAGGTTCACGCTCATCTGCATGGGACGGCGGCCACGAAAGCGCGCCCGCCAGTCGCGCGCGCGCTCGCAGGCCTCGCGCAGTACCGCGCGCCCGATCGGGATGATGAGCCCCGTCTCCTCGGCCAGGGACACGAAGCGGGCGGGCGGGATCACACCGCGCGTGGGATGGTGCCAGCGCACGAGCGCCTCCGCGCCGTACAGGTCGCCCGTCGCCAGGTTCACGATCGGCTGGTACTCGACGTGGAAGTCGCACCGCCCCACCGCAGCGCGCAGATCCGCTTCCATCTCCAGCCGGTCCATCACGTGCGCGTGCATCTCGCGCGCGTAGATCGCGTACTGCCCCTTGCTCTGTCCCTTCGCGAAGTACATCGCGAGGTCGGCGTTGCGGAGCACGTCGTCGGGGGTGTCGTCGGGCCCCACGGTGGCAATGCCGATGCTCACGCCGATCACGACGTCGCGCCGGCTGGCGCGGAATGGCGCGCGCAGCGCGGTCGAGATCCGCTCCGCGACCGTCACGATGTCGTTCATGTCGATCACATCTTCGAGCAGCACGGCGAACTCGTCGCCGCCGAGCCGCGCGATCGTGTCGCCCGGCCGCACACACGTCGTGAGGCGCGCGGCCGTGGCGACGAGGAGCTCGTCGCCGATGGCGTGCCCCAGCGAATCGTTGACCTTCTTGAAATCGTCGAGATCGAGAAAGAGCACCGCCGCGGGGTGCCGGCTGCGCGGGGCGCGCACCACCGCGTGCGCCACGCGATTGAGGAAGAGCGCGCGGTTCGCCAGCCGCGTGAGCTCGTCGTGGAAGGCCTGGTGCGTCAGGCGCGCCTGCAGCGTCCGCCGCTCGGAGATGTCACGCGCATTCACCACGATGCCGGCCACCATCGGCTCGGACATGAGGTTGGTGCCCGTGTTCTCGGTCCAGAGGCTCGTCCCGTCCGGGCGCGCGAGGCGCCACTCCTCCACGACCGGGGGGCCGCTCTCGCCGTCCCGGAGTGAACCGAAGAAGCGCTGCGCCACCACGGCATCATCGGGGTGCGCCTGGTCGATCAGCTTCCGCCCCACGAGCTCATGGACGTCGATCCCGAGGACGTGATGCGCGGAGGGACTCGCGTAGCGGATCGTGGAGTCCTGGTCCAGGATGAGAATCACGTCGGAGGAATTCTGGACGAGCGCGCGAAAGCGGGCTTCGCTCGTCGCGAGCGTCGCGACGTCGGCGCGGACGGAGGCCACGCGGCGGACCAGCACCAGCAGGACGGTGGCCACCGCCACGAAGGCGGCGGCGCTGAGCGTGGTGGGCGTGCGCGACTGCGTGAGAAAGATGATGCAGGCGACGCCGATGACGAGCGCCGACCCCCATCCCTGCGGGAGCCGGTCCGAAATGTTCCGGGGCGGCGGCGTGACGGGGACGCTTCGCGGTGTGACCTGGATCCCGCGCAGCGTGTGTCGCAGGCGCGTGAGCCAGGGCGCGGGCGGGACGGAGGGCTCCGGCGGGCTGAGCAGGCGAGGCAAGCGTCGAAGCGGAGGCGGAACGGAGTGTGTGGCCCTGCACCGAACGACGCGCACCGCTCGTCGCGGTCACGGTCCCCCGGCCTCGTTTTCGGCATATCTTCGGGATATATTTCGGGCCGGTCCGCCGGGCCTGGCCACTCGTTCACCCTGCAGTCATGCCCTCATGACGCCTCGCGAAGTCACCACGCCTGACGAGCTCCCCGACGAGGGAACGGTGGAGCTGTCGCTCCGGCCTCAGCGGCTTTCGGAGTTCATCGGCCAGCTCAAGGTGAAGGAGAGCCTGCGGATCTACATCGATGCCGCGCTCGCGCGCCGCGAGCCGCTCGACCACGCGCTCTTCTTCGGTCCTCCGGGACTCGGCAAGACCACGCTGGCGGAGCTCATCGCGCGCGAGCTGGGGGTGAACATCCGCACCACGTCGGGGCCCGCGCTCGAGAAGCCGGCCGACCTCGTCGGCACGCTCACGAACCTGCGCGAGGGCGACATCCTCTTCATCGACGAGGTCCACCGGCTGCGCCCCGTGATCGAGGAGTTCCTCTACCCGGCGATGGAGGATTTCCGGATCGACATCCGGCTCTCCGAGGGGCCCAAGGCGCAGACGATCGTCGTGCCGATCGAGCGCTTCACGCTGGTGGGCGCGACCACGCGGCTCGGAATGCTGACCCCACCGTTGCGCGCGCGCTTCGGGATCGTGCAGCGGTTGAACTACTACCCGGTCGAGGACCTCGAGCTGATCGTGAAGCGCACCGCCGAGGTGCTCCGGGTCGAGATCGACGCCGAGGGAACACACGAGATCGCGCGGCGCTCGCGCGGCACGCCGCGCATCGCCAACCGGCTGCTGCGGCGGATCCGCGATTACGCGCAGGTCAGGGCCGACGGCCGCATCACGCGAGCCGTGGCCGATCAGGCGCTCCAGCTCCTCGATGTCGATCACTTCGGGCTCGATGACATGGATGCGCGGATCCTGCGCGCGATCATCGAGAAATTCGACGGCGGGCCCGTGGGGATCGCCGCCATGGCGGCGGCGGTGGCGGAGGAGGCGGAGACGATCGAGGAGGTGTACGAGCCCTTCCTGGTGCAGAACGGCTTCCTGCAGCGCACGGGCCGCGGCCGCGTGGCCACGCGCGTGGCATATCGGCATTTCGGGTATGCCGAGCCCGTACGGGAGTCGCCGCAGGAATCGCTGTTCGAGCCGAGCTAGGTGTGGGAATCGGCGAGCGGGTTGCTGGTTGCTGATGGCTGGAGCTGGGTGCTGAGTGCCACACCATGGTGTCAGCCCGAGCAGGCGTAGCCGACGAGGGCCCTGCTCTCGCTGCGCCAGTGGCCGGCCACGGGGCAAGGCAGGTAGATCCCGCGTCGCTGCGCTCCTCGGGATGACAGCCGCTGCGCCACTCAGCAACCAGCTCCAGCCATCAGCAACCAGCAACCAGCTCTCCTCCCCTCGTGCCCCTCCGCACCTCGAGCTTCGACTACACGCTCCCCCCCGACCGCATCGCCCAGCAGCCTAACGAGCGCCGGGAGGCCAGCCGGCTCCTCGTGGTGGACCGGGCGTCCGGCGCGCTCGAGCACCGCGTCTTCGCCGACCTGCCGGAGCTCGTGCCGCGCGGAGACGCGCTCGTGGTCAATACCTCGCGCGTGATCCGCGCGCGGCTCCTGGGGCGTCGCGATTCGGGCGCGCCGGCGGAGATCCTCCTGCTGCGCCCGCGCGAACCGCACGTCTGGGAAGCACTCGTCAGGCCCGGCGGCAAGCTGCGCCCGGGGCGGGTGGTCCACGTCGCGCCGGGCTTCGACGTCGTCATCGACGAGATG
>DATIGO010000048.1:0-13786 GCA_035454665.1 Gemmatimonadaceae bacterium | reverse complement strand
ACGGTTCGGGCACATGCCGCTCCCGCCCTACATCCAGCGCGCCGACACGCCCGGCGACGCGGAGCGGTATCAAACGGTCTTCGCGCGCGAGCCCGGCTCCGTCGCGGCGCCCACCGCCGGGCTGCACTTTTCCCCCGAGCTGCTCGCCGCGCTCGAGGCCCGCGGTGTCCGACGCGCCGAGGTCGTGCTGCACGTGGGGGCCGGCACATTCAAGCCCGTGGAATCGGAGGACCTGGCCGAGCACGTCATGCACGAGGAGTGGTTCAGTGTCGGCGCGGAAGCGGCGCGCGTGCTCAACGAGACGCGACATTCCGGTGGGAAGATCTGGGCCGTGGGCACAACGGCGGCCCGGACGCTGGAATCGATCGCCCGGCCCGGCGCCGAGTTCGAGGCGGTCTCCGGCGAGACGGCACTGTTCATCTACCCACCCTACACCTGGAAGGCGGTGGACACGCTGATCACGAACTTCCATCTTCCGCGCTCCACGCTCCTCATGCTCGTGGCCGCGTTCGCGGGCCATGAGCTCACGATGCACGCCTATCGCGTCGCGCTCGAGCAGGGGTACCGCTTCTATTCCTACGGCGATGCGATGCTCATCCGCTGACCGCGCAGCTACCCCGCAACCGTGACCGCGTTTTCCTTCGAGCTGCTGGCGCGCAGCGGCGCCGCGCGAGCCGGCGTCTTCACGACTCCGCACGGTCTCGTCGAGACGCCCGCCTTCATGCCCGTCGGCACGCTCGCCACCGTGAAGGCGCTGGATCCCGATGACCTCGTGGCCACGGGCTCGCAGATGATCCTCGCCAACACCTACCACCTCCACCTGCGCCCGGGCGACGACGTCATTCGCGACCTGGGCGGCCTGCACCGCTTCATGGGCTGGCCGGGCCCGATCCTCACCGACTCCGGCGGCTTCCAGGTCTTCTCCCTCGAAGGGCTGCGCCGCGTGGACGAAGACGGCGTCGAATTCCGGAGCCACATCGACGGCTCCTGCCGCCGCTTCACCCCCGAGAGCGTGATCCGCATCCAGCGCAACCTCGGCGCCGACGTGATCATGCAGTTCGACCACGTGATCCCCGGCCAGGCCGACGCCGCCGCCGCGCGCGACGCCAGCGAACGAAGCCTCCGCTGGCTGGAACGCTGCAAACGAGAATTCGAATCGGAAGCCGGAAGCCGGACACCGGAGGCCACGGGCCCCACTCAGCACCCGGCTCCCGCTATCAGCCACCGGCACCCAGCCGCCGGTGCCCCGTTACAGTCCCTGTTTCCAATCGTGCAGGGCGGCATTCACCAGGGCCTCCGGATCGAGGCCGCGCGCGCCATCCGCGACCTCGGCGACTGGGACGGCTACGGCATCGGCGGCCTCTCCGTCGGCGAATCCAAGCCCGACATGTACGCCATGCTCGAGGTGCTCGAGAGCGAGCTCCCTGCGGATCGGCCACGCTATCTCATGGGGGTGGGCTTCCCCGAGGATCTCATCGAAGGGGTGCGCCGCGGCATCGATCTGTTCGACTGCGTCGCCCCCACGCGGATGGGCCGGAACGGGACGGCCTTCACCAGCGAAGGACGCATCAACGTGAAGCGCGCCTCGCTGCGCGCCGATTCGCGACCCCTCGATCCCGCGTGCACGTGCCCAGCCTGCCGCCGCTTCTCGCGGGCCTACCTGCGCCACCTCTACGTCTCCGACGAGATCCTGGGGCTGCGCCTGCTCTCGCTGCACAATGTACATTTCCTCGCGACGCTGATGCGGGCCGCGCGCCGCGCCATCCTGACGGACGAGTTCAACGCCTGGTCGGCCGAGTGGCGCGACCGGCTGGCACCACTCGAGGACCGCCCCGAATGATCTCCCTCCCCATCGTCCCTGCTCTCCTCCTCCTGCAGACCGCTCCCTCGGGCGGCGGCGGGGCGTTGACCGGCCTCTTCATCCAGATGGGGCTGATCTTCGCGATCTTCTACTTCCTGATGATCCGGCCGCGCCGCAAGCAGCAGCAACAGCACGAGGAGCGGCTGCGCAACCTGCGAAAGGGAGATCAGATCGTGACCGCCGGGGGGCTCGTGGGGGAAGTGGTCCACATGAAGGAGGCGGCCACACAGGAGGGGGGCACGCGGAAGTCCATGGAGGATCACATCACCATCAAGTCGGGCGACGCGCGCCTGATCGTCGAGCGCGGCCGCATCGCGCGCGTCGCGGGTGAGGCCGGCACCACGAGTCCCCATCCGTGAGCCTGCTCGGTATCCACGTCCTGGGCTCGCCCGTTCTGCGCGCGGTCACGACCCCCGTCCCCCAGGTGACCGACGCGATGCAGCAGCTCATCGATGACATGTTCGAGACGATGTACGCGGCGCAGGGGATCGGGCTGGCCGCGCCGCAGGTGGGTCGCCTCGAGCGCGTCGCGGTCGTCGACGTGGAGAAGAACCCGATCGTGATCGTGAATCCGGAGATCGTGCTGCAGGACCAGGACACGGCCAGGGCGGAGGAAGGGTGCCTCTCCATTCCGGACATCTACGGCGACGTGGTGCGCCCCGGCCGCGTGGTGGTCCGCGCGCTCGATCGTCAGGGCAAGCCGTTCGAGGTCGAGGGAACGGATCTCCTGGGCCGTGCGCTGCAGCACGAGATCGATCACCTCCACGGGAAGCTGTTCATCGACTACCTGAGCTTCCTCAAGCGACGTGCGGCGCTCGCGAAGTGGGAAGGGATGAAGGACAAGTACCCGGGGCTGCTCCGGAAGCTGCCGCTCTCGGCGGCCGACGAGGCGCACGAGGACGAGATCCTGTGACATGCGGGTGCTCTTCTGGGGGACCCCGGACTTCGCGACCCCGCCGCTCCGCGCGCTGATCGGAGAGGGGCACGACGTCGTCGGCGTCGTGACGCAGCCCGACCGGCCGCACGGGCGCCACCGGAGTGTCGCGCAGCCGCCGCCGGTGAAGGAGATCGCGCTCGACGAGGAGATCCCCGTGCTGCAGCCGGAGCGTCCGCGCGGTGTCGAGTTCGAGGCGGCGCTCCGTGAGCTGGCCCCCGATCTCTCGGTGGTGGTGGCGTATGGTCACCTGATCCCCGGAGCCGTGATCGACCTGCCGCCGCTGGGCACGCTGAACATCCACGCATCGCTCCTGCCGCGGTGGCGCGGGGCCGCGCCGATCCAGGCCGCGATCCTGGCGGGCGACGCGGAGACGGGGATCTCGATCATGCGGATGGTGGAGCGGCTCGACGCCGGGCCCGTCCTGTTGCAGGCCCCCACGCCGATCCTGGACGACGAGACCTTCGGCGAGCTGCAGCTCCGGCTCTCGGAACTCGGCGCCCTGGCCATCGTGGAGGCGCTCGCGCTGATGTCGTTAGGCAGCGCCCCCGCCCGGGAACAGGACGAATCGCAGGTCACGTACGCGCACAAGATCGCGCGTGACACCACCCGGTTGGACTGGAACCGTCCGGCGGTCGAGGTCGCCCGCGCCGTGCGTGCCTTCGACCCCCGCCCCGGCGCCTTCACCACGCTGCGCGATGCGGAGGTCAAGCTGTTCGGCGCACGCCCCGCGCCCGACGCCGCCGGCCCCCCGGGACAGGTGCTGGCCATCGACGAGATGGGGCTGCTGGCCGCTTGCGGTGCGGGTGGCGTGCGCATTGCCTACGCGCAGCCCGCGGGGCGGCGACGCCTCGCCACCCTCGACTGGGCGCAAGGGCGCGGCGTCACCGTGGGAGAGCGCTTTGGCGCCTGAACAGCGGGCGGCCCGCACGCTATTGTTCAGAGCATGAGGTCGGATGAGTCGCACGGCACCGCTGGCGCCACGCTGGTCCGCGGCGGGGTGACCGACGCACGACTGGCGTCGGCCAACATCCTCGCGGACCTGCGTCGGGGTGAACTGCTCGACGCCGCATTCGAGCGATACGCCGGTGTGCTCGAGGCGCGGGACCGTCGCTGGCTGCAGGAGCTCGTGTACGGCCTCCTGCGGAACCGGGAGTCGCTCGACGCCGAGCTGCGCCCGCGTGTGAAGGGGGGCCTGGCCCGCCTCGACGCAGATCTCCTGGACCTCCTGCGGCTCGGCGTCTACCAGCTCCTGCACATGGGGAGCGTGCCCGCCTACGCCGCGATCGGCCAGAGCGTGGAGCTGGCGAAGGTCCGCCATGGCATCGGTGCGAGCCGGCTCGTCAATGCCGTCCTCCGCCGGATCGACCGCGAACGGGCGCAGCCGGCCGAGACCGCTTTGCCCGCGCGCGATCCCATCGAGGACCTCGCGCTCCGGTACTCACATCCCGCGTGGCTCGTCTCGCGCTACATCGCGCGCTGGGGTGCCGCCGAGACCGAACGGCTCCTCGCGCACAACAACACCGAGGGCCCCGTCTTCGTGCGGCCCTTCGGCATGGTGCGCGAGCAACTCGAGACAGTGCTCGAGCGGAGCGGCGTGCACGTCGACGACGCGCCCCTCGTGCACGACAGCATCCGTATCCGCGGCGCCGGATCGCTCACCGAGCTCGGCGCGTACCGGCAGGGGCTCTTTTTCGTGCAGGACCCCGGCGCCACGCTCGTGACCCGCTTCGCGGCCTTCCCCGCCGGGGAGCCGGCGGCCGATCTCTGCGCCGCCCCGGGCGGAAAGTCCCTCGAGATCGCGCGCACGGCCTCCCGCGTGACGGCCGCGGACCGCTCGTTGCCGCGGCTGCGCCGTATGGCCGAAAACCTCCACCGCCTCGATGCGCGCAACATCGACCTGCTGGTGATGGACACGCGGGAACCGGCAGTGGCGGGACTGCGGCACGTGCTGCTCGACGTCCCCTGCACCGGCACCGGCACGTTCCGGCGGCACCCGGACGCGCGATGGCGGATCAAGCCGTCCGACCTCGCGGTGCTCGCGGCGCTCCAGCGCGAGCTCCTGTGGGCGACGGCCGATGTGGTCCTTCCCGGGGGCTTGCTCGTCTACAGCACGTGCTCACTCGAACCCGAGGAGAATGACGAGCAGGTGGATGCGTTTCTGCGCGCGCGCCCGGGTTGGAGCCTCGAGCCTCCCCCCGGAGGCGCCGTGCCCGACTCGGTACTCGACGCGGGACGCCTGCGGGTGCTGCCGCAGCGCCACGGCGTGGACGGCGCCTTTGCGGTGCGGCTGCGGAGCGTCGGCGCGTGAGATGGACACCCTCGATGCCTCAGGGTGACGCCCGGCGGCAGCTCGTCACCCATACGCTCCTCGCGGTGTCGGGCTTCCTGCTCGCGTGGATCCTGGTGGCGTTCGTCATCTTTCCCGACGACGGTCCCGCCGACGCGGTCGTGGTCCCGGTCGTACTTGGCCTGCGCTACGACGACGCGCAGGGAAAGCTCGCCGAGGCCGGGCTCGACGCGGCGTTAGGCGAGTCACGGATCAGCGCCTCGGCGCCCCGGACGACCGTGCTGGGTCAGACGCCGGCGCCCGGTACGAGGGTTTCGCGCGGCGTCACGGTCACCCTCGACGTCAGTGCGGGCCAGCGGAGCGCCACGATTCCGCGCGTTTCGGGGCTGAGCCGCGACCGGGCGGAAGCCCTGCTCCGGCGCGCCGGGCTCACCGTCGGACAGGTCCTCGAACAGCCGGGGAATCAGGCGCGCGGCACGGTGCTCGCCGCGCAGCCGGAACCGGGCACGGTGGTACCGGAGGGAACGGCCGTGGAGATCGTGGTCAGCGCCGGCCCCGCCGAGCTCACGATGCCCGATGTCGTGGGTCGCGAGCTGGTCGAAGCACGCGCGCTCATCGAGCAACTCGGGCTCAGTGTCGGTGACACGCAGGTCGACTCGACGAGCCAGGTTCCGCAGGGCGTCATCATCTTCCAGAGCCCCGCGGCGGGATCCTCCGTGGCCCCGGGCGCCGTGATCACGCTGCGCATCTCGGGGCGCCCGTGAGCGTCCGCATCGCCCCATCGATCCTGAGCGCCGACTTCGGGCACCTCGCCGACGAGATCGCGCGATGCGAAGCGGGCGGCGCGGACTGGATCCACGTCGACGTGATGGACGGCTGCTTCGTGCCCAATCTCACCTTCGGCGCCAAGGTGATCGAGACGGTGCGGGGCCTCACGGCGCTCCCGCTCGACGTCCACCTCATGGTCGTGGAGCCCGAGAAGTACTTCGACGCTTTCGCGCGCGCGGGGGCGAGCGTGCTCACGATCCACCAGGAAGTGAGCCCGCACCTGCACCGGCAACTCCACCGCATCCGCGAGCTGGGTTGCCGCGCGGGGGTGGCGATCAATCCCTCCACCCCGGTGGAGACGCTGCGCGACGTGGCGGGCGAGCTCGATCTCCTGCTCGTGATGTCCGTAAACCCCGGCTTCGGCGGCCAGAACTTCATTCCCGGAGCAGTGCAGAAGATCAGCCGGGCGCGGGAGCTGCTGCAGGCGGCGCGGAGCGGCGCGGCGATCGAGGTCGACGGCGGGATCGCGCGCGAGACGATCACACGGTGCTGGCGCGCCGGCGCCGACACCTTCG
Organism: Gemmatimonadaceae bacterium; assembly: GCA_035454665.1. GTDB lineage: Bacteria > Gemmatimonadota > Gemmatimonadetes > Gemmatimonadales > Gemmatimonadaceae > DATIGO01. The sequence continues at coordinate 7,358 of DATIGO010000048.1, read as the reverse complement.
TGGCGGGGAACGCGGTCTTCTCCGCCCCCGACCCCGCGCGCGAGATCGCGGCGCTGCGCGCGTGCTGCGCGGAGGTCGCATGAGCGGGGCGCGGCAGTGGGGGCTCGCCCTGGGCGCTGCGGCGCTCCTCGGTGGCGGATGGCTCGCGATCTCGGCCCGCTCGGCGGCGTCTGTGCCCGTCCTGACCGCGGGCTCCCTGGCCCCCGATTTTCGCGCGGCGACGCTGGATCCGTCTCCCGGGACCCGCACGCTCGCCGACTACCGTGGCCACGTCGTGCTGCTGAACCTGTGGGCCACCTGGTGCGGCCCCTGCGAGTGGGAGATGCCGGGAATCGAGCGCTTGCACCGCGACTTCGCGCCGGCGGGACTCAAGGTCGTGGCGGTGGCCGTTGACGATCCCGGCTTCGAGGAGCGCGTGCGGCAGTTCGTGGCCCGGCACGGCCTCACCTTCGAGATCCTCAGCGAGGGGACCGGAGCGATCGAGCGCATCTACCAGGCACGCGGCCTGCCGGCCACCTACCTGATCGGCCGCGACGGGATTATTCGCAAGCGGATCGCGGGAGCGTCGGACTGGAACTCCAGCGCCAACCGGGCGCTCGTCGCGCAGTTGTTAGGTGTCGCGGTCCCCCGAGCGGACTCGGCGGCGGCGCCCTGATGGTCGTCCTCGGCATCGAGACGTCGTGCGACGAGACATCGGCGGCGGTAGTGGAGGGGACAGGGAACGACGTGACGCAGCGATCGCTCGTGATACTGTCACAGGATGTGCACCGGGTTTTCGGGGGCGTGGTGCCCGAGATCGCCTCGCGCGCGCATCTCACCTCGATCGTGCCCGTGGTGGAGAAGGCCCTGGGCGACGCGGGCGCGCGGCTCGCTGACGTCGACGTGGTCGCGGTCACGAACGGCCCGGGGCTCGTGGGCGCGCTGCTCGTGGGCGTGAGCTATGCGAAGGGGCTGGCGTTCAGCCTGGGGCGCGCGCTCGTGGGAGTGCACCACATGGAGGGGCACCTCTTCGCACAGTCGCTCGAGCACGCCGGGGCCGTGCCGCCGTTCACCGCGCTCCTGGTTTCCGGGGGCCATACCCTCATGGTCGACGTGGCCACGTGGGGGGCGTACCAGGTGCTCGGCAGCACGCGTGACGACGCGGCCGGCGAGGCCTTCGACAAGGTCGCGAAGCTTCTCGGATTGCCGTATCCGGGTGGGCGGCACGTCGAGCGCCTGGCGCGCGACGGTGAGCCCGGACGCGTGCGCTTCGCGCGCCCCATGCTGCGGGCGAATCAGGCCCCGGGGGATGCCGACTACTTCGACGTCTCCTTCAGCGGGCTCAAGACCGCGGTACTGCACGCGGTGCGGTCCTCCGCAGACCTCGCGGCCGAGGCACCTCACATCGCGCGCGGGTTCCAGGACGCTCTGATCGAGACGCTCGTGGAGAAGACGCACCGCGCGGCGGCGCACCACCGCCGCCGGCGCATCGTGTTGGGTGGGGGCGTCGCCTGCAACCAGGCCCTGGTGGGGGCCATGCGCGAGCGCGCGGCGGACCTCGGCGCCGAGGTGTATGCCCCGAGTGTGCGTCTGGCAACAGACAACGCCGCGATGATCGCGCGCGCAGGGCTGTTCCACGCGGAGCGCGGCCGGCGGGACGGTTGGGAGTTGAATGCGTTTGCCAGTCTTCCGCTGCCGGAGGTGGAAGGGAGTTAGGTTTTTTGAGCGGCTGGTTGCTGGTTGCTGATGGCTGGAGCGGGTTGCTGAGTGCCTCACCGTGGTGTCATCCCGAGCAGGCGTAGCCAACGAGGGATCTGCTCCCGGTGCGCCAGGGGAGGGCCACGGCGCCCTCAGTCGCTGACGTTCTTCGGGATGACGACGCCGTTCCAGCACTCAGCAACCCGCTCCAGCCATCAGCAACCAGCAACCAGCGTTACGCGAACCGCGCCTGCCTCACAGCTCTATCCCCATGCCCATCACCCACCACCCCTTCGAGATCAATCTCGGCCCGATCCCGCTGACCGGGTTCGGCCTCGCCGTGCTCGCGGCCTTCGTCATCGCGCAGATCATCTCGCAGCGGGAACTGCTGCAGCGCGGGCACAAGACCGAGGCGGAGGCGATTCCGGATCTCATCCTGGCCTCCGTCATCGGCACCCTGATCGGCGGGCGCCTCTATTACGTCCTCGTCGTCACGGGCGACTGGAGCGACCTGCTCGGGCGCGCGGGGTTCGTCTTCTGGGGCGGATTCATCGGCGCGGTGATCCTCAACTGGATCGTCATCCGTCGCAAGAAGTTGTCGTTCACGCGCATCAGCGACGTGGGCGGCATCGCCATCGCAGCGGGGTACTCGGTGGGCCGCACAGGGTGCTGGGCCGTGGGCGACGACTACGGTCGCCCCTGGGATGGCGCGCTGGCCGTGCGCTTTCCGCAGGGCGCCCCTCCCTCCACGGCTGGCGTGATGAACGACGCCTTCGGCACGCCGATCCCGCCCGGTGCCAGTGCGGATACGGTGCTCGCGGTACACCCCACGCAGCTCTACGAGACGGCACTGGGCCTCGTGATGTTCCTGATCCTCTGGCGCTTCCGGCGGCATCCGCACGCCGCCGGGTGGCTCTTCGGCCTTTACGGCGTGCTGGCGGGTGCGGAGCGCTTCGTGATCGAGTTCTTCCGGGCCAAGGATGATCGGTTCGTGGGGCCGTTCACGCTGGCGCAGATGATCGCGGTCGCGATTGCGGCAGCCGGCGCGGCGTGGATGCTGAACCGGCGGCGCCCGGCGCGCGGCTCGCTCGCGCCCGCGACCTGAGCAGGCGTACGGAGCAGCGGGACGGCTACCGCAGGTACGACGCGTCGCGCGGCGCGGCGTTGGGATCCGACTCCGCCGTCTCCGGGGCGCTCACCACCTGCTCGACGGATTCGAGACGCCGCTCGAGCTGCTCGAGTCGCTCGAGCACATGGCTCTCGACGAGCGGGTCGGGAGCGTCGGGCACCGTGGGCAGCACGACCGCGCGGGTCGGCCAGAAGGTCTTCACGAGCGCGAACACGAAGAGCGCGACCAGCACCGACTGCCCGAGGAGGGTCTCAACGCTCGGAAATATCCCCATGGCGTCGACGTGCGGCCAGCCGGGGAGCACCGTGATCGGCACGACGTTCCCCTCCTGCAGCTCGCGGATCCCCTTCCCCATGAACACGAACGCCATGTAGTAGAGGAGCACGCTCGTGACGCCGAAGAAGGGGCGCAGGGGAATGCGCACCCCGTAGCGGTGGAAGAGCGTGAAGATCACGGCCAGGATCGCTGCGCCGACGGCGATGCCCCCCACGATCGGCAGGACCGTGTTGCTCCCTTCCTGAAACAGCGCCTGGTAGAACAGGGCCGTCTCCGCCCCCTCGCGATAGACGGCGAGGAAGGCCACGAGCGTGAGCGCCCGCCCCCCGCCGCCGGCCAGCGCCGCGTCCACCTTCTCGCGGATGAAGCGTTGCCATTTCGCGGCCTCGACCTTCGAGATCAGCCAGTAGCTCACCGAGAAGAGCACCGCGACGGCCACGAGCATCGTGAGCCCTTCGATCACCTCGCGCGTGGCCGGGAGGGCGCGCAACACCGTGGCGAGCACGACCGCGGTCACGGCGCTGGCGCCTAACGCCGCGGCCACGCCCCACCAGATCGAGCGCAGCCGCTCGCGATGTCCGGTCTTGATGAGGAATGCGACGATCGCGCCGATCACGAGGATCGCCTCGAGCCCCTCGCGCAGGATGATCAGCAGCGATTGCAGGAATGCGCCCCATCCGCTCCCCGGGGGACGGGTGAGATCCACGATGCCCGGCATCCCCGCCTCGATCGCGGTCCGCGCGCGCTCGGCCGCCCGGAGATCGCTCGCGCGCACCGCGCCGCGAAAGTCGGCGAACTGCCGCTCGAGCGCCGCCACCAGACCCGGATCGCGCGCGCGCGCCCGCGTCTCCAGTGGCTCGAAGGCGATGTACGCGTCGAAGGCGCGATCCCCCGCCTCGGCACCCCGCCCGGCGCGCGCCGACACCAGCGCCGCGTCGAGTTGCGACATGACCTCGCGCACGATCGCGCCCGGGTCGTCGCTCTGCGCCGCGGCCACCAGCGCGCCGGGGGCGTCCTGGAGCGACAGCGTACGCACATAGCCGACGAGCATGGCGAGATCGGAGTCGGTGAGGTCACGCGAGGGCGGCATCGCCGTGCCGGCCGCGCCCGTGCGGACGATCTCCCCGATCTCGCGATCGCTGTGCGCCGCCTGCCACGCGAACGACGACAACTCCACGGGCACCCGCGCCAGCGCCGTCGTCAGCACCCCGTTCGAGGCCCCGGCCGGACCGTGGCACGCCGCGCAGCGCTGGACGTACAGACCCTGTCCCTCGGCCACCGCCGACGGCGCGCGCAGGGCGTTGAGATACGCGATCACGCTCCAGCGCTCGTCCACCGAAAGTGTGCCCGACCACGCCGCCATCGGCGTCCCCGCGATACCGACGGACAGGATGCGGAACATCAGCGCCGGTGAGACGTCCGCGACGGCCTCGGCGTTGCCCAGCGCGGGCGGCGGCGGGTCCATTCCTGTGGCCGCCGGACCGTCGCCTTGCCCACGAGCACCGTGGCAGGAGGCGCAGTGCTGCTGGTAGAGCCGCTCACCCGTCACCAGGTCGACCGGCCTGGTCGGGAGGTCGAGCGCGGCGTCGGCACCGAGCGAGCTCATGAACTGGTCGACCCAGGGAGCCACCGTGGCCGGGGGTACACGGCGCTGCACGAGGCTCGCGATGGAATCCAGAAAGACGCGCGTGCTGTCGGCTCGCTCACCGCTCAGTCTGGCCGCGACCTCCCGCGCATTTGCCAGGAACTCGACGGCCTCCTGGTACTCCACGTCGGAAATCAGACGCCCGGCCGAGTCGATCCCGCTCGCGTATTCCTCGAACGCGACGCTCACGATGTCGGCCAGCCGCTTGGCCGGACGCTCCTGCGCAGTGCCGGTGCCCGCCAGCGACGCGAGCAGCGTGGCCACCAGCGGTACCACGGCGAAAACGGGGAGCCTGCGTGTCGCGCGCGGGCCGCGCGGGCGTGTGGCAGTCGAGAGCGAGGGACGGCGGGCGCCCAGCGAGGATTCCCCGGTCATCGGTGAAAGGAGGAGTTCGGTCTGGTATTCCGAGTGAATTTATCGGCGTCGCTAGGTGGAAGCTACTCACGGGTTTCGAGCACGACGACCGCTGCGGCGACGGTATCACCGTGCGTGAGCGACAGCCAGTGGTGATTCACCCGAAGTTCTGCCGCGCGCTGCCCGGCCCGCCCGTGGAGTAGCAGACGCGGGCGACCGTCGTCGTCTGTCCGCACCTCGATCTCACGCCATCCGATGCCCCGGGCCGAAGGCGCACCGCTCAGTGCCTTGAAGACCGCCTCCTTGGCCGCGACGCGAACGGCGATGTGCTGCTCAGGCCGGGGCTTTCGAGCGCAATAGCGGCGCTCCTCCTCGGTCAGGAGTCGCTCCAGCACCCGCTCCCCTTTCGCGTCGAGCAGCGCCTTGATGCGGGCGACGTCGACCACGTCGATCCCCACCCCCGCGATCATCGGCTCGGGCCCGTCGGAACGCGGAGCGCCGGAAGGAGGCCGGCCATCGCCTCCCAGCTCCGGTCGGCGTCCGCGAAAACAGCTGCGACCGCGGATACCCACGCTCGCCAGCGATCGAAGCGACGCTCGTCGCTCGCCTGCCTGAACTGGCTCGCCGCGTCGCGCAGCGAATTCAGGGCGGCGAACACGGGCTCGTTCGCATCGAGGAGCTCTGCCTCGAGCGCCCGCCGCTCGGGAGCCTGCAGGGGGTGAGCATCCTGCGCGAGCGAGGCCAGGATCTGCTCGAGCCGCTCCCGGAGGAAGGCGGCGTCGAACGCCGCGAGGCGTTGCTCGAGCTCCCGCTCGTCCTCCAGCCGGCGCCGGGCGTACAGGAGCGGAGCGAAATAGCGCAGATGCCCCTCGTGGCCACCGGACCGGCGAGAGCCCAGCGTCCGGAGCCCACGGGTGAACTCCGGAATCGGACAGGCCTCCGCCACCAGGGTCACCCAGGCGCGCTCGAGGCCGCGCTCCGCTTCGAGCACCAGCGCGCCGGACGCACCGTGGAGCGCGAGGCGGCCGGTCCGCCAGGAACCGCCGGAGAGGGTGCCGTAGACGATCACGATCTCGCCGGCGGACCGGTTGAGGACGCGCATGGCGCCGGCGTGGACATGGGCGACCCCCGGGCCCTCGGGCCGCAGCGGGCCCCAGGTGCCGCTCACCCTGGTGAGCGGGATCCCGTCGCTCTCGTCAGGCATGCTCGATCGCGTGCGGGTACTCGCCGCGCGCCTCGCGATCGCTGATCGCCGCGCGGCTGCCCGTGCGAGCCTCGAATCGCCGCACGAAGTCCACCAGGCGTTCAGGAGTGAAGCCCTCGCGAGGGAGCCCCAGCACCGCAATGGCCTCCTCGATCGCACGGGGCGCTCCCTCGACCTCGACGAGCGTGTCCATCCGCGCGAAGCGCTCGAATCGCACGGTCGCGCCGTGGAGCTCGAAGACGCGGACCTCGCGGTCGATCTCGCGCGTGACGCGAAGCCCGAGCTGCTCCAGGACATGGGTCATGCCGCCGGCGTCCCCCACCGCCACGCTGGTCTCGTCGCGGTGCTTGAATCCCGCCTCGTAACTCGCGGGCCCCTTCCAGTCGAGCGTCGACTCCGCGTGCGAACCGCGCCGCGTAGTGCGGAGCCGCAGGACGAGGTCGGCGCGGGCGAGGGAGAAGTGGGCGGTGTCGAAGCGTCGGTCCTCGAGCCGGCCCTCGAAGACCGGACGCGCTCCCGCGCGCACGAGCCGGGCCACGCACGCTTCCTCGTCAGGCACGACACTCTTGAGCTCCGTCTCGCGCACCGTGCCCTCATGCATGGTGATTCACCGGTCGTCACGCGTCGATCGCGCGGATGACCGCGGCGGTGTCCCTCAGGTCCTCGAACACGGCGGCCGGCCCGCAGGCCGCGAGCTCGGCCCTGCCGAAGTGGCCCGTAGCCACCGCGATCGCGCGGGCGCCGAGCGGACGGCCGCACGAGACGTCGTGGGGCGTGTCGCCGATGATTACGAGCGCTTCGCCGGGGAGCTCGTGGCCCAGCCGGTCGCGCGCGCGCTGCCGGGCGATCGCGGGCAGCTCGTCGCGTCGCTCGTGGTCGGATCCGAAGGCCCCCACCACGAAGAACCCCATGTCGATGCCGGCCGCTTCGAGCTTGCGCGCGGCGCCAGGCTCGAGGTTGCCCGTGAGCAGACCGGGAACGTGGTGCGGCAGGCGGCCGATCGCGTCGAGGAGCTCCATCACCCCGTGCAGAGCGCGCACGCGCGAATCGGGTGACGCGAGCTCGCGCTCGAG
>DATIGO010000047.1:0-4718 GCA_035454665.1 Gemmatimonadaceae bacterium | reverse complement strand
AGATAGCAGCCCGGCTGCAACGCGGCCTTCCATTCCTCGTAAGCCGCCTCCGGAGTGATCGAGAGACCCGCCGCCTGCGCGGCCATGCCCGACACGACCGTCGTGGCCAGGTTGCAGACCGTCACCACCGCACCGGTGGGGATCTGCTGGCCGAGGGAGACGCCCGCGAACATGAAGTCCCCCGCGGTTTCGTTATAGGCGAAGTTCCGCACCGAAGGCTGCTTGGTCTTCGGATCGTTGATCTGGAAAAACTGGCCCAGCTTGTACTTCTGCCAGATCGCATCGGAGAAGGCCGGGGCGATCGCGAAGTGCCGCAGTCCGATCACCGCGCAGACCTCGTCGTTCCCGACGTTGAACGACTCCCGCGTGGACCGCGCCCAGTTGAAGGCGTAGGCCAGTCCGAAGCCATCGTTCCAGTGCGTGGCGTCGAAAAACTGCCGGTGCGTGCCGTGGATCTTGCCGAGCCACTCGCCGTCGGCCGCGGTGGCCGCGGCCGCGCCGCTCGCGGCGCCGGCACCGGCGTCCGCCTCGGCGGCACAGGCGGCAACGGACGCTCCGGCGAGGAGCACCGCGGAGCCGGCCGCCAGGCGTCCCAGGAACTCGCGGCGCGCGGATTCTGCATTCATGTCGATCATGAGCCCTCCTCTCGATTAGGTGCCGAGCCGAGGGGGCGCGCCACGAGCGGCGCGTGCTCCCGCGGGTCGTGGGGATGTGCGAGGATGTACGAGGATGTGCGGGACGACGAAATGGGCGAGCCCTGCCCTCGCCCGTCAAGACCGAATCCGAGCCGGTCCGGGGAAGTTCCTGGCGACCTAGACGACGATGTTGATGAGCCGGCCGGGGACGAAGACGACCTTGCGCGGTGTCCCGGCAACGAAGCGCGCCACCTGGGCATCGGCGAGAGCCATCGTGAGCGCCCCCTCCTGCCCGATGTCGCGTGCCACCTCGATCGTGCCGCGCAGCTTGCCGTTCACCTGCACCGCGAGCTCGATCGTGTCTTCGCGCGCCAGCACCTCGTCGCAGACAGGCCAGCCGCTGTCGAAGATGCTCCGCTCGTGGCCGAGCCGTTCCCAGAGCTCCTCGGCGATGTGCGGCGCGAACGGCGACACGAGCTGTACCAGCGGCTCGACCTCGGCTCGATGCGGCGCGCGCTCGCCCTTTCGCACGACGTTCATGTACTCCATCATCGCCGCGACCGCCGTGTTGTAGCTCAGGCGCGGAATGTCGTCGCTGACCTTGCGGATCGTCTGGTGCAGCTTGCGCATGACCACGGGATCGGGGCTCCCTCCCGTCGTGGCCTCGGTGACGGCGAGCCAGAGACGGTTGAGGAAGCTGCGCGGCCCCGAGATGCTCAGATCGCGGAAATCCCCGCCCTCCTGGAAGGGCCCCAGGTACATGAGGTACGTACGGAACGTATCCGCCCCCCACTGCTCGTAGTACTGGTCGGGGTTGACGATGTTGCCCTTGGTCTTGGACATCTTCGCGCCTTCACGGATGATGTGCCCGTGCGCGCGGAACCGCTGGAAGGGCTCCTCGAAATCGAGATGCCCCATGTCGTGCAGGACCATGGTGATGAAGCGTGCGTACATCAGGTGCAACACCGCGTGCTCGTTCCCGCCGATATACGATGTGACGGGCAGCCACCGCTTCGTCATCACGGGGTCGAAGGGGACGTCGTCGCGATGAGCGCTCGGGTAGCGCAGGAAATACCATGCGCTGTCGAGAAAGGTGTCGGAGACGTCGGTCTCGCGGCGCGCCTCGCGGCCGCAATCCGGACAGGGGACCCGATACCACTGCTCGTGGCGCGCGAGCGGGGAGACCCCGGTGTCGTCCGGGCGGAAGTCCGGGACGTCGGGGAGCACAACCGGAAGATCCCGCTCCGGCACGGCGCGCGGACCGCAGACGTCACAGTAGATGATCGGGATGGGCGGGCCCCAATACCGCTGGCGCGACACACACCAGTCGTGGAGCCGATAGTTCACCACGGCCTTCGCGGCCTCGCGCCCTGCGAGCCACTGCACGACCGCTCGCTTCGCGTCCGCCACGAACAGTCCGTCGAACGGTCCCGAGTTCACGAGCCGTCCCGCGTCGTCGTCGACGTACGGGGCCTCGAGCGGCGTCATGGCATCCTGCCCGGGACCCGCGATCACGCGGACGATGGGAAGCTCGAAGATCTGCGCGAACTCAAAGTCGCGCTCGTCGTGCCCCGGCACCGCCATGATCGCGCCGGTCCCGTACTCCATGAGCACGTAGTCCGCGATCCAGATCGGGATCTCGGCGCCCGTCGCCGGATTGACGGCGTAGGAGCCCGTGAAGACGCCGGTCTTCTCCTTTGCCACCTTGCGGGTCACGATGTCCTGCCGCGCGGTGGCGTCACGATACGCCTGGATCGACTCGCGCCGGTCCGGCGTCGCCAGGCGCTCGACGAGCGGATGCTCGGGTGCAAGCACCATGTAGGTGGCACCGAAGATCGTGTCCGGTCGAGTGGTGAACACGACGATGTCGTCCCGCCTGTCATCCCGAGGAGCCGAAGGCGCCGAGGGATCTGCTTCCCCCGCCCCGTGGCTGGCCCCAGGCGCACCGGGCGAAGATCCCTCGTCGCTCACGCTCCCCGGGATGACGATCCTGAACGTGATCTCTGCGCCGTCGCTCCGGCCGACCCAGTTGCGCTGGGCGGTCTTGGTGGTCTCCGACCAGTCGATGTGATCGAGGTTGTCGAGGAGGCGTGCGGCGTAGTTGCTGATGCGGAAGAACCACTGCTCGAGGAAGCGTTGCTCGACCTTGCTCCCGCAGCGTTCGCAGGCGCCCGCGATCACCTGCTCGTTCGCCAGCACGGTCTTGTCGGCGGGGCACCAGTTCACGGCGGCCTTCTTGCGATAGGCGAGCCCGCGCTTGAAGAGCTGCACGAAGATCCACTGCGTTCACTTGTAGTACGCCGGGTCGGTCGTATCGACCTGGTAGCGCCAGTCGATCATGAGGCCGGCGCGCGTCAGCTGCCGCGTGAAGTTCGCGATGTTGCGCGGGATGAGCCGCATGGGGTGCTGGCCCATCTTGAGGGCGTAGTTCTCCGAGTGGATCCCGAAGGCGTCGAAGCCGATGGGCTCGAAGACGGTGTGCCCCTGGAGTCGCTGGAATCGTCCATAGATGTCGTTCCCGGTGAAAGCGAAGAGGTTGCCCACGTGCAGCCCCTCCGCCGACGGGTACGGGAACATCATCAAGGCGTAGAACGGGTTCGGGCCGCCCGAGAGGTCCGTGTGGTTGGTGCCGCGATCCCGCCAGCGGGCCTGCCACTTGGCCTCGATGGCAGACGGATCGTATCCACCGGGCGCCGTAACGCTCGTTTCCGTGTTAGACGTTGTCATGCAAAGAGTTGGGGCCGCAGCGGACTGAGCGCCACCGGCCAACCGGAGAGGAGTCCTCGTGAGGCAATCTACAGCCGCAGAGGGACCAGACAAGCGAGAGGCGAACGGCGCCTCGGACGCGTCTGACCCGTCGGATGCGCCGGGAGCCCTGGCCGCCCCCGGCGCCGACGCCCCTCGGGTCGACGCGGTCATCGTGCGCATCGGATTCGCTGGAGCAGTGCTGCTCTTTCTGGCGCTCTGGTTCCAGCGCGACGTCATCGCGACGGCGACCTCTCAGGAGATTCTCATCTTCGGCGGACTCGCGCTCGGCGCCGCCGCCATCCTCACGGCCATCGTCACCAACAACGTGATCATCCCCTCGATCGCCGAGCGCTCGGGGGATACCACGGACGTACTGCGCGCGATGGCCAAGGGAGACCTCACGCGCGAACCTACCGTGGCGGCGGGAGACGGGGAGAGCGAGCGCGTGGCCGCCGCCGCGCGGAGCGCCGTGTCCGCCCTGCGCGCCTCGATCGGCGAAGTCCGCAACGCCACCCGCGACGTCAGCACCCGTTTGCAGGACCTCTCCATCCAGTGCACGGCAGCGATGAGCATTGCACAGCGCGCCACGGAGGCGTCGAGCGGCACGGCGCGGCAGGGCGCCACGCTGGTCGAGCTCGCGCGCGGTGCGCACGACGACGTGGGTCGCGTCGCCAAGGGCGCCGCCCGCGTGGTGGAGGAGGCCCGAGGCCAGCGCGCTCGTGAGGCACGGCTGCAGGAGCTCTCACGGGAAAGTCTCAACAACCTGCGTTCGGGAACGAGCGCCCTGGAAGCGCTGGCGCAGGATGTCGGCAGCAATGCGGACGAGCTCGGATCGCTTTCCGGCGCCTCGGAGGAGATCCGCTCGTTCGTCACGCTGGTGCGGAAGATGGCGCGCCAGTCCAAGCTGCTCGCGCTGAACGCGGCGATGGAGGCCGCGCGCGCGGGAGAACAGGGGAGCGGCTTCGCGGTCGTGGCGAGCGAGGTGCGGCGTCTCGCGCGCAGCTCCAACGACGCGGCGGATCGTACCGACCAGCTCGTGACGGACGTGCTCGAGCGGCTGGAGCGCGTGCGGGGCACGAGTGCCCGCGCGGTCGAGACGGCTCGCCTGGCGCGCGAGGCCACGGCGGCGGGACTCTCCTCGCTGGCGACGCTCGAGCAGGAGGCGGGACGCTCGATGGTGCTGGCGACGGCCGAGGAGGACGACGTCTCCAGCGTGACCGCGACCAGCGAAGCCGCGCTGCTGCGGCTGGATCAACTGGCCCGTGAGGCCGAGTCGCTGGTGGAGGCGTTGCGAGAGGCGGCATCGACGTCGGGCACGCAGCAGAGTCGCGTGCA
>DATIGO010000046.1:0-13596 GCA_035454665.1 Gemmatimonadaceae bacterium | reverse complement strand
CGCTTTCCCTGCGCGATCGTGCCCGACTCGGCCTCCCAGCCGAAGAAGCGCGCGACGTTGATCGTGCCGGTGGCGAGCGCCTGATACGGGGTCAGCCCGGCATCGACGTAGTAGCCGAGCTCCCGGGGAATGGAGAAGCCGGGGACATCCCAGAGCTGCGGCGCATCGGAGCCGAGGAGGAGCAGGACACCTTCGTCCTGCAGCGCCTTGAGCACCTTGCGTCGCAGCTCGAGGAAGCGCGCCCGCGTGGCCGCCGGCACCTGGGCGTCGGTATTGCGCTTGTCGTTGGCCCATTGGTTCACCTGGTTCGGGAGCCAGTAGCGCATCTCCGGGCGCGCGACGAGCGAATCGGCGGGCAGCGTGCCGTATCGCCCGACCAGGAATCCCTCCGTCGGGACGATGGCCACCCCGGCAGCGCGCGTCGCCCGGGCCAGCGGAACGATCTTCGCCTCGTCGACATGCTCCACGAGGTTGATGCCGAAGAACTGGGACTGGGCGCTCGTCACGGGCGCCCCGTCGCGCAGGATCGCCTCGAGAAATCCGTCGATGTGATCGATCGTGGAGTAGCGGGCCTCGAGCGCCCGGTGGTATCCGACGTCGAGGGGGACGTGGCCCGCGAAGGGAATGCCGAGCTGCCTTGCGGTGGCCGCCATCGAGTCGAACGCCGCGCGTGGGACGCCCGGATGGATCTTGAGCAGGTCGTACCCGGCCGCCTTCTGATCCCGCACGAGCTGCATCGCGACACCGGGCGACGAGGCGGAGTTGCCGCTGAAGGATGGGCCGCCCGACGCGACGAAGCGCGGTCCGAGGCGCTCACCGCTCGCGATCTGGGCGCGGAGGCGGAGGTGCAGGGGGTCGCCCAGCATGCTGCGGATGGTGGTCACGCCGTTGAGCACGAAGAGCGAGAGCACGCGCTCGACGAGCTCCGGGGGCGCCTGCCCACCCGGGACGTGCGCGTGCATCTCCGCGAGGCCCGGGATGAGGAACTTTCCGCGGCCGTCGACGACGGTTGCGCCCGCGGGCACCGGGCCGCCGGCGGGGCCAACGCTCGTTATGCGCCCGCCCTGCACCACCACGGTCTGGTTCGCCAGGACGCGCTCGCGGTCCATGGGGATCACGGAGACGTTCGTGATGGCGACGGCGGCGGCCTGGGTCTGGCCGGTCGCGGGTGAGGGGTGACCGGGGACCGGGGACAGGGTCACGGGCAGAGTGACGAAGGCGGTCGCGAGCGACAGGAGACGGATGGGCATGGTGATGACCTCGCAGGAGGCGGCCGCACGACGAGCGCGGCGGACGCCGAATGCTGCGCTCGGGGCCGGCGGGGCGACAGCGGGGCGCCGTGAGGCGTTCGCGGGGTGGGCGGACGGAGCGCAGCGCGCGTCAGGCGGCGATGGGCGCGAGGCAGCGGGATCGGACGACGGTTACTCCGGTGCCTCCTGCCGCCGAGCGCTCCGGGCCGGTGTCCCGGGGGCGGCCCCGCGCGCCGGTCCGTCACGGCCCGATGGGGCTCGACTGTCACGATCGGGAATCGGTGGGAACTGAAACCGGGCGGCAGGGCTTCCCGTTTGTATGCAAGTACCTACTTTCATTCTCCGGCCGCGGCACGCAGGGCCGCGCGCGTCGATCCGACACCGCACCCCGGGCGCGATCTCATGATCAGCCGACAACAGATTCTCGAGGCCGCATTCCGCGTCTTCGCGGAGTTCGGGTTCCGCGGCGCGACGACACGCCGCATCGCCGATGCCGCCGGCGTCAATGAAGTCACCCTCTTCCGGCGCTTCAAGTCCAAGACGGCGCTCATCAACGAGGCCGCGCAGCTCTATGCGCAGCGCCGAGCCGTGGGCGCCCTCCCCGACGTGCCGGTGGACCCGATGCGCGAGCTCACCGACTGGTGCGCCGCTCAGCTCGACCATCTCGAGCGCTCCCGCGGGATCATCCGCAAGTGCATGGCGGAGCTCGAGGAGCATCCCGAGATGGCCGATTGCATGCGGCATGGGCCGGTGTTCACGCAACTGCAGCTGCGCGCGTACGCGCGCGCGCTCCGCGCGCGCCACGGCCTTGCCACCGGCGGCCACCGCGTGGCCGATGCCTGCACCCTGCTGCACGGTGCCCTCTTCGCGGACGCGATGGGCCGCGAGATGATGGCCGAGATCTATCCGCGGCCACGCGCGCGGGCGCCGTTCCATTATGCGCGCGTCTTCCTCCACGCCCTCGGCGTTCCGGAGCAGGCCGTCCCGCCACCCGGCGCCTCGCGGAATGGTTCGTCACGACGAGCCGCCCCCGCCCCGGCCAGGGCGGGTGCGAAGGGCCGCGCCGCGATGGCGCGCATCGCGCAGCCGGCGAGCATGAACGCCCCGGGGAACGGTGCGGGGAAGGCTGCGCGGCAAGCCACGAGGGTGGCGAAGGTTGCAACCAATGGACAGCAGCCGCGCGCGCGCGGCGACCGCTCCTGAAGACTCTCAACGCACGAGTGCCTGATGAAACGCGTGACTCGACTTCTCATCGCTGCGGGAGCCATCTGGCCGGTATCCGGCGTCGCGCAGCAGGGTCGCTCCCTCTCCCTCGACGAAGCGCTGCGCCTCGCGGAGCCGCAGAGCGAGGCAGTGCGCATCGCGCAGGCCGGTGTTCACCGCGCGCGCGGCCAGCAGTACCAGGCGCGCAGCGGCTACTTCCCGCAGTTCGGCCTCTCCTTCACGTACATCCGCACCCTCGCCTCGCAGTTCGAGGCCCTGGCCGAGAGTGATCCCACGCCGCCGCCCGGCACGCCCCCCGCGCCGCCGGATGACGGCACGACGTACTACCAGCCGTGCACGCGCTACCTCGCCACAGCGGGCGCAACCGACGCGCAACGGGTGGCGGCGCTCGAGACGTATGCCCGCTGCGCCTCCGGCGGCGGTTTCGGGATCGATTTCACTCGTGTGGGCTTCGGCGCCGCGAACCAGTACACCGGGGGGCTCGAGGGGTCCTGGAACGCGTTCACCTTCGGCCGCGTGCAGGCGCAGAACCGCGCGGCGAACGCGGCACGCGACGTGGCCGAGCTGGAGCTCCGATCGCAGCGGGCGCAGACGATGCTCGCCGTCACGGAGGCCTACTTCGACGCGGTGCTTGCGGAGCGCCTCGTGGCGATCGCCGAATCGTCGCTGGTGCAGACGGAGAGCGCGCTGAGCCAGACGCGCCTCGCGCGGCAGGTCGGCAACCAGTCGGAGTTCGAGTTGCTGCGGGCGCAGGTGACGCGTGACAACCAGCTGCCGGTGCTGATCCAGCGGCGCACCGACCGGGAGCTCGCACACCTCCGGCTGAAGCAGCTGCTCAACCTGCCGTTCCAGGAGTCGCTGCAGCTCACGACCCAGCTCACGGAGGCCGACGAGCTCACGGCGGTCACGCGGCGAGTGGGTCTGCCAGGCGCCACGAGCGCCGAGGCCGATACCGCCGTGGACGCGCGCGCTGCCGTCCGCCAGGTGGCGGGGACGCTGCGGGCGGAGGAGGCGCAGCTCTACGTCGCGCGCGCGGAGCGGCTCCCGACGCTCTCGCTCTCGACGCAGTACGGACGCGTGGCCTTTCCGGGCGGTGGGCTCCCCGGCCTGAACGACTTCCTCACCAACTGGACGGTGAATGTGACGGTGAGCCTCCCGCTCTTCACGGGGGGACGGCTCACCGGCAACCGCCTGGTCGCGGAAGCCAACGTCCGCGAGGCCGAAGCGCGCTTCGAGCAGACGCGTGAGCTGGCGGCGCTCGACGTGCAGCAGGCCGTGGCCCAGCTCACCCAGGCCGAGGCGGCCCTGGCGGCCAGCGCCGGTACCGCCGAGCAGGCGGCGCGGGCCTACGCCATCGCCGACGTGCGTTTCCGCGAGGGGCTCTCGACGCAGATCGAGCTGAACGACTCGCGCCTCCTCCTGCAGCAGGCCGGCGCGAACCAGGCGCTCGCCGTGCGCAATCTGCAGGTGGCGCGGATGCGGGTGGCGCTCATCCGCGACCTGCCGTTAGGCACGGGCGGCCTCGTGCCGGCCACGTTCGTCACGCCCGCGGGCACCGGAGGCGGCGCGGCGGCGCCCGTGACGCCGCAGACGAACATGACGAGTCAGCCGCGGGCGGGTGCGACCTCCGGGACCGGACCCGGCGGCCGGGGAGATGAGCGATGAGTCGCGAAACGGGACACGATACACGGGCAGGATCAGTGGTTTCGGGGGTCGGATCACCATCAGCGATACGGGTCAGAATCATGGGAACGAGTTCGAGGGCAGGCGCCGGCGCACTGGCCGGTGTGATGGCATTGACGCTCGTGATGGCGTGCGGGCGGGCGTCGGGCGACGCTCGCGCCGAAAGCACGGGGGCGGGTGTCACGGTAGGCACGGAGAACGTCGCGGTCGTCTCGTCGGAGACGCTCTCCAGCGGGCCGGCGATCTCGGGGGCGCTCGCGCCCGAGCGCGAGGCGACCCTCCGCGCACAGGTTCCCGGAGCGGTGTTGCAGGTCATGGTGGACCAGGGGAGTCGCGTCGCGCCGGGGACACCGCTGGCGCAGATCGACGATCGCACGCTGCGGGACGCGTTTCTCTCGGCGCGCTCCGCGATGACCACCGCGCAGAGCGCCGCGGAGCGATCGAAGCGGGACCTGGAACGCTCGGAGCGGCTGGCGCAGGCCGGCGCGATCGCCGACCGGGACCTCGAGGAGGCCCGCCTGGCCAGCACGGCGGCGCAGTCGCAGCTCGCGGACGCCCAGGCGCGCCTGACGATGGCGCAGAAGCAGATGGACGACGCGCAGGTGCGCGCGCCGTTCCGCGGCGTGGTGAGCGTGCGCAGCGTCTCCGAGGGCGACGTGGTGCAGCCGGGCACGGCCCTCTTCACCGTCGTGGACCCGAGCAGCATGCGCTACGAGGCATCGGTCCCCGCGGCGCAGCTCTCCGAGATCCGCGCCGGCGCGCCGGTGTCCTTCACGGTGAACGGCTACCCGGGCCGGACGTTCGAGGGAAAGGTGTCGCGCATCAGCCCGAGCGTCGACCCGGCCACGGGCCAGGTGCAGATCGTGGTCACGGTGCCGAACACCACCGGCGGCCTCGTCGCCGGCCTCTTTGCCGATGGACGGGTGGCGAATGAGCGCCGCACCGGCCTCACCGCGCCCTTCACCGCGGTGGACCTGCGCGGCGTGAAGCCCGCGGTGCTGCGTCTCAAGGCCGGCCGGGCCGAGCGCGTCGAGGTGGAGCTCGGCGTGCGGGACGAGGAGCGGGAGCGCTACGAGATCACGAGCGGCCTGCAGGCGGGTGACACGCTGCTCGTCGGCGCCGCGCAGGGGATCACGCCCGGCACCGCGGTGCGCGTGAGCGTGCCCTCGGATCAGCCGATCACGAAGAGCTGAGGATCTGATTCATGTATATCTCGGATTTCGCCATCAAGCGCCCCATGGTCACGATCACGACCATGCTGGCGCTGGTGGTCTTCGGATTGTTCGCGCTGCTCCGGCTCGACACCGACGAGTTCCCGGACGTGCAGCCGCCGGTGATCACGACCTCGATCGTGTACCCGGGGGCCTCGCCCGACGTGGTCGAGCGCGAGGTCACCGACCCCATCGAGGAGGGAATCGCCGGCCTCTCGGGCGTGAAGACGCTCCGCTCGCAGTCGATGGACGGCTTCGCCCTCATCATCACGGAGTTCCAGTTCTCGAAGGACCTCGCGGAAGGAATGCAGGAGATCCGCGACAAGATCTCCGAGATCCGCGGAGACCTCCCGCTCGAGATGGAGGAGCCGATCCTGGCGAAGTGGAGCGACACGGATCAGCCGATCCTCTCCATCGCGATTGCGTCGAACGTGCTCGACGGGCCGGAGCTCACGCGGCTCGTGGATCCGGCCATCACCCGGGAGCTGAAGTCGATCAGCGGCGTGGCCGACGTGCGCCTGGCCGGCGCGATCGAGCGCGAGCTTACGGTCGAACTCAGGCCCCAGGCGCTGCAGGCGTCGGGCGTGAGCATCGGCCAGGTAGTGGCGGCGCTGGCGCAACAGAACCTCGCGGCGCCCGTGGGACGCATCAACGGCGCGCTCGACGAGCGCACGATCCGCCTGCGCGGCCGGCTCGAGCATCCCGACGACTTCCTCCAGCTCGTGGTCGCCGAGCGCAATGGGCAGATCATCCGCCTGGGGCAGGTGGCCACGATCCGCGACGGTACCGAGGAGCCCCGCACGGCCGCGATCTACTTCACGGGCGGTGACGGAAGTCTGAACGGACGCGACGCCATCGGCCTCGACATCCGGAAGTCGAAAGGCTTCAGCACGACCGACGTCGCCGATCGCGTGAAGGAGCGGCTGAACGAGATCCAGCAGCGGATGCCCCCCGGCGTGCAGATCGACGTCGTGCGCGACGCGGGTGAACGCGTCACAGAGTCCGTGAGCAACGTGCAGGAGGCGCTGCTCGAGGGGGCCGCGCTCACCGTGCTGGTGGTCTTCCTCTTCCTGAACTCGTGGCGCTCCACGGTGATCACGGGTCTCGCGCTGCCGGTGTCGGTGCTGGCCTCGTTCATCGCGGTGCTCGTCTTCGGCTTCACGCTGAACACGATGTCGCTCATGGGGCTCTCGCTCGCGATCGGCATCCTGATCGACGATGCGATCGTCGTCCGCGAGAACATCGTGAGGCACATCGAGATGGGGAAAGACCACTTCACGGCCTCACGCGAGGGGACCGACGAGATCGGACTCGCCGTGGCGGCCACGACCTTCTCGATCGTGTCGGTGTTCATCCCGATCGCGTTCATCACGGGGATCGCGGGGCAGTGGTTCAAACCGTTCGCGCTCACGATCGCCTGCTCGGTGCTCGTGTCGCTCTTCGTCTCGTTCTCACTCGACCCGATGCTCTCGGCGTACTGGGCGGATCCCGAGCTCGAGGAAGGGCAGCACCGCAACTGGCTGTCACGCACGCTGGACCGTTTCAACAAGTGGTTCAATCGCCAGTCGAACAACTATCGCAAGGTGGTCGGGTGGGCCCTGGATCACCGCTGGTCGATGGTGGGGCTGGCGGCCTTCTCGTTCGTCGGGGCGATCGCGCTGCAGGCGACGTTCGGCGGGGGCGGGTTCATGCCCGAGTCGGACCAGTCGGAGATCCTGATCGTGGTCGAGACGCCGCCAGGGTCGAATCTGGAGTACACGCGGCTCAAGGCCGAGGAAGCCGCGCGGGTGGCGCGGGCGCATCCGGAAACGAAGGCGACCTACACGACGATCGGCGGGACGTCGGGCGCGGTGGACCGCGCGGACGTCTATGTCAAGATGCTGCCCAAGTCCGACCGGTCCAAGAGCCAGGCCGACTTCGCCTCGCAGGTGCGCGCTGAGCTCTCGTCGATGGCGGGGGCGACGATCACCGTCTTCAACAACGTCTGGGCGGGGAACTTCAAGCAGATCCAGCTCGAAATCCGCGGCGACGACGCGCGCGTACTGGCGCAGCTCGCCGACCAGGTGGCGGCCGTGGTGCGGTCCGTACGCGGCGCGGTAGACGTGGGGCTCTCGACCAAGGGGCAGAAGCCCGAGCTCGACGTGCAGCTCAACCGCGGCGTGGCCGGGTCGCTGGGCATCACCGTGAGCCAGGTGGCGCAGGCGCTGCGGCCGGCCTTCGCGGGGATCGACGCCGGCGACTGGGTCGATCCCCAGGGCGAGACGCGGGACGTGCAGGTCCGCCTCGCGCCGGAGTCGCGGAGCCGGCTGTCCGATCTCGAGCGGCTGCCGATCACGCTGTCCGGCGCCGACGGGCCGGTCACGCTGCCGCTCGGCCAGATCGCGACGGTGCGCCAGAACATCGGCCCCGCGCAGATCGATCACCTCGACCGGTCCAAGGTCGTCACCGTGCAGGCCAACACGCAGGAGCGGTCGCTCTCCGAGGTCATGGCCGACATCCTCGAGGGCCTCGAGCCCATCGAGGCCGCCTTCCCGCCGGGGTACCGCATCACGCAGGGCGGCGAGGCGAAGGACCAGGCCGAGGTCTTCGGGCAGGTCTTCGCCGCGCTCGGCACGGCGGTGCTGCTGATGTACCTCATCCTCGTCATGCAGTTCGGCTCGTTCCTCGATCCGCTCGCGATCATGATGTCGCTGCCGCTCTCGCTCATCGGCGTCGTATTGATGCTCCTGATCACGGGTGACACGCTCAACATCATGAGCCTGATCGGGGTGATCCTGCTGATGGGGATCGTGGCGAAGAACGCGATCCTGCTCATCGACTTCGCGAAGTGGGCACGCGAGCGGGACGGGCTCTCGCTGCGCGACGCGCTCATCGAGGCCGGCGCGATCCGGTTGCGGCCGATCCTCATGACGACCTTCGCGCTGATCGCCGGCATGTTGCCGGTGGCGATCGGGGCGGGCGAGGGCGCCGATTTCCGGGCGCCACTCGGCCGCGCGGTGATCGGCGGCGTGATCACGTCGACGGTGCTGACGCTGATCGTGATCCCGACGTTCTACGAGATCTTCGATCAGTGGCGGAGCTGGTTCTCGCGGAAGTTCGGGTTCCGGGTGAAACAGAAGACCGCCGAGCACCGGTTGCCGGGCCTGCCGCGTCCGGTGCCTGAGGCGGGGGACTGAGCGTCGTCGCTTTCGGGTTGGTGGCTGGCGACGTTGTGGCGGGTTGGACCTCAGGGGAAAGGCCTTCAACGCAGAGGCGCAGAGGAACAGCCGCAGAGAACGGACTTGTTTGTCTGCCCGCTGCGGCTTTCTCTCTGCGTCTCCGCGCCTCCGCATTGAAGGCTTTTTCAGTCGTCGCTCACCGCCGAGCCGTCACTCGCGATGTGCACGCGATGAGGATGCCGCATCGCGAAGGAGGGACCAGGCCTCCTCGACGTGCGACTGTCCGGTACGGAGGTTCCCGATCGCGAGACGCAGGACGACGCGGCCGGAGAGCTTCGTGTGGGAAAGATAGACGCGGCCGCTCGCGTTGACGGCGTCGAGGATGCGCTGGTTCAGGCGGTCGCACTCCTCGTCAGGCACGCCGGACGGAGCGAACCGGAAGCAGACGAGCGAGAAGCGCTGCGGCGCGGCGAGGGTCCACTCCGGCTCCTTCTCGATCCAGCCGGCGAACTCGCGCGCGAGCGCCATGTGCTGGCGGAGGCGCTCGACGATTCCGCTGACGCCGAACGCGCGGATCACCATCCAGAGCTTGAGTGCGCGGAAGCGCCGGCCAAGCTGCACGCCGTAGTCCATCAGGTTCACGACCTCGTCCTGTTCGGCCGTGACGAGGTAATCGGGAACGAGCGAGAAGGCGCGCTTCAGGACGTCCGGCCGGCGCGTGTACAGTGCCGACAGATCCACTGGCGTGAAGAGCCACTTGTGCGGGTTCACCACGAGCGAGTCGGCGCGGTCCACGCCGGCCAGTGTGTCGCGGCACTCCGGGACGATCGCTGCCACGCCGGCGTACGAGGCGTCCACGTGCAGCCAGAGCTTCTCGCGCTCGCAGATGGCCGCGATCGCGGGGACGGGGTCGATGCTCGCGGTGCTGGTCGTGCCCACGGTGGCGACCACGGCGATCGGGAGCCGGCCGGCGAGGCGGTCCTCCGCGATGGCGCGCTCCAGCGCGTCCGGGCGCATGCGGAAGGCGTCGTCGGCCGGGATGTGCACGACGTTCTCGTGGCCGAAGCCTAACGTGAGCGCGGACTTGTCCACCGACGAGTGCGCGTGCTCGGAGGCGTAGACGCGCAGCACCGGCAGGTCGGCGCGGCCGGCCATGCCGCGCCGTCGCACCTCGAGCTCGGGCTTCGCTTCTCGCGCCGCGGCAAGTGCCAGCAGCGTGGAGATCGAGGCCGTGTCGTTGATCACGCCGAACCATCCCTCGCCCAGGCCCAGCATCTGACGGAGCCAGTCGAGGGCGCGCGCCTCGAGCTCGGTGGCCGCGGGGGAGGTCTTCCAGAGCATCGCGTTGACATTCAGTGCCGCCGCGAGCATCTCCGCCAACACCCCGGGCGCCGAGCCCGTGATCGCGAAGTACGCGAAGAAGCCGGGATGATTCCAATGCGTGATCCCCGGGAGCAGCACTCGCTCGAAGTCGTCGAGGATCGCGTCCATCGGCTCGGCCGCGTCGGGCGGAGCGTTCGGAAGGCGCGCGGTGACCTCCCCCGGCGCCACCTTCGGCAGCACGGGAAATCGGCCCGGGTCGGCCAGGTACGACTCGATCCAGGCCGTCACGCGCGCGAGCGCGGCGTGCAACTCCTGGCGCGAGAGGTCCGGGGCGGCGTCAGATACACGCTGCGAGATCATGCCGTTAATGTGCGTGCGTGTCGGTTCGGGGACTACGGGTCCGGACGTTGGTGCGCCCCGCCTGGCATTTCGGCTACGAAGTGCAGAATCCGGACACGGATGAGCGGATTGAACGGAAACGGCTGACAACAGCAACAGCAACAGACTGATTGCGAACTGCCGGGGTGGCGCTGAGAGGCCTGGGCGCCCGCGGAGCGTGCTGTTGAAACAAGGTCTGTTGCAAGCCTCTTCCGCTCATCCGCTCATCCGTGTCCGGATCTTGCACTCCGTCGCGAGAATGCCGCACCGGAGCCGGCGATCGTCACCGAAACCCGAACATCCGCGCGCGCTGGAACACGAGATCAGGGACACTCCCGCACCGGCGTCGGCTGCCGGACGGGGCTCGATGCCGTTGGCCGCTCGCCCCCGTACAGCGTGATCAACGCCACCGCGGCCACGATGATCGCGCCGGCCAGCATGATGCGCGGCGTGAGCGGTTCGTTCGCGAACGCGGAGCCGATCATGACCGCAACGACCGGGTTCACGAAGGCATACGTCGACACGCGGGCCGCGCTCGTCACGCCCAGCAGGTACATGTACGCGGAGTACCCGATCACCGATCCCACGAGCACGAGGTACACCATCGCAACGATCGACCGCGTGCTCACGGCGGCCCAGTCCAGGCGCCCGAACTCGCCGGCCAGGAGCGAGATCAGCGTGACCGCCGCGCCGCCCGCCAGCATCTGCACGGCGCTCGTATGCAGCGGCGATTCGTGGCGCGCGAGCGTCCGCGAATAGATCGAGCCGAGGGACCATGCGATCGTGCCTGCGAGCACGACGCCGGCGCCGATGGGATCGATCGGACCTCCGCCGATCCGTCCGGGCCCGATGAGCACGAGCATCCCCACGATCCCGAGCGCGAGACCCGCGATGACGCCACGAGCCGGTGCCTGGCCGCGATGCCGGCGCCACTCGAGCAGCACCATCCAGCACGGCGTCATCGCCACAAGCAGCGACGCCACCCCGGAGGGGATCCGCTGCACCGCGACCGCCACCGACGCGTTGCCGAGCGTGAGCAGCGTCCCCACGATCGCATGGCCGCGCCACGGCACCCGGCGCGTCGCGGACCGGATCGCCGGAAGTGCGAGCAGCCAGAGGATCACACCCGCGGAGAAGTAACGCACCCCCGAGGCCCAGAAGGGTGGCAGCGTCTCCACCGCGAAGCGCATGAAGAGGTACGTCGAGCCCCAGACCAGATAGATCGCGGCAAAGGCCGCGAGCACGCGGCCGCGTGGAGCGCTCATTCGGTCACGGACCGGAGACTCATCTCCAGCGGAAGAACCGCAGCGCGATCCCGAAGCTCAGCACGAGCCACGCGCTCACGACCGCCAGCTCGGGCGCGAGCTGTTGCCACCCGATGCCCTGGATCATGATCCCGCGCACGCCATCCACCACGGCGGTGAGCGGCAACGCCTGGATGAAGGGCTGCACCGCGGCCGGAAAGTTCGCCGCCGAGAAGAAGACGCCCGATGCCACCCACATCGGGAGCATGATGAGGTTCATGAGCCCCGACGCGGCCTCGATCGTCTTCGCTCGCGACGCCACCAGGAGTCCCAGCGAGCCGAACGTGAGCGCGCCGAGCACGCAGGTGAGCACGAACAACGCCAGCGAGCCGCGCAGGGGCACCCCGAAGGCGAGGACGCCGAACGTGGTGATGACGGTGACCTCCACGACCATGAGTGCGAGCCGCATGACGAGGAACGATGCCAGGTAGTCGGCCTTGCGCATCGGCGTGGCGATGAAGCGCTTGAGCAGCTTCTTGCGACGCGCATCGACGATGCTGAATCCGATCCCCCACATTCCGCTCCCCATGAGATTCATGGCGAGAAGTCCCGGCAGCACGAAGTCGATGTAGCGGGACCCCGGCTCGCTCACGTGCGATTCCCGCACGGCCACCGCATCGGCGCGTCCATTGGCGCGTTGCAGCGTTCGGTCCACGATGAGGCGGGCGGTCCGGGCATCCTCGCGGGCCACGTCGTAGCGGTACTCCGCCGAATTCTCGCCGGCCGGTACGACGACGAGCGCCACCGTCCCCACGCGCAGCGCGCTCGCGGCGGCGGAGTCGTCGAGCAGCGAGACCGTCAGCGCGCTGTCGGCTGCGAGCTGATCGTAGACCCTGGCGGCGTCCGGCGCGCCGGCCAGTACGCCCACGCGGACCACCTCGGCCGGACGCGAGCGGAAGGCGATGCCCAGGCCCGTCGCCAGCAGCAACGGAAAGATGAAGGTCCAGAAGACGGCTTCGGGCTCCCGCAGGAACTCGCGGAAGCGCGTGAGGGTGAGCTGGGCGAGGGCGGAGCCCGCGACGCGCATGGGCTCAGGCCTCCCGCAGGTGGCGTCCGGTCAGGGCGACGAAGACGTCCTCGAGCGTCGGCGTGTGCGTACGCAGCTCCGTGAGGCCGGCGCCGGCGCGCTCGAGCGTCTGCAGGATGGCCGGCACGGCTTCGTGCGCCGCCGAGACCTGGAGCGTCCACACGGGTCCGTCGACGCGCGTCCCCAGCACGCCGAGCGTGCCGCTGAACGCATCCCGTGCGAGCGACGCCCCTTCCATCAGCGCGAGCTCGACGACCTGCTCCGCGCCTAACGAACGGATCAGCTCCCGCGGCGTGCCGAGGGCGATCACGCGCCCCTGGTCCACGATCGCCACATGATCACAGAGCCGCTCGGCCTCTTCCATATAATGAGTGGTCAGGACGATCGTCCGCCCCGAGGCCCGCAGCCGCTCGACCAGCTCCCAGAGCTGGCGGCGCGACTGCGGATCGAGCCCCGTGGTGGGCTCGTCGAGAAAGAGGAGATCCGGATCGCCCGCCAGCGCACAGGCCACAGAGAGACGCTGCTTCTGTCCGCCGGACAGCGTACCGACGCGCGCGCCGCGCTTCTCCTCGAGCTGTACGAGGTGAACGATCTCCTCGACCGCGGGCCCCTGCCGATAGAAGCTGCGGAAGAGCGTGACCGTTTCCTCCACGGTGATCTTCTCGGCGAACTGCGTCTCCTGGAGCTGGATGCCGAGGTGCTGCCGGAGCTCGCGCTCGTCATCGCGCCAGCGGCGGCCGAGGACGATGACGTCGCCCGAGTCGGGCTCGAGCAGTCCCTCGCAGATCTCGATCGTGGTGGTCTTGCCCGCACCGTTGGGGCCAAGGAGTCCGAAGCACTCGCCGGAAGCGACCGAGAGCTCCAAACCGTTCACGGCCCGGACGGCGCCGTAGGTTTTCTCGAGGTCGTGGACTTCGAGTGCGAGTGGGCTCGCGTGCATCCGGTGATGCTAATCGAGACCCCGGGTGGAGGGGGAGTGACTCGTGACTGGGGGCTGGTGGTCGGCAACGGTGCGCCGGAGACGCAGAATCCCCAGTT
>DATIGO010000045.1:0-16617 GCA_035454665.1 Gemmatimonadaceae bacterium | reverse complement strand
AGAGCACGGCCTGCTGCCAACTCCGCCACTCGGGGGCACGATAGGGGCTGGGGAGCGCCCCGTACGGCCACGACTCTGCGCGAACGAAGCCCGTGGCGACCCGGAGGCGCGGCGCCACGGCGTAGGAAACGCCGCCACGGGCGAAGGCGGCCTGCCACTCACGGAGGGGACCCGAGCGGCGTGCGGAGACGTCTGCCAGGAGCCCCCAGCGCTCGCTGAGGGCGACGTCGCCGCTCAGGATGAACCAGGCATTCCAGTTGTCGACGGCCTCGCGCTGTGCCCGCCCCAAGCGCGGAACCAGGAGCAGGGGCAGCGCCGGGAGCACCCGCCAGACCGCGGTCCACGCCCCTCTCGCGCCGGCCTCGCGTCTGTTGCCTCTGGTCTCATGCCGCTGGCTTCCGGCCCCTGGCCTCTCACCCACGCGTGCTCCCTCGCATGCGCTGCCCGACCTGTCATGGCCCTCGCCGGCGTGCGGGGGCGGCTACAATCTATGCGTCGTCCCACGTCCCCGGAGCCATGATCCTCGAGCCCGTCACCGCGCGCACGCGACTCCCACTGACCGACCGGAACGCGGCGCGACCGCGCGGATTGCCCAGGGGGGACGACCTCGATGCGGCACTCGAGCGCGAGGTGGCGGAGCTGGGCCGGCTGCAGGCCAGGCTCTACGCCGATCGTCGTTATGCACTGCTCGTGGTGCTGCAGGGGCGCGACGCTTCGGGGAAGGACGGCACGATCCGCAACGTCTTCGACGGCTGCAACCCGCTGGGCTGTCGCGTGGCGAGTTTCGGCGTGCCCACGGAGCTCGAGCGGTCGCACGATTTTCTCTGGCGCATCCACGCCCAGGTCCCGCCACGCGGTTTCGTGGGGATCTTCAACCGGTCGCACTACGAGGACGTACTCGCGGTTCGGGTCCGGGAACTGGCCCCACCGGCCGTGTGGCGGGCGCGGTTCGAACAGATCAACGCGTTCGAGCGGATGCTGGCCCGGAACAGTGTGGTGGTGCTCAAGTTCTTCCTGCACATCTCGCGCGAGGAGCAGCGCGAGCGGCTCCTGGAGCGGCTGCGGGATCCCGAGAAGAACTGGAAGTTCCGGGCGGGCGACCTCGAGGATCGCGAGCTCTGGGGTGCCTACACGCGCGCGTACCGCGACGCGATGCGGAAGTGCAGCACGGCGTGGGCGCCCTGGTACGTCGTGCCGGCGGACTCGAAGACGGCGCGGAACTACCTGGTGACGACGACGATCAACCGGGCGCTGCGGCGGCTCCGGTTGCGCTATCCCCGGGCGGCGCCGGGAGTGCTCCGTCTGGCGTCCCGGATCCGGTAAATGGGGGTCAGAGTCGCATTTCGCGTAATGGGGGTCTGACCCCCATTTACCCTACTCGAAGCGCAGGGCGCTGATCGGATCCACCGCGGTCGCGCGGCGCGCGGGGAAGTAGCTGGCCAGCACGGCAACCGCCGCCAGAAAGAACGCCACGCCGCCGAACGAGACCGGGTCCGTGGCGGAGACGAAGAGCAGGCTCGTGACCACGCGCGTGACCCCGAACGCCCCCAACAGCCCGAGCGCGATCCCGGATCCCGCGAGGACCATCCCCTGCCGCACGACCAGCGCGATCACGTCGCGCCGCTGAGCACCCAGCGCTACACGCACCCCGATCTCCTGCGTGCGCTGCGAGACGCCGTACGAAATCACGCCGTACACCCCGATCGCCGCGAGAAAGAGGGCCACGCCGCCAAACACGCCGAACATCGAGCCGAAGAGGCCGTACTGCCAGAACGAGAGCTCGCGCACCTTGTCCAGCGTGGCGGCGCCGAAGACGGGGATTCCCGCGTCGGAGGCACGGATCTCCGCGCGCACCGCGTTCGTCACCGCCGCGGGGTCGCCGCTGCGCACGCGGATCATGAGCCCGTGATTGCGCACGTCGAGGAAGCGATAGGGCAGGTACGCGCTGGGCGGTATCGCCCCCCGGTCGTCGAGATCGTCCACGCGGAAGTCGGGGACGACGCCGATCACCGTGAACCACTGCTGCGACGCGTCGGCGGCGAGCCGGAAGCGCCGGCCCAGCGCTTCGCCGTCGCCCCAGAGCAACTTCGCCGTCGCGCGATTGATCACGGCGAGCGGTTCCGTCCCCTGGAGCTCCGCGTCCGAGAAGGTGCGCCCGGCCACGAGCGGGACGCCGAGGGACTCGAACCAGTGTCCCGCGACGCCGGTGTAGAAGAGCCACGGTGCCTCCCC
Source organism: Gemmatimonadaceae bacterium (assembly GCA_035454665.1). GTDB lineage: Bacteria > Gemmatimonadota > Gemmatimonadetes > Gemmatimonadales > Gemmatimonadaceae > DATIGO01. The sequence continues at coordinate 14,385 of DATIGO010000045.1, read as the reverse complement.
CGCGGGGACGTCCTTCCCCTCGGCCACGACGCGGTCCCCCGCTCCGCCGCCATCGATCGGGATGAGGTTCGAGCTGGTCGCGGCCTGCACGGCCGGCAACGCTTCCACGCGTCGGAGGATGTCCTCCACCCGCTGCTGCCGTGCCAGGGCACTGTCGTAGCGCGTTCCCGGCAGGAAGAAGCGCATCGTCATGATGCGTGAGGTGTCGAAGCCGACGTCGGCGTGCTGGAGGGCCAGGAAGCTGCGCACGAAGAGCGACGCGCCCACGAGGAGCACGAGCGCCAGGGCCACCTCGAAGACGACGAGCGCGCTGCGCAGCCGGTTCTTCCGCGCCCCGGTTCCCGTGCCACGCCCACCCTCCTTGAGGGCGGCGTGCAGCTGGCCGCCCGACGCCTGCAGCGCTGGCATGAGGCCGAACACCAGCCCGGTCAGGATGGAGATCCCGGCCGTGTACAGCAGCGTGGGCGTGTCCATCTCCCAGTCGATGTAGTAGGGAATCGGGTCCTCGGGCGGAATCCCCAGGTCGACCAGGTTCAGCCCGACCCAGGTGAGCGGCACGGCCACCACACCGGCCATCAACGCCACCAGCACCGATTCGGTGAGCAGTTGCCGGATGATCCGGCCGCGCCCCGCGCCGATCGCCGTGCGGATCGCGATCTCGCGTGAGCGTCCCGTGGCGCGGGTGAGCATGAGGTTCGCGACGTTCGCGCACGCGATGAGCAGCACGAAGGTCACCGCGCCCATCATTGTGACGGTGATGAGCTGCACGTCCTCGGGGATGAACTCGCGGCGCAATTCGATCGCGCTGCCCACCCAGCTGTTGTCGGGGTCGAGCGCGTACTCCCGGCTCACCCGCTCGGAGATCTCCGCGACCTCGCGATCCGCCTGGAGTCTGCTGACGCCCGGGGCCAGGCGCGCGAAGACGCCGAGGTTGCGCCACTCGCGCCGGTCCCCCGCCAGCAGTGGCGCCGCCGGCACCCACAGCTCGCTCACGGTCGGGAAGGCGAACTTCTCCGGCATCACGCCGATCACGGTGTGGGGGAGATTGTTCACGGAGATCGTCCGGCCGATCACGGACGAGTCGGAGTTGTAGCGTCGCCGCCAGACCGCATCGCTCAGGAGCACCACGTCGGGCGCGCCGCGCTGATCCTCGTCCTCGCGGAAGACGCGGCCGAGCTGCGGCTGCACGCCCAGCATGGGGAAGAGCGTCCAGCTCACCGCCTGTCCCGTGAGCCGCTCGGGTTCCTCGCCCTCGGTGATGGTGAGGCTGCGGCTCGTGGTCACACCCATCGCGGTGAAGGCGCGGGCCTGCGCGCGCCAGTCGAGGTAGTTGAGGTACGAGATCCCGGCCTCGTCGCCGGTGCGCGGATTCCGTTCGCGAAGAATGACGAGGTCCTCCGGGTGCGCGAACGGGAACGGGCGCAGGAGGATGGCGTTGAAGATCGAGAAGAGCGTGGTGTTCGTCGCGATGCCTAACGTCAGACAGAGGACAGCGATCCCGGTGAAGACCGGGCTCTTGCGCAGGGTGCGCGCGGCGAATCGCAGGTCCTGGAGGAAGGCGTCCATGGCATCCTGGAGCTGGCGGGGCGGGCGTTGCGGCGTGCAGGAGCGTACGGGGGCGCCGCGGCGCGGGATTCAGGCCGCCCCGTTGACGCCGGCCGGCGTCGTCCCGTCCCTGATCGGTTCGTTCAGTATTGACTGAACGTTTGGATCGGTCTAGGATCTTGTTCCCTCACCGCGCAGCCCGTCGCCGTGACCCGTCCTGTCACCCGTTCGCTGGATCCCGCCACCGCTCGTCTGGTCGAGCGCTTCGGCCTGTTCTTCGCGCAGGAGGGGCTTCCTCGCATCGCCGGGCGGATCACGGGATACCTCCTGCTTTCCGACGAGCCTCGCTCGCTCGACGACCTGGCCACCGCGCTGGGGGTGAGCAAGGCCTCCGTGAGCACCGATGCCAGGCGGCTCGAGGCCAGGGGCTTCCTGCGGCGCTCCAGCCGCCCCGGCGACCGGCGCGACTTCTACGCGATCGCGCCGGACGGATTCCGCACCACCCTGCAATCCCGCATCGACGCGATTCATCGCTTCGGCGCCCTGCTTCGCGACGCGGAGCGGCTGCCGGGCGCCACCCGCAGGGCGCGCGACCGGATAACCGAATGGAACGCTTTTCATCGGGCCATGGCCGGATCCATGGCCGAGCTCCTGGAACAGTGGGAAGCACGCGCCGAGGCCCCCGCGTCGACCCGGCGGCGCGCATGACGCAGCGACGCGGCGGCGTCCTCGCCCTGGCTCTTGCCGCGCTGAGCTGCGGCCGTGGGGAAGAGGCGGAGCCCGGCGCCGCGGAAGCCGCACCGCTCGCGGCGGTCACGCTCACGCCGTCGGACGTGGCGGTGGCGCGGACGCTCGAGCTCACGGGCGGCGTGGCGATCAGTGGGCCACTGGAACCCGCCCAGACCGTCGAGCTCAAGACCCAGATCAACGGTCGCGTGCGACAGGTGCACGTGGACCGCGGGTCGCGGGTGCGGCGCGGCCAGGTACTGGTCGAGCTGGAGGGCGAGGGGATCGGCGGGCAGACGGAGAGCGCGCGTGCCGCCGTGGCATCCGCAGAGGCCGATCTGGCGCTCGCGGCACAGCGGCTGGCCTCGTCGCGCCGGCTGCATGAAGCGGGCGGGATCTCCGACATCGACCTGCGGAGCGCCGAGGCCGCGCATAACGCGGCGCAGGCACGGCTCGCCGCCGCCCGCGCGCAACTCGTGAATGCCGCGGAACGCGAGGCCTACGCCACGATCCGTTCACCCATCGACGGCGTGGTGAGCGCGCGCGAGGTGGAGGCCGGCGAGGCGGTGAGCGACGGCAATGCGCTGCTCACCGTGGTCGATACGCGCACGCTCGAGCTCCAGGCGCAGGTCGATGTCGACGCCGCGATGAACGTGCGGCCGGGACTGCCGGTGGTCTTCTCGCTCGACGCGCTCCCTCGGGAGTCGTTCCAGGGACGCGTCGCCCGCGTCGATCCGCGCGCCGACCCGGCCACGCGGCAGGTCGGGATCGCCGCGCAACTGCCCAACGCGAACGGCCGGATCGTGGCGGGGCAGTTCGCGCGCGGGCGGGTCCTCACGGGCCGGCCGCAGTCGGTCACCGCGATTCCCATGAGCGCGGTGACCGACAGCGCGGGGGTGAGCCGTGTGTTCGTGATCGTGAACGGCCGGCTGGAGCGCCGGAACGTGTCGTTAGGCATCCGCGACGAGGCGATTGGCATGGTGGCGGTGACGCAGGGGCTCGCGGCGGGGGACCGCGTGCTCGCGGCGCCGGTCATCGGTGCGGCCGACGGGCTCCCGGTCACGCTCGCGGGCGACTCGGCGGCCACGCGGCGCGTGGCGCCCGCGGACTCTGCCCCGGGGCCCTCCCCCTCGGGCCAGAAGGGAGGAGGGGGCTAGGTGGCCCAGTCACCGAGCGGACTGACCGGCCTGAGCGGCGTCGCGATCCGGCGCCCCGTCTTCACGGCGATGCTGATGACGGGGCTCGTCGTGCTGGGGTGGTTCAGCTACCAGCGGCTCGCCATCGACCAGTTCCCCGAGATCGACCTGCCGATCGTGACCGTCCAGACGACGTATCCCGGGGCGAGCGCCGAGGCCGTGGAGCGCGAGGTCACCCGCCGGATGGAAGAGGCGTTCAATCCGGTGCAGGGGGTGCGGAACATCAACTCCATCTCGCTCGAGGGCGTCTCGCAGATCATCATCGAGTTCGAGCTGGACCGCCGGGTCGACGACGCGGCGCAGGACGTCCGCTCGAAGATCGAGGCGATCCGGCAGTCGCTCCCCGAGGACATGGACACGCCGATCGTGCAGAAGCTCGATCCCGCGGCACAGCCGATCGTGTCGCTCGCGCTCTCGTCGACGACGCTGCCGATGGTGCCGCTCACGACGCTGGCGGAGGAGACGCTGCGCCGGCGCCTGGAGACCGTGTCCGGCGTGGGCGAGGTGCGCGTCTCCGGCGGGGCGGAGCGCGAGGTACGGGTCTTCCTCCTTCCCGCCCGGCTGCAGTCGCTGGGCGTCACGGTGCCCGAGGTCACGGCGGCGCTCGCCCGGCAGAATCTCGAGGTGCCGGCGGGGCGCGTGCGGCGCGGCGCGGGGGAGCAGCTCGTGCGCGTGGCCGGGCGCATCACCGCGCCCGAGCAGTTCGGCGACGTGATCGTGGCCACGCGCAACGGGGAGCCCGTCCGCGTGCGCGACGTGGCGCGCGTCGAGGACGCGAGCCCCGAGGAGCGCTCCCTCGCCCTCCTGAACGACGCGCGCGCCCTCTCGATCGACATCCTCAAGGTGTCCGGCGCGAACACCGTCGCCGTGGCCGACGGCGTGAACGCCGCGCTGGACGACATGCGGAGCCTCCTCCCGCCGGGCACCGCGCTCCGCGTGGTGCGCGACAACTCGACCTTCATCCGCAGCTCGATCAACGACGTGATCCACGAGCTCATGCTGGGCGCCCTGCTGACCGTGCTCATCGTCATGCTCTTCCTGAACGACTGGAAGGCCACGGCGATCACGTCGCTCGCGCTCCCGGTGTCGGTGATCTCGTCGTTCCTGGTCATGGGCATCATGGGCTTCACGCTCAACGTGCTCACGCTCATGGCGCTCTCGCTCTCGATCGGCATCCTGATCGACGACGCGATCGTGGTGATCGAGAACATCGTGCGCCACCGCGAGCACGGGGAGGATCACTTCACCGCCGCGGCGAACGGCACGCGCGAGATCGTCCTCGCGGTCATGGCGACGACCCTGTCGATCGTCGCGGTCTTCGTGCCCGTCGCCTTCATGCGCGGGATCATCGGCCGCTTCTTCTTCGCGTTCGGGATCACGGTGGCCTGGGCGGTGCTGGTGTCGCTCTTCGTCTCGTTCACGCTCACGCCGATGCTGAGCGCGTGGTGGGGGGTGAACCCGCACGGAGCGCACGAAGCCGGGAACCCGGTCCAGCGCGTGATCGCGCGCTTCAACCGGGGCTTCGACCGGCTTGCGGTGCGCTACCGCGGCGTCATCGCCTGGGCCCTGCGGCGCCGGCGCACGACGCTCCTCATGGCGGCCGGCGCGTTCGTCGCCGCCATCATGCTCTTCCCCTTCATCGGCGGCGAGTTCGCCCCCGAAACCGACCAATCGGAGTTCGTGGTGCAGTTCGAGACGCCCGAGGGATCGAGTCTCGCGTACACGAACGAGAAGGTGCAGCAGATGGGCGCCCTGCTGCGCGCCGAGGTGGGCGTGGCGTACACCTTCGCCACGGTGGGCGCGGGCGCGACCGGGACCGTGACCGACGGCGAGATCTACGTGCGGCTCGTGCCGCCAGACGCGCGCGAGCGTTCGCAGCAGGAGCTCATGGCGGTCGCGCGCCAGCGGATGGCGACCGTGTTCGGCGTGCGCACCTCCGTGCTGGTGCCAGCGGGGATCGGCGGTGCGGTCGCGCCCCTGCAGGTCGAGATCCGGGGCCCCGACATCCGCGAGCTGCAGCGCATCACGGCCGACGCGATGGCGATCCTGCAGGAGACGGACGAGGTGGTGGATCTGCGCTCGTCCATCGGCGACCCGCGGCCGGAGTATCGCATCGACGTGAACCGCGACCAGGCCAACCAGATCGGAGTGGACCTGGGGGCGATCTCGGCGACGCTCCGGCCGCTGCTCGCCGGCGAGGTCGCGACGCGCTGGGAGGATCCCTCCGGCGAGGAGCGCGATGTGGTCGTCCAGGTGGCGCCCGAACAGCGCCAGTCGGTGGGCGACCTCGCGTCGATCCCGGTGCCGACGGCGGCGACCGGCCCCACCGGCACGCGCACCGTGCCGCTCCGCAACGTCGCGCAGATCTCGGCGGGCACCGCGCCGGCACAGATCGATCGCAAGAACCTGCAGCGCATCGTGTCGATCGGCGGAAGTCCGTCACCGGACGTTTCCCTGGCGGAGGCATCTGCCGTGATGCGGCAGCGCCTGGCCGAGGTGTCGGTGCCGCCCGGTTACACGGTGCAGCTGGGTGGCGAGACGCAGCAGCTCGAGGAGACGGCGGGGTACGTGCTGGAGTCGCTCGTGCTCGCGGTGATCCTGATCTTCCTGATCCTGGCGTCGCAGTTCGAGTCGTTCACGCAGCCGTTCGCGATCATGCTCTCGCTGCCGCTCTCGCTGGTGGGAGTGCTGCTGGCGCTGCTGTTCACGAACAGCACGTTGAACATCATGTCGATGATCGGCGTGATCATGCTGATGGGGCTAGTCACGAAGAACGCCATTCTGCTGATCGACAACGCGAACGAGCGGCGGCGCGGGGGGACGGAGCGGACGCAGGCACTGATCGAGGCGGGGGCGGTGCGCTTGCGGCCGATCATCATGACGACCATGGCGATGATCGCGGGGATGCTGCCGGTGGCGCTGGCGTTAGGTGAGGGGGGCGCGTTCCGGGCGCCGATGGCGCGGGCGGTGATCGGCGGTCTGATCACGTCGACGCTGCTCACGCTCGTCGTGGTGCCGGTGGCGTACACGTATCTCGACGGGCTCGGGGCGCGGGTGAAACGGATGTTCGTGAGTCCGGCGCGGGAGAGGGAGATCACGGCCGAGCGGGAGGCGGCGGTTGGGGACTGAGTGATCGGCTGGTTGCTGATTGCTGATGGCTTGAGCTGGTTGCTGGTTGCGTTGCCATCCCGAGGAGCGGAGCGCTTCTGTCATCCCGACGGAGCGTCAGCGACTGAGGGATCTGCTTTCGGTGTGCTGGTGACCGGCGACCGGGTACGGTGAGTAGATCCCTCGTCGCTGCGCTCGTCGGGATGACAACCTGGTCGTTCGTCGCCTCGGCCCACCGTTGCGCCTCCGGGCCTGCCGCCCCACTGTGTAGGGGAGTCCCCACCGATCTGAGGCGCCGTGCTTCCTGTGCCTCGCTGGTCGCTGCTGCTGCTGATCGCTGCGCCGTTAGGCGCGCAGCGGGTGCCGCTGGTCACGCTGTCCAGGGTCGAGGCGGAGCTGAGCCAGCCGTTCTCGCAGATCGATGGCGTGCGCGAACTGCGGGATGGGCGGGTGATCGTGCTCGACACACGCGATCGCGTGGTGCAGCTCGTGGATCTGGCGCGGGGCACGATGGCGCAGATCGGACGGCACGGGTCGGGCCCCGGTGAATACCGGGCGCCCGTGAGGCTCTTCGCGATCGGGGGTGACAGCTCCGCCATTTTCGATGGCGGGAACTCGCGCATCATGGTCATCCTCCCCGATGGGCGTCCCGGGCCGGCCGCGCCGGTGGTCGTCAAGGCCTCGCAGATGGCCAGCATGTCGGTGAGCCAGCGTTACGTGCCCGAGGCAAGCGACACGACCGGACGGCTCTATCGCCGGACCGGCATTCTCGTCTTCACGCCCGAGGGCCCGAAGCGTCCGGACACGGCGGCGATCGAGCGATGGGACCGCGCACGCGATCGGCATGAGATCATCGCGCCTCTCCGCATGCGATTCGTGCCGTCCGGCCGTTGGAACGGACCTCCGGAACTCCATGTGATGGGCCCGTCGATGCCGTTCACGAACGGTGATGGATGGGCGGTGGCGCCGGATGGGCGCGTAGCCATTGTGCGCTACGAGAACTACCGCGTCGAGTACGTGCTGCCGACTGGCGAGCGGGTGGTGGGGCCCTCGATTCCCTGGCAGCCGATCCGCGTCGCCGAGGGGCACAAGGAGGAGTGGCGCGAGGAGCAGGAGCGCAACGCCCGCGGTGCGCCGGACGACGGACCGGAGCAGAAGGAGTGGCCCGAGCTCCTGCCGCCGTTCCTGGGCGGCGCCGCGTCGTTCGCGCCGGATGGGATGCTCTGGGTCAAACGCACGACGGTCGCCGGTGGGCCGGCGACGTATGATGTAATCGATCCTGCCGGACGCGTCGTCAGGCAGGTCGTGCTGCGGGCGGGGTCGCGCGTGGTGGGATTCGGTAATCGATCCGTGTTCGTGTCGCGATACGACCAGGACGACCTGCAGTATCTGCAACGGTATTCCCTGCCCCGATTCTGATGCCGGCGCTCCAAGGAGGTGCTCGTGCCCCGTCGCCATGGATTGTCACTGGTGCTCACCGGCCTCTGCGCAGCATCCGCCGCCGCCCAGAGTGTACCGGTTGTCACCCTTTCACGCCCCGTCGCGGAGTTCGCTGAGCCGTTCTCCGAGATTGCGTCGATTCGCGAGCTCAGTGACGGACGCGTGATCGTGGTGGACGGCCGCGAGCTCACGGTGCAGATGATCGACTTCCGCAGCGGCAACGCGCAGCCGGTCGGACGCAAGGGCCCGGGACCCGGCGAGTACGAGTGGCCGCAGCGTCTATTCGGACTGCCCGGTGATACCACGGTCCTGCAGGGTGGAGCCGGGGGCCGGCTGCTTGTCATCACTCCGGACGGCACACCCGGCGCATTTCTAGACATCGACCCGCCGGCCGCCGCAGACCCGAGGGCGCGGGTCACTCCGCGTTTCACTCCCCGATTTGCCGATGCGCGCGGCCGACTGTACTCACAGGCCCAGCCGATCCGGTACTTCAGCGACGGCCGGCCCCCGGAGCTGACCGATTCGGCCGCTATCGTCAGGCTCGATCGCGCTACGGAGAAACGCGACACGGTCGGGTACATGCCGCTGCGACCGGATCCCACGCGACGCATTGCCGGCTCGATCGGAGTCGTTTTTGCTCCGAACTACCGTCCCTGGCCGGCGTGGGATGCCTGGACGGTCGGACCGGATGGACGGATCGCGATGGTGTTCAATGAACCGTACCGTGTGAACGTCATCGACGTGACTGGCGTACGGGTGAACGGCCAGCCGATCCCATATCAGCGGGTCAGGGTCGACGAGGCACTCAAGGACGAATGGCGGGCGGAGCAGGCCAGGCCTCGCATGGCGATGACCGCGCGGCGCGGCGGACCCGCAACGATCGGACTGGTGAAGTCGCCCGTGCGCGAGCCAGGCGAGTGGCCAGAATTCCTGCCGGCATTCAAAGCGAGTGGCGTCTCCGTGGCACCGGACGGTATGGCATGGGTGCAGCGGATGGTGGCTGCGGGTGCCCCACTGGAGTACGACCTCATCGACGGCCGCGGGCGACTGGTGCGGAAGGTGCGCCTGCCGCGGCGCTCGCACGTGATCGGATTCGGCACCGGCACTGTCTACGTCGTCCGCATGGACGATGACGATCTGCAATACCTGCAGCGCCATCCACTGCCCCGGCTCTGAACGGACGAGGCTCTCCGGCATGCGATCGCGCCGACACCTCCTCGCCCTCCCTGCCATGTTCGGCACTCCCCGCATCTGCGCAGAACGTCCCGACACGCCCACTCGGTGCGCCTGACGCGGAGTTCACGTGCCCGTTCGCGAAAGTCACGAGCCTCCGCGAGCTGCGCGACGGACGCGTCCTCGCCTTGGACGCGCTGGAACGGCTCATCCACCTCATCGACTTGCGGGCAGGCGCGTCGGAACGTGTTGGCCGCCACGGGTCTGACCCTTTCCGGCACCCAGCCGGCATTCCCTACACCCGTAGTAAACCCTCCCGCGGGCTCAACGGACTAACCGCGCGTATTCCCCAACCCAGGAGAAGGCAGTCCATGCGCCTCACCCGTTGCTGGCTGGCATCGGCCGCCGTTGTCGTCGCCGCCGGGCCGGTTTACGCCCAGAACATCCCCACGCGGGCCCTGACCAGGCCCGACGTCGAGTACGGCGAGCCCTTCACGCAGGTCACCGGCGTCCGCGAGCTGCGCGATGGCCGCGTGATCGTGACCGATCCCCGTGACAAAGTCGTTCAGGTGGTGGACCTGAGGGCCGGAACGGCCGAGAAGATCGGCCGCGAGGGATCCGGCCCCGGCGAGTACGCCATGCCGCTCCGGTTGTTCGCCCTCCCGGGTGACAGCTCAGCCGTGGCCGACATGCTGAACCGCCGCATGCTCGTGATCACGCCCACCGCCGAACCCGGGGGATTCATCGATCTCAATTCACCGGCCGCGGGCCGCCGCGGCGCCGGGGGGCCTGTCCTGGCCGGTGGCCCCACGAACATCACGGCAGTGGACAATCGCGGCCGCATGTACCTGCAGGGAAGCCCATTCCGCCTCGTCGACGGCCAGCCGCAGGCCGCCGACTCGGTGAGCATCGAGCGGTGGGATCGCGTCAGCGGCCAGCGCGACACTGTTGCCTGGCTCCAGCTCCCCAAGGGCAGCACGCAGATCTCCGGCGGGTCGGGCGGCCGCATGTTGATTCGTACCGGCGGCACCGGCATGCCGTTCAGCACGCAGGATCAGTTCGCCGTGGCTCCCGATGGCCGCATCGCGATTGTCCACCACGACCCGTACTCCGTCGAATTCGTGAGCGCGGCCGGCATGCGCACGAAGGGACAACCGATCCGCCACGACCGGATCAGACTGACGGAGAAGCACAAGGAGCAGTGGCGCGACCAGCAGCGCAGCGCGACGGGGATGATGATCACGAACAACAACGGGCGGCAGTCCGCGCAGATGGCGCCCATGCCGTTCCAGGAGCCGACGGAGTGGCCCGAGTATCTGCCCGCCTTCCTGCCACAGTCCGCGCTCTTCGCCCCGGATGGCCTCCTCTGGGTACGCCGCACCACTTCGGCCGATGCGCCGCCCACGTACGATCTCATCGACGGGGCCGGGCGGGTGACGCAGCGGGTGACGCTGGCGCCGCGGTCGCGCGTGGTGGGCTTCGGCAACGGCGCGGTGTACGTGGTACGGCTGGACGAAGACGACCTCCAGTACCTCCAGCGGCATCGATTCACGGGCTCCGACCGGCAGTAGCCGGATACGTGGAATTCGCGCGCGCCGAGGCATCCCTGGTGGAGGATCTCGGCGCCGCGAATCGGGTCCGCTGCCGATCACGCGAGCGTGGTGAGGTGCCGCCGCTCCGATCGAACCCCGGATGCGCGAGGGATCGGCGCTCGACAACGCGAAGACGCTGCGACGCGACCGTCCGCGACGATCGTCCCCTGCTGCGCGAGCATCCGTGGCTCCGCGATGTTGCCGACCGTCGTCAGGCGCTCGATCTCGACGCGGCATCTGACACAGGAGACCGCGCCCCGGATCGCGATCCTCACCGGCGCCGAGGCGACGCATGGCAGGGCGACGGTGAGGGACCAGCCCGACCGGCATCGCGCGCCGGAATGCCATGGCGGAGTGCTCCCGGAGGCCGAATACTCCAACTCCGTCCGCGCCACGGGTTTGGCAGGACCGAATCGCGCGGCACGACGCGGCCGTAGGACCCGGGGGAAGAAGGCAACCCTTTTCCGGCCATTGACGACAAAGGTAGTTGAGGCCAATTGTGCAACCTCGCCCACAATCGCCATGAATCGCCGCCTCCGCTTCCACGCTCGCACACTCGTGGCCGTCTCGCTCGCTACGGCCCTCCTGGTCGCCTGCAACGGCGACGGTGAGGAGGGGAACGGCGATTCCTCCGCGGCCTCCGCCGCGTCCGACTCGGGCGCCGCCGCCGATGCTCCGTCCACCACACGACTCGCCCTGCCGGTCGCCGCGATGCCCGTACGCGAGGGAGACCTCGTGTTGACGGTTTCCACGACGGGCCAGGTTGCCGCGGAGGAGATCGCGACGCTCAAGGCCGAGGTGGCAGGAACAGTCGACCGCGTGCTCGTGCGCGCGGGCGATCGTGTCCGCAAGGGGCAGCCACTCGTTATGCTGGATCCGCGCCCCCTCGACATCGCCGTGAAGGAGGCCGACGCGAACGTGGAGCGGGCGATGGTGCAGTACCGGGACTACTACTATCCCGATTCGGTGGTGACGGGCCGCGCCCCCACCGAGGAACAGCGCAAGACCGCGATCGCGCGCTCGGGGCTGGCCAGCGCCGAGGTCGCGCTCGAACGAGCGAAGTACGAGCGGGAGAAAGCCACCGTGGTCAGTCCGTTCGACGGGCTCGTGGACCAGGTGAAGGTGGCGCCCGGGATGCGCGTCGGAACGGGCGAGGAGCTGACGCGAATCGTGAATACGAGCCTTCTGCGGATCGAAGCGCAGGTGCTGGAGCACGATCTGCACCTCATTCGCGAAGGCGGCGAGGCCATCATCAGCAGCGCGGCGGCCCCTGACCGGCAGATCCGCGGTCGCGTGGTCGCGGTGCTCCCCACCGTCGACACCACACGCCGCGCGGGGCGCGCCTTCGTGCGCGTGCCGGCGAACACGCTGCTGCGACCCGGGATGTACGCCGACGTGAAGCTCGAGGCCACGCGCCTCTCCAAGCGCCGCATCGTGCCCACGCGCGCGATCATCCAGCGGGACAACCGCCCGCTCGTCTTCGTGGTGCGCGACGGCCGTGCACAATGGGTCTACATCAATCCGGGTCGCTCGAACGGCGTCGAGACGGAGGTCCTTCCCGACTCCGGCACGGGGTTGATTCCGGTGGAAGTCGGAGACGATGTGATCGTGTCGGGCCATCTGACGCTCACGCACGATGCACCGGTCCGGGTCGTGGCCGTCGCCGATTCCGGCAGTTCGCTGCCGATCAAACCATAAGCCCGTGTCATCCCGAGGAGCGACCGCGACGAGGGATGTACTCACCTTGCTCCGTCGCCGGTCCACTGCACACCGAGAGTAGATCCCTCGTCGGCTGCGCCTCCTCGGGATGACAGGCGACGAGAAACCGCCTTCTTCGACTCATGTCCCTTCCCGCCCAGGCCATCCGCCGTCCCGTCTCGACGATCGCCGCCACGCTCGGCATCGTCCTGCTCGGCTCTGTGTCGTTAGGCCGGATGCCCGTCTCGCTGCTGCCTGACGTCACCCTGCCGGTGCTGACGATCCGCACGCTCTACCCCGACGCCGCGGCCACCGAGGTCAGCCGGTTCGTCGCGGAACCGATCGAGAAGGCCATCGCCGCCACCCCGGGCCTGGTCGAGCTGCGCTCCGTGAGCCGGAACGGCGAGGTCACGACGACCGCGCGCTTCGCCTGGGGGACCGACATGCAGGGGACCCTGCTCAGCGTGCGCGAGCAGCTCGACCGGGCGCGCGGCCTGCTGCCGGATCGCGCCGAGCGCCCCACGCTGCTCACGAGCGACCCCGGGGAGCGACCCATCGCCGTCCTGAGCCTGAGCATCAAGGGGGACCTGCGCGAGCTCGCCAGGACCGCCGAGGACGTGTACGCGCGCCGATTCGAGCAGATCGGCGGCGTGGCCAGCGTGGCGGTGGTCGGCTCGCCGCTCGACGAGATCCGGGTGGAGGTGGATCCGGCCAGGATGCGCGCGCTCGGGATCACGAGCAACGACATCGCGCAGGCCATTACCGCCGCGAATGTTCCGGGCGCGGGGGGCACGATCCGTCGGGGCCAGTTCCGCTTCTCGGTGCGCGCGCTCACGCAGTTCCGAACGCCTGACGAGGTTGGCGAGACGCCCGTCGGCCCGGCGGGGAGCGGGATCCGCCTCCGCGATCTGGCCACGGTGACCGTGACGACGGCGGACCCGCTCACACTCACCCGGCTCGACGGCCAGCCGGCCGTGGGGCTCGTGGTCTACAAGGATGGCGGTTCCAACACGGTCTCGGTGACGAGGGAGCTCGAAACGGTCATCGAGCAGCTCCGGACCGAGTTCCCCGACATCACGCTCAACGTCGTGGCGGAGCAGGCCGACTTCGTCGTGGACGCGCTGTCGAACCTCGGCCAGGAAATCTTCCTCGGCGGCGCGTTGTCGCTGGTCGTGATTCTCGTCTTCCTGCGCGACTGGCGCATGTCGATGGCGATCGCGCTCATGATCCCGCTGTCCGTGCTGGTGGCGCTCGTGCTGCTGCAGGGCCTGGACGTCACGGTGAACGTCCTGTCACTGGGTGGCCTGGCGCTCGGGGTGGGCCTCCTGGTCGACAACGCGATCGTGGTGGCGGAGGCTTCGGCGCGAAAACACGAGGAAGGACTCCCGATCGTCGCCGCCGCGCGGATCGCCACCGAGGAAGTCTCCGGCCCGCTCATCGCCGGAACGCTCACGACACTGCTGGTCTTCGGCCCCATCGTGTTCGTCCGCGGCCTCGCGGCCGCCCTCTTCCGCGACCTCTCGCTCTCCGTCGTCGCTTCGGTTGGCGCCTCTTTGATCCTGGCGCTGACGCTCATGCCGGTGCTGGTGATCGGGCGCCGCCGCCGCGCCGCCGACCAGGCCCGCGGTCGAGTCACGAGCCGGACGTCACGCGTCACGCCCGAGGATGACTCGTCACCGCACCCCCCGCATCCCCCACAACCCTCACCCATTCGCCGCACCGACGCTCTGGCCCGCCTCGGCCACTGGTTCGAGGAGCAGTACGAGCGCGGGATGAAGTGGTCGCTGGCGCATGCCGGCGCCGTCTTCGCGATCACGATCGTCGGCGTGGCCATCACCGTGTGGGTGACGATGCGACTCCCGCGCGAGATCCTGCCGCAGGTCGAGGAGCGAGTGGTGGTCGCGTCG
>DATIGO010000044.1:0-3080 GCA_035454665.1 Gemmatimonadaceae bacterium | reverse complement strand
TCTTCTCGTTCGATGACTCCACCTTCTCGGTGCTCGGCGCGGCGGCGAGCCAGAACGTCACGACGGTCGACGGGGTGACGACGCGGAGCGGGGGCCTTCCGCCCGACGCTCTGGGCTCGGTGCGGGTCGTCACGTCCTCGGCCGATCCGGCGCGCGGCGGGTTCGCGGGCGCGAACGTCTCGCAGCGGCTGCGCGGCGGTACGGATGTGTTCGTCTCCACGCTGCGCTTTTCCGGATCCAACCGCGGGATGGTCTGGAACGATCCGGCGTGGACGCGTCCCACGACGCGGCCGCTGGATCACAGCGGGACGGCGAATGGACCGATCGTCAGGCAGAAGCTGCACTACAACGTGTCGTGGAGCGCCGAGGACAATACCTCGGACTGGTACTCGCTCCTCGAGCCGCGGGGCCGGCTGCTCGCGCAGGAGGGGATCAGTCTCGACTCGGTCGCGGCGGTCACGTCCGCGTTGCGGGGGCTTGGCGTACCGCTCTCGTTGTCGTCGGGTCCCACCGACGCGAACTCGCGCCAGTTCCGGATCTCCGAGGTGTTCGATTTCACGCCGAGCGCGACGACGTCGCTGCGACTCTCGCATCGGGGAAACTGGCGGCGCAACGTGGGCAACGGCGCGTCGGTCACGTCGTTCCCGACGCGGGTGAACCGACTGGAGGTCACCGAGAACTCGCTCGGTCTCAGTGGCACGGCGATGGTGCGCGGGCTGCTGAACGAGCTGACCGCCGGGGTGAGCTACTACACCGATCGTTCCGAGCCCTTTACCCGGCTACCGGGCGGCTCGGTGCGCATCGGCAGCGACTTCAGCGACGGGCGTACGGGGCTGGAGTCTCTCAGCTTCGGCGGCGGCAACGGCGAGTACTATGAGCAGACGTGGCGGGGAGAGGCCCGGCACGAGGTGTCGTGGATGCCGCAGGACGGCCGGCACCGACTGAAGCTCGGCGGGGAGCTCACGCTGCACCGGAGCAACCACTTCTACTACCCCGGGAGCCCGCTGCTCGGCAGCTATCGGTACCTGACGCTCGCCGATCTGGTCGCCAACCGGCCGGCGGAATACGAGCGAGTCCTGGCGACCACGCCGCGCCGGACGACCGCGACGACGAGCTCGTTCTGGCTTGGCGAGGAATGGCGCGCCTCCGACGCCTGGCAGTGGCAGGGCGGGGTGCGATTCGACTTTGCCAATCCGCGCACGACGCCCGGGTACAATCCGGCGGTGGAGCAGCGTTTCGGCGTGCGGACCGATCGCGTGCCTGACGATGTAGGGGTGAGCCCGCGGATCGGCTTCTCCTGGTCGTCGGCGGCGCGGCGCGGCCGCAACACGCGCGGGGGGGCGGCGACGCTGGGCGGACTTTCGGCGTCGGAGATCGCGTCGATGTCGCGCGATCTCGTGACGTCGCTCGTGTCGATGCAGCGCGCCAGCACGCTTCCCGGGATCGGGGTCGCCGGGACGTTAGGCGCCTACCGCGGTTTCGTGGAGCCGGAGACGATCGCCGAGCTGGTGGAGGCGACCGGGCTGCCCGGGACGCGCGTCACGCTCTCGTGCGTGGGCGACGCGGTGCCGATTCCCGACTGGCAGGGGATGGTCGAGGGGCCGACGACCTGCGCCGATGGGACCACCGGCACGCCGTTCTCGATCGCGCAGCCGCAGGTGCGGGTCTTCGATCCCGGGTTCCGTCCGCCGGTGTCCTGGCGCGGCAGCGTCGGCATCAACGGCATCCGTGTCCCCGGGCAGTGGATCGTCTCGCTGCAGGGCGGCTTCGGGTACAACACGTACAATCGCAGCACCATCGATCTGAATCTGAACCGGACGCCGCTGTTTCATCTGGCCGGGGAGGCGAATCGGCCGGTGTATGCGCCGCTGAACGCGATCGTGCCGGCCACGGGATCGATCTCGCCGGCGGCGTCGCGAATCTTCCCCGAGTTCGCCGCGGTCTCGAGCATCATCTCGGACCTGCGCTCGTACCAGGGGCAGCTCCAGGTGTCGATCGCACCGCCGCAGCCCCTGTTCAACCGGCATGTCGCGATAGGTCTGAGCTACTCGGTGAACCTGGGGCGGAGCGAGGTACGCGGCTCGTCGCGCGTGGGCACGACGGGAGATCCGTTCGTGAAGCAGTGGGTGCCGAACTCGCAGCCGATGCACACGTTCCGCTTCACGAGCAGCGGGCGGTACCGCGGCATCAACTTCGGCCTCTCGACGACGCTCTACTCGGGGGTCCCGCTCACGCCGCTGGTTTCGGGCGACATCAACGGCGACGGGAGCTCCGGCAACGACCGCGCGTTCATTCCCGACCCCACGGCGACGCCGGACACCGCGCTCGCCCGCGAGATGACGGAGTTCCTGTCGCACGCGCGGCCGGCGGCGCGCCGGTGTCTGACGTCGCAGCTCGGCCGGATGGCGGGGGCGAACAGCTGCCGTACGTCGTGGCAGGCGCGGATCGACGTGAGCGCGAGCATCACGCCGCCGTCGAGCTGGGACTACAGCGACCGGCTGCGCCTGACGTTCAATCTGTCGAACGCGAACGGCGTCCTGGTCCGGGCGCTCGGGCTGGAGGACACGCCGTTCGGTCAGACGGCGCTGAGCACCACGCCGAACTCCACGCTGCTGTACGTGACCGGGTTCGATCCGGCGACCGGACGGTTCCGCTACCGGGTGAACCAGCTCTTCGGCCAGCCCTCGAACTTCGGCAGCGCGCGACGGCGGTTCGCCCCCGCGCAGTTGCGCCTGGGACTGCAGTACACGTTCGGCGGGCCGGTGCTCAATCCGATCGCACGCGGCCTCGGGCTGCGGGAACCGCCGGGCCGGGCCGCGCTCACGCCTGACGAGCGGCGCGCGGCCGTGGCGAGGCTCAAGCGCGATCCCATGGTGCCGTACGTGACGCTGCGCGATTCACTCGACCTTTCGGCGGCGCAGCTCGCGCAGCTCGATTCGTTGAGCCGGGAGTATCACGTTCGCGCCGATACGGCGCTCATGCCGCTTCGGGACTGGGTGTTGAGCAAGGGACGGCGGGTGTTCGACAAGGACCTGGCGCGTCCGTTAGGCGCGGCGCAGTCGGCGCTCGGACGGTTGAGC
>DATIGO010000043.1:0-12063 GCA_035454665.1 Gemmatimonadaceae bacterium | reverse complement strand
GTGATCTCCCGCCACGTCGCGCCACCGTCGGTCGTCTTGAAGAGCCCGCCACCAGGACCGCCGGAGTTCAGCATCCACGGCCGACGATATGCGTGCCAGAACGCCGCGTAGAGCGTGTTCGGGTCGTTCGGATCCATGATCAGGTCCGAGATCCCCGTCGAGTCGTTGCGATAGAGGATCTTCGCCCACGTCTTGCCGCCGTCGGTCGTCTTGAAGACGCCGCGCTCGGGGTTGTTGCCGAACGCATGGCCGAGTGCGCCGACGTAGACGATGTCGGGGTTGGTCGGGTGTACGCGGACGCGCGCGATGTGCCGCGTCTCCTTCAAGCCCATCAGCGCCCAGGTGCGGCCACCGTCGGTCGTCTTCCAGAGGCCGTCGCCGTGCGCGGTGTTGCCGCGGATGCACGTCTCGCCGCCGCCGACCCAGACCACGTCGGGGTTGCGCGGATCGACCGCGATGGCGCCGATGGTGCCGCCGAAGAAGCGGTCGCTCATCGGCTGCCAGGTGAGGCCGCCGTCGGTGGTCTTCCAGACGCCACCGCCGGTGGTGCCCATCCAGTATTCGTTGGGCCGGGCGACCGAGCCGCCGACCGCGACGGAGCGGCCGCCGCGCGCGGGGCCGACCTCGCGCCATCGAAGGGACGCGAAGGCGGCGGTATCTATTGAGAGTGGCGAGGTGGGTGCGGCCTGCGCCGCGCGCGCGGCGGGACGGGTGGCCGTCTGCTGGGCAGTGGCCGCGACGGGCAGCGCGAGGAGCGCTGCGAAAACGCTGGGAACGAGCAAACGCATTACGCCGACTCCGTTTGGGTCCAGTGCCCTCTAAGCTGGGGCGGGGGATGCGGGGACGGTAGGTTCTCGTCGGGCCGCGCGAAAACCAATGCCCCCGAACGCGCGGCGGCGGCATTGGGGCGGGCCGAAGCCGGTGCGTGTGCCCATTCCGCCGTTCGGGCACGCCCACGAATACGACCGAATCGGAGTGACATGCCTGGGGGAGTCTCCTCGGCGCGACCGAAACCCCGCCCGCCCGGCGCCGTTGTGATCCCGTCTCCCTCCGGCCCGAGTCCATGGACCTCCTGCTGAAGGACATCCGCCTCGCCCTCCGCGCCCTCGCCCACCGCCCGGCCTTCGCCGCGGCCGCGATCACGAGCCTCGCGATCGGCATGGCCGCTACCAGCGCCGTCTTCAGCATCGCCAACGGCCTGCTCTTCAAGCCGGTCCCAGGCGTCACGCGGCCCGAAGGTCTCGTGGAAATCGCGCGCTCGGTCCAGGGCCAGCGCACCGACGTCACCTGGCAGGTCTTCGATCGCCTGCGCCAGGAGCGGCCGATCCTCGAGGGCCTCGGGGCCCTGGTTCTTACGCAGGTCTCCATCCTGACCGGGGACGAGCCGGTCACGCGCGGTGCGCTCGCCGTCACCGGGAACTACTTCGACCTCCTCGGCGTACGCGCCGCGCTCGGCCGCACCTTCGCGCCGGACGAGGCGAGCTGGCCACGTGTGGCGCCGGTGGCGGTCGTCAGCCACGAGGCCTGGCAGCGCGAGCTCAACGGCGCCCCCGACGTGATCGGCCGCGTGGTGCGCATCAACGGCGTGCCCGTGGAGATCGTCGGCGTGCTCGCCGCGGGCTTCACGGGTCACCACACCGCGCTGCTGCAGGACGTTTTCCTCCCGCTTGGCCTCGCGATGCCGGGGTTGCCCCAGTCCGCCGTGTTCACGCGGTCGAATTCGAGCTCGCTGGAGCTGCTCGGCCGCCTCGCGCCAGGCGTCTCACCGGAGCGGGCGGCGGATGAACTGTCCGCGGTCGCGGATCGGCTCGAGCGCGAGACGGCAGGCGTCGCCAACCGCGCGCCATACCGTCTCGCGGTGGAGCCGTGGGGTCCGCTCCCGGGGACGGTTCGCGGCGGCGTCGCCGCGTTTCTCTCGGTGCTGCTCGTGCTCGTGGGCCTGGCGCTGGCCATGGCGTGCGTGAACGTCACGACGATCCTGCTGGCGCGCGCGCTCGACCGGCAGCGTGAGCTCGCGGTACGCCGCGCCATCGGCGCCACGCGCGGCCGCCTCGTCAGGCAGGTGATCACGGAGGTCACGGTGCTCTTCGCGATCGCGGGGGCCGCGGGGCTGCTGCTGTCGATCTGGGCCACGGGCCTGCTGACCGGGTTCGCCCCGCCCGTGCCGATTCCGGGGCGCCTGGGTGCGGATTTCGCCGCGGACGGTCGGGTGCTGCTCTTCTCGCTCGCGGTCACCTTCGGCACGGCGGTCGCGTTCAGCCTGCTGCCCGCGCTCAATGCCAGCCGCTTCGACATCGTGTCCGCGCTCAAGGAGGGCGGCTCCTCGGAGACCCGTGGGCGGAACCGGCTGCGCGCGCTGCTGGTGGGCGCGCAGCTCGCGTTCACCACGGTGCTGGTGATCGCGACCACGCTCTTTGCCCGCGCGATCGACTCGATCCACGCGCTGCAGCCGGAATGGGACCTCGACGGCGTGCTGGTCAGCGCGATCGATCTCGAGCTGAACGGCGCGACGCCGGAGGCCGGACTGGCGTTCGCGCGGGAGGCGCGCGACCGCATCGCCGCGCTCCCGGGCGTGGAGGTGGCGTCGTTCGCCGCCAAGCTGCCGATCGGCGGGCGGTCGTCGTTCGGGCTCGTGTACCGGCTGGGCACCGAGCCCACGGTGGCCAACGGCCTGTACGCGAGCGTGAGCCGCGTCTCGCCGCACTATCTCCGGTCGATGGGGATTCCGCTCCGCGCGGGCCGCGACTTCGCCGCGACCGACGGCGCCTCGGCGCCGGCGGTCGCGATC
Organism: Gemmatimonadaceae bacterium; assembly: GCA_035454665.1. Classification (GTDB taxonomy): domain Bacteria; phylum Gemmatimonadota; class Gemmatimonadetes; order Gemmatimonadales; family Gemmatimonadaceae; genus DATIGO01. Next base: position 9,275 of record DATIGO010000043.1, on the reverse strand, counting down.
GTGAACGAGACGATGGCGCGCCGGTTGTGGGCGACGGAGCCGGCGGTCGGGCAGCGCTTCTTCGTGGGAGAGGGCGCGTATCGGCGTGAATTCGAGGTGGTCGGCGTGGCGGGTGCGTCGCGCCTGACGATGCCGGGGGAGCCGCAGGAGTCGCAGTACTACGTGCCCCTGGAGCAGGCGTACACGTCGCAGATGGTGCTGCACGTCCGGACGGCACCGGGGGCGGCCGGCGAGGTGGCACGCGCGGCCCGTGGCGTGCTGCGTGCGGGCCTGCCGACCCTCCCGATCCCGCCGCTTCGTCCCATTACCGAAGCGCTCGAGCTCTTCCTCCTGCCGCAGCGCCTGGCGGCCTGGGTGGCCGCGAGCATGGGCCTGTTCGGTCTCATCCTCGCGGGGGTCGGTGTGTACGGCGTGACCGCCTTCGCCGTGTCGCGCCGGGCGCGCGAGATCGCGATTCGCATCGCGTTAGGCGCGACGCCGCGCGACGTGACGCTGCTCGTGCTGCGCCGCGGCGTGCGCGCGCCGCTGATCGGGATCGCGGTCGGACTCACGGCGGGCGTGGGACTCTCGGTGGCCCTGGCCGCGACCGGCGTGGTGCCCGGCGTGCAGCCGGCCGATCCGCTCGCCGCGGCGGGAACGCTGGGGCTGCTCGTGCTGATTGCGCTCGCCGCCATGTCCGATCCCGTGCGGCGCGTCGTGCGGCGTCCGGCGATGCGCGTGCTGCGCGAGGAGTGAGCGCCGGATCCCGGCCCGCCGGGGCGGCACCGCATCGGCGTCCGGGCGCTTGCGATGAGTCCGCTGGGTGAGACCGCCCGGCGCGCGCGGCGGAGCCATGCCGCCGAGCCCGCCTCCGGCGCCTAACGCGCCACGGCGCCATCGCTGGCCGGACTCTTGCGGCCCGGACCTTCGATCCGTGGCAGCCCCACCTTCGAAGGAGATGCGTCCATGCTCGACACCCGTCGCCGGCGCTGGACCTTCATCGTGCGTGCCGTCGCCCTGCCCGTCGCCCTGGCCGCGGTGACGCCCGCGGCCCTCGCGCTCGCGCAGACCCCCACCGGCCGCATCACGGGTACGGTGCGCAGCGAGCAAGGCACCCTGCGCGAAGGGGCCAGGATTGTCGTCATCAGCAACACCACCGGCGTCTCGCGGACCACCACCACGGGGCCGGACGGCGTGTACACGGTCTCGGGCCTGACGCCGGGCCGCTACACGGTCACCGTGTCGCAGATCGGCTTCCGGCGCGCGACGCGCGGGAACATCGAGGTCGACGGCAGCGCGACGGTCGATTTCACCCTCGAAACCGCACCGCTCCAGGCCATCACCGTCACCGCCACCCTCCGCGAGCAGGAGCTGGCCGACGTGCCCTTCTCGGTGGCCGCCCCGACTGCCGCGGTGCTCCGGGAACGCGGCGCCGAGAGCATCGAGACGATCGCGATCAACGTGGCGGGGTTCAGCGTGCAGAACCTGGGGCCCGGCCAGAGCCAGGTGGCCATCCGCGGCGCCTCCGCGGGCCAGATCGCCCGGGACCAGCCTGGCGTGAAGGAGCAGGTGGGCGCGTACCTCGACGACTCACCGATCTCGCTCTCGCTCTTCACGCCGGACCTCGATCTCTTCGACGTGTCGCGCGTGGAAGTGCTCCGCGGCCCGCAGGGCACCCTGTTCGGCGCCGGTTCGCTCTCCGGCACGGTTCGCTACATCACCAACCAGCCCGAGCTCGGCACCCACAGCACCTTCGGTGAGCTGGGCGGGAGTTACGTGGACGGTGGCACCGGCGGCGCCGGCGTGAAGATCGGCACGAACGTGCCCCTTGGCGACCGGACCGCGGCGCGCGTGATCGTCTATCACAACCAGTTGCCCGGGTGGATGGACGCCGTGCAGCCGGATTTCAGCGTGGACAGGAACGTCAACACGGGCACCCGGACCGGCGTGCGGGCCGCGCTGCGGTTCGAGCCCAGCGTCAACGTCAGCATCACCCCGCGCTTCATCTTCCAGACGGTCGAGACGGACGGCTGGAACCGCATCGACGACTACAACATTCTCGCGAATCCGTATACGACCTCACGGCCGGCGGTGACGTTAGGCGAGCGCCAGCTCTTCACCCAGATCGACGAGCCCTTCACGGACGACTTCCTCCTTGGCGACCTGAATCTGCGCTACGACTTCGGTCCGATGAACCTCACGTCGATCACGTCCTACACGAATCGCGACGTGCTGGTCGTGCGCGACGCCGGCGCCCTCACCTCGAGCATCACCGGGGGCGACCAGGGCTTCCCCGAGGAGATCTACACGCTGAATGCCCCCCTCGACGACGCCACGCAGTCGAGCGTCCTCACACAGGAACTGCGCCTCGCCGGCGCCGGGGGACGCCTCCGGTGGCTCGTGGGTGGGTTCTTCAGCAGCAATCAGCGCGATTACGGCCAGAGCCTTCTGGTGTCCGGCTACGAGGCCGCCACCGGAAGCTCCACCCAGGGACTCCGCGCCGCACGCGACGAGTTGTTCTTCTCCGACCTCGCGTACGACCTGCAACAGACCGCCCTGTTCGGGGAAGGCACGCTCAGCCTCGGGCCCCGGCTCGACCTGACCGCGGGACTCCGCTACTACGACTTCACCGAGGATCGCGAGCAGGTGTTCGACGGCATCTTCGCCCACGACAGTACGGGCACGACCGTGGTGTCGACGCCCGGTTCCACCGAAGCCGACGGCTTCGCGCCGCGCTTCATCGCCAGCTTCCGCGCGACCGATGAGATCACCCTCAACGCGCAGGCGTCGCGCGGTTTCCGCCTGGGCGGGATCAACGATCCCCTCAACGTGCCGCTCTGCACCCCGGCCGACCTCGTCACCTTCAGTGGTCGCGACTCGTGGACGGACGAAACGGCCTGGAATTACGAGATCGGAGCCAAGACCGAGCTCATGGGTGGCCGCGCCTCGCTGAATCTGTCGGGCTTCTACATGGACATCACGGACCTCCAGCTCACCGTCACGGCAGGCTCGTGCTCGTCCCGACTGGTCTTCAACGTGCCCGAGTCGGTGAGCCGGGGCGCGGAGATCGAGCTGACGGCCGCACCCAACGAGAGCGTCGATCTCTCCATTTCGGCGACCTACACCGACGCCGAGCTGCGCTCGACCCTCACGTCCACCGACGCGCAGGGCAACGTGACCGTGGTGTCCGGGATCCAGGAAGGAAATCGCCTGCCCAGCGTGCCGCGCCTGCAGGCCGCCGCGGCTCTCACGTTCCGGCGGCCGTTCCTGGACGGGGACGGCTTCTTCACCGCCACCTACCACTACGTAGGCTCGCGCTTCACGCAGATCGACGATCACGCCGCCGGCTTCGGCGTCGTGAACTTGAACGCGTTCGCGCCCAACACGATCGGTGCGCCGCTCACGGCATCCACCTTCACCTTCGAACCGGAGCTTCCGGCCTACAATCTGCTTAACCTGCGCCTTGGCGTGATCCGCTCGGAGTGGGAGATGGCCCTCTACCTGAACAACGTCACGGATGAGCGTGCGTTCCTCGCACTCGACCGGGAGCGCGGGACGCTGGCGCGCGTGGGGTACCTGACCAACCCGCCGCGGACGCTCGGGCTCACACTGGGCTTCGACTACTGAGCGGTGTAACATCGTGTAACATCGGAGGCATGACGACGCCCATTTCGCGACGCGCATTCGTCGGGTCCGTCGTGGCGGCACCCATGGCGTCACGACTCGCGGCCCTGGGTGGGCCTGACGAGGGACGCCGAGGGAGGCGCCGGCGGCAGGCGCCGGGCCGCGTGGTGGTCGTGGGCGCGGGGGCCTTCGGCGGCTGGACGGCGCTCGCGCTCCGGCGCGCGGGGCTCGACGTCACGCTGGTGGAGGCCTGGGGCCCGGGACACTCGCGGGCCTCGTCAGGCGGCGAAACACGCGTCATCCGCGCGGTGTACGGCGGCGTGCCACTGTACAGTGCGATGGCCGCCCGCGCGTTAGGGCTCTGGCGCGAGGCGGAGCGGCGCTGGAATCGTCGGGTCCTGGTTCCCACCGGCGCACTCTGGATGTGTGCCGGTGACGACGCCTACGTGCGCCAATCGCTCGAGCCCATGAGGGCGGTGGGACTCGCCGTGGACGAGCTCTCGCCGGCGGATGCCGCGCGCCGCTGGCCCCAGATGAGCTTTCGCGACGTGCGCACGGTGTTCTTCGAGCCCGAGGCGGGATTCCTGACGGCGCGCGCGGCCTGTGCACTGGTGCGCGAGACGTTCGTGCAGGAGGGTGGTGAATACCGGCAGGCCTGGGTCCGTCCCGGCACGGGCGCCGGCGCCCGGTTGTCCGGCGTGACGCTCGCCGACGGCGGTGTGCTGGAGGCGGATCGCTTCGTGTTCGCGTGCGGCCCGTGGATGGCGCAGGTCTTCCCGGAGGCGATCGGCCGCCGGATCGTCGCCACCCGGCAGGAGGTCTTCTTCTTCGGCACACCGCCGGGCGACACGCGCTACGACGCGGCGGCGCTGCCCGCCTGGGTACACATGGGCGAGCGCCTGGTGTACGGGCTCCCCGTGCACGACAGCCGCGGCCTCAAGGTGGCGGACGACACCGCGGGTGAGGAGGTGGATCCCACGACGCTGGACCGCACGCCCAGTCGCGAGGGGCTCGCGAGGGCGCGCGCGATCCTGCGCGAGCGATTCCCGGCCCTGGCCGACGCACCGCTGGCGGAGGCGCGCGTCTGCCAGTACGAGGCTTCGACCGACGGCCATTTCCTCGTGGACCGGCATCCGGAGCTCGAGAATGTCTGGCTCGTGGGCGGCGGCTCCGGCCACGGGTTCAAGATGGGTCCCGCGTTAGGCGAGCACGTCGCCGAGCTGGTCCAGGGCCGGGCATCGGTGCATCCCCTGTTCGCGTACGGGCGCCTCCGCCCGAGGCCCGGAGGGCGCTGACACTGCGAGCCGTTCTCATCACGCAGCTCGTCGCGCCCATCCTCCTGGTGCTCTGGCTGGCGGTCTTCGCGCCCCGGAGCATCGTGGGTTGGGCGGCGCAGCTCATCGGCTCCCTCCTCGTCCTGGCCGCCATCGCGCGCATCGGCGTCTGGCTCTTTCCGCCCTGGTGGACTCCGTACGCCGCCGCCGCGTGCCTCGGACTCGTGGCCGTGTGGCAGTTCCGCCGCGGCCGGCTCGAACGAGGGATGCCGCGTGATGTGCCGGGTTGGCTTCGCCTCGCCGTCTTCCTCGTCGTCGCGATCTTCGCCGCTTTCCAGGTCCTGCACACGCGGGCCGCTGCCCGCATCCCCGACGGAGCGATCGTCGACCTCCAACTGCCACTCGGGCGCGGCCGCTATCTCGTGGTGAACGGCGGCGACGCGCTCCTCGTCAACGCGCATCAGGCGTCGATGGACACGTCGATCGCCCGGCTGCAGCCGTGGCGCGGCAACGGCTACGCGGTCGATCTGGTCGCGATCGACGCGACCGGCCTGCGCGCCTCGGGGCTCCTTCCCCCGGATCCGGCCGCATACGAGATCTTCGGCGATCCCGTCCTGGCCCCGTGCGCGGGTCAGGTGGTGCGCGTCGCGGATGGACTCCCCGACATGCGAGTGCCCCAGTATGACCGCGAGCACCCGGCGGGGAATCACGTCTTCCTCGCGTGCAACGGCGTGCATGTCCTGGTCGGACACCTCCGGCAGGGCAGCATTCGCGTGCAGCCCGGTGCGGAACTGGCCGTCGGTGATACGATCGGCCTGGTCGGCAATTCCGGCGGAACGGACGAGCCGCATCTGCACGTCCACGCGCAGCGCCCCGGGCCGGCCGACGCGCCCTTCGCCGGCGATCCGCTCCCGATGCGCATCGAGGGACGGTTCCTCGTGCGCGGGGATCGCATCGGTCGCCGGTGACCGCGCCGATGGCGCCGAACCGGTCACCATGAGCCGTTGTGTCGCGGGATCGCGGTCTCCGGGGCCGGACTGGCAGTGGAACGGGTTGCGGTGCGCCGGCTTCGCACCGTTGCGGGGAACGCGAGCGGCGATTCCATTACTCGCGTGGTCGTGCCGAAATCCCACGCTGTCCAGGGGAGAGTCCGATGCATGCCTCGCGCCGCGCCCTGCTGAGCGTCCTGATCGGCCTGAGCTGTCCGGTGACCGCGTTCGCGCAGGATGCGAATGCGCTGCGCTCGGAGCTCATGTCGCACTTCGACCTGTCGATGAACAAGGTGATCGCACTGGCGGAGGCGATGCCGGCCGACAAGTACCAGTGGAAGCCAGGCGCCGACGCGATGCCCGTGGGCCACGTGTACGCGCACATCGCCAACTACAACTTCTACTACCCCGCGACGGCGATGGGCGTGACGACGCCGGCGGACATCAAGGCCGATACGCTCGAGGCGATGCGCGACAAGGCCCAGATCGTCGCGCTGCTCCGGCGCTCGGCGGAGCACGTGCGGAAGTCCATCGCCGCCATGCCGGCCGCGCAGCTCAGCGCCAACACCCGGCTGTACGGCCGCACGGTGCCGCAGTGGGCGGTGCTCCTCCAGCTCGTCGCGCACATGAACGAGCACCTGGGGCAGTCGATCGCCTACGCGCGCGCGAACGACGTCGTGCCGCCGTGGTCGCGCTAGCGGACAGCGGATCGCCCTGCCCCTGCCGCTAGTGCACCGCCCCCAGCGCCCATGCCGCCGCGGCCCTCACGCCGGCGTCACGATCGGCCAGGGCGCGCACGAGCTGTGGGCTCGCCGTCGTATCCGAGCTGAATCCCAGGCCGATCGCGCCCAGCCGGCGCACCTGCGGACTCGCGTCGCCTAACGCCGAGAGCAGCTCGCCCCGTGCCGCGGGGAGGCGGCTCCGGCCCAGGAGGCGTGCGGCGACCCGCGCGGCGCAGTCGTCGCCTCCCCGGAGCGCGGCCACCAGATCCGGCACCGATTGCGGCGCGGTGATCCGCCGCCTGACGACGGTCGTGACCGACCACGCCACGCTGTCGCGGTCCGGTGCGCGGTTCGAGCTCCACGAATCGAACGACTGCAGGATCACCTCGCACTGGATCGCGTTGGCGCCGCGCACCCCGTCGAGGAAGGCACGCACCGCGGCCGGATCGGCCCGCTGTTCCTGGGCGGTGGCCGGCAGAGCTGCCGCGCCCGCGGTCACGGGGCCCGCGTCCCGATCGCGCAGCACCACGGGGAGGACCGCGACCGCGGCGGCGAGCACGACGACGACCCGCACCGCGCTCACTTGCGATTCCGGTTGCCGAGGGCCTTCGCCGCCGACTCCCGGACCTCGGGATCCGTGTCTCTGAGCGCGGTGCGCAGCGCGCCCACGATGGCCGGGTCGTCGAAGTCGTCCAGCGCGTCGACCACCGCCCGCCGGACCTCGACGTTCGGATCGCCGATGTGGGCGATCAGCGCGGGAACGGCGTCGGGATCCTCGATGCTGCCGAGCGCGTGCGCCACGGCGTGCCGCACCTCGGCGTCGCGGTCGTCCATCGCGCGGATGAGCTCCGGCGGCGCGGTGCGCACGTTGTCCAGGTTGCCGAACGCCTGGGCGGCGTAACGGCGGACCTCGACGTCGGCGTCCGCCAGCCCGGCGACGAACACCGGCAGGGCACGGCGGTCGCTCAGGTGGCCGAGCGAATTGATCACGGCCTGCCGCACCTCCGCGTCGCCGTCGCGCGCCGCGTTGATGAGCGCGGGCACGGCGTCGCGGTCGTCCATGGACCCCAGCGCCTCCGCCGCGGCGCGGCGGACCTCCGCGTTCGCGTCGCGCAGCGCACGGCTTACCGCGGGCAGCGCGCGCGCCGCCTCCAGGTTGTCGATCGCATCGATCACGGCCCGCCGCACCCCCGGATCGTCGTCCCGGTCGAGCGCGCGGATGAGCGCGTCGATCGACGCCTGATCCTCGATGCTGGCCAGGGATTCCGCCGCCTGCTCGCGCACCGACACCTCGGCGTCGCGCTCGAGCGCCTGGATCAGCGCCGGCGTTCCCTGCGGGGAGTCGATGCTGCCGAGCGCCGACGCCGCGTTCTTGCGTACCTCGACGTCACGGTCGCGGGTGAGCGCTTCGGAGAGCGCGGGGACGGCCGCGGCGTCGCTCAGCTCGCCGAGGGCCCACGCCGCGCTGCGCCGCACCATCGCACTCTCGTCGCTGCGCAGGACCTCGATCAGCGCGCGGACGGCGATGCTGTCGCGCGCGGCACCCAGCGCCTCCGCGGCCGCCTGGCGCACCGACGCGACGGGATCGCGCAGCGCCTCGGCCAATGCGCCGATCGTGCCCGCGCGATCGGGATTCTGCTCCGTCGGCCGCTTCGCCGGCGGCGCGGGAAGGTCCGAGAAGTCCCGGTCGCGCAGCTCGTCAGGCACCACCGCGTCTCCATCGGGGACACTCGCGGTACGCTCCGTCCCGCTGATCGGCGAGACCGGAGGGGACAGCGTCGCGGCGCCCATCGAGGCCACGCCAAGACTCAGCCCCGTGACCAGCACCACGACTCCGGCCGCCCGGCGCGCGCTCGGCAGCGCCCGGCCGCCCGACTCCAGGATGGCGAGAATGCGTCCCTCGAACTCGGACCGCCGCGCGAACGGGATGAGCGGCGCCGGATGCCAGACCCGCTTCGCCTCGATCACGATGTCGAGCAGATGATCGGCGTATTCGGACGGCCGGGCACCGGCGTGGACGACGCGTTCATCGGTCGCGCTCTCCGCCTCCGCACGCAGCCGCGCCGCGGCGAGCCAGACGAGCGGATTGAACCAGTACACCACGCGCGCGACCTCGGCGAGCAGGTGGGGCACGATGTCCATCCGCCGGATGTGCCCCAGCTCGTGCAGCAGCACGACCTCGAGCCGGTCGCGCGACCACGACACGTATTCGTCAGGCAGCAGCACGACCGGACGGATCCAGCCCGCCGTGCACGGCATCGAGAGCGTCGCGCTCGCGAGGAGCCGCGGGGTGGCGTGCGTGCCGATCCGCGCCGCGCAGATGGAGACCAGGTCGAGCACCGCCGGGTCCTCGACCTCCCGCGCCCGGCGGCGCAGGCGGCGCAGCGCCGCGAAGCCGACGAGCAGGCGGATCGCGAGCAGCGAGGCGCCAAGCATCCAGCCGGCCAGGAGCCAGTCCGTCAGCGAAAGGCCGGCAGTCCACGAGGCCGGCTCCGCTCCTGCCGGCGCCGGATCCGACGGACCGCTCGGCGCGATCTCGGCCGCCCGGTGGCTCTCGAGGACGACGAACCCCGACGCGTTCGCGGCACGCGTGGCCCTCGCGTCGTCATCGGCAGATGGCGCGGCCTGCGACGTCGTTGGCGAACCGAGCAGCCGCTGCGGGATCGTGACCGGAACGCGCAGGGGCG
>DATIGO010000042.1:0-4544 GCA_035454665.1 Gemmatimonadaceae bacterium | reverse complement strand
CGAAGCCCCCCACGAGTCCGGCCCACTGGCGCGGCTGCGCGATCGTCGCGTACACCCGCTCGCTCATCGTGGCGATGTCGTCGAGCGGGATCCCGGGATCGACGGAGCGGAGCGCCTCACGGACCCGGTCCGCCAGCAGTTCGGGCCGCTCGGTCGTGCGCACGAAGAGGTTGACCTCCCGGCTCCATCCGCCGACCAGTGGGGCGTAGAGTGCCACGGCATCTTCGGACCGCAGCCCGGAGTAACGCACGTCTTCGACGACGCCGACCACGACCGTGGGTGGGCACTCCGTGCATCCGCCGCTCACCATCCGGCGCCCGATCGCCGATTCACCGCGATAGTGCTTCTCGGCCCATGAGCGGCTGACCAGCGCGACCGGCGCCGCCGTGTCCGCGTCGACCGGACCGAACATCCGCCCCTCGAGCAAGCGGACGCCCAGGGTCGCGAAGTACTCCGGATCCACCGACGGCCATGGCGCGTTCGGCTCCTCCGTTCCTGGAGCCACGGGCCGGTCGAGAAGATTGTAGTTGTTCGTGTTGCCGTAGTTGTTGGGTGGCATGTCGGTGCCGAGGCCGGCGCTGCGCACGCCGGGCAGATTACGGAGCAGCGGGAGTGCTCGTGCCCAGTATTGCGCGACGAGGCTGTCGTTGGGATACCGGCCCGCGGGAAGTCCCACGCGAACGGTGAGCAGGTTGCTCGTATCGAATCCCGGGTCGACGCGCTGCAGGCGGAGGAAGCTGTTGAGCAGAAGCCCCGAAACGGCGAGGAGTGGAAGCGCGAACGCGAATTGAGCGACGACGAAGGCGCTGCGGACGCGCTGCGTCTGCCGTCCACCGCCGATGGCGCGATCGCCGCTGTGTGCCGCCTGCTGAAGTCCGCCGCGCATGAGACGCACGATGGGGTATGCGCCCGCTACCAGGCCGGAGAGGAGGGCGACGCCCAGCGCGAATCCGATCGCGCGGACGTCGAGCTGCGCCGCCGCGAGGTGGGGCAGCCGCGGCCCGAGCGCGATCAGCGCGCGGAGTCCCACAGCGCCGAGGGCGAGGCCGATGACCGCGCCGGCCAGCGCGAGCACGAGACTCTCTGTGAGGAAGAGCCTGACGAGCCGCTGCCTCGAGGCACCGAGCACGGCCCGGAGCGCAAGCTCGCGCGAGCGGCCGATCGACCGCACGAGCAGCAGGCTCGCGACGTTCGCCACGGCAATCAGCAGCACGAGCCCGACCGCTGCGGTGAAGATGCCGATCATCTTCGACGCGTTGCGCAGCAGCGCTCTGCGTATCGGCACCGCTTCGAATCGGGCGCCGGTATCCTGGAAGCCGCCGGCCCAGAGCGGGAAAATGCGCTCGCTGATGAGTGCCACGTCCGCTGAAGCGGACTCGAACGTCACGCCCGGACGCAGTCGCGCGATCACGTACATCCCGAAGGGACCGCGGCGATCTGGCTGCGCCAGCTGCATCACGGGCCAGACGTCAGCCGCGAATGCGGGAGTGGCACTGGCTTTCGGCGGCATCACCCCCACGACCGTGTGTGCCGCGCCGTCGATATTGACTGATCGGCCGATCGCGCCTGCGTAAGACCCGAAGACACGCTCGGCCAGTTCGTGACTGATCAGCGTGACCAGGGGTGCGCCAACCGGTTCATCACGAGGTTCGATGAGCCGCCCGGCCAGGGGTCGCAGCCCCAGCGCCCGGAAGAAACCGGACGTCACCGCACCCACGTCGACGTGCTCCGGCTCGCCACCCGCCGTGAAGGCAGCCTCCCGGCCGCGCATGGCGCCGACGTCGGTGAAGCTGCGCTGCTGCTCCTCGACGGCGCGGAAGTCGACGGTGGAGAACGACGGATAGCCGCGGAAGAACAGAAACGCCAGGTGGTCGTCGTTGGGATCGCGGAGTACCGCATTCACCGCGCTGAACGCCGCGGTGGTGGAACCGATCCCGAGCGCCAGGATCAGCGCGGCGGAGAGCGCGAAGCCGGGATTCCGGGCCAGGCCCCGGGCGGCGTAGCGAATGTCCTGGGCGAGGTCCTGCAGCCAGCGCACGCCGCGCGCGTCGCGGTGTTCCTCGGTCACGCGCGTCATGCCGCCGAAGGCCACGAGCGCGCGACGTCGCGCCTCGTCGACGGGCACGCCGGTGGCGCGGGCGATCTGCTCGGCCTCGAGCTCGACATGCAGGCGTATCTCCTCGTGCAACTCGCGCTCCAGCCGATCCCGGCGGAGCAGGGCACGGAATCGGCGCGTCAGCCACGATCGCATGGTCTCTCCGTGATACCTCGACATTCGACAATAGAGCGCGCTGGTGTCGGCTGTCAAGGTGTACGGGATGGGGCGCGACGTTACCATACGGCGTGAGCGAGTTCTACCTCATTCGCCGCAACAGCATCGCCGACCTCTCGGCGTTCTTCGGGTTTCTCGTCGGCTTTCTCGGCTCGGCGCCCATCGCGTGGCCGTTTCTCCAGGTGGGGTTCCAGACCGGCGAGATCACGAAGGGGTTCGCGTACTTCATCTCCATCATCTGCGGCGCGGGCGTCGTGTGCGGCGCGATCGGGCTGTTGCTGGGGCGCGCCGGCGGATGGGTCTGGGAGCGCGGGCACCGCTTCCTGCGCGCCCACGGGCCGAACGGCGCTTCGCGGGACCTGTCGCGGCAGGGTGACGCGCGCGTGGTCAGAGATCGGGCGATCGTGGAGAGCCTGCGTGGCGGGGCCGGCGGAGCGGCCGGGTCAGCCGTTCCCGGGATCCGCTTCGACGCGGAGTCACCGGATCCTGCGGCGTATCAGGAGCTGCTCCGGCGGGCGGGCGTTCCCGTCGACGACGAGGCGGCACTGGAGCGCGCGCTCCGGCGCACGACCAACGTGGCGGCGTGGGAGGGCCGGCGGCTCGTCGGCCTGGGGCGCGTGCTCACCGATGGCCATCGGTATGCCGCGCTGGCGGAGCTCGTCGTCGATCCCGAGCTTCGACGCCGCGGGATCGGCCTGGAGCTCGTCCGGCGTCTGCGTGCGGCCGTCCCCGGACCGGTTTCGGCGATGCACTCGACGTCCGGCTGCGAACGGTTCCTCGATGCGGCCGGCGTGTCCCGCGCGGGACCGGCGATGACCGCGCTCGTCTTCCTCGCATCGCTCGTCACGCTCCCGGGGGATCCGCTCCCGGGCCAGTCGGTCCGCGACAGTGCGGGAGTGCGGATCGTGACCTACGCGCGAGGTGACCGCCCGCTCGACGTGTGGCGCGTGGACTCTGTGCCAATCCTGGAGATTGGTGGAGACGGCCGCGAGGGGCCGACGGAGTTCGCGAACGTTGTCGGCGTCGCGCGCCTGAGTGATGGCCGTTTCGCGGTGGCCAACGCCGCTACGCATGAGATCCGGGTCTTCGATTCCAGCGGCCGCTTCGCGCGCGCGATCGGGCGTCGCGGCCGGGGCCCTGGTGAGTTCACGAATCCCACCGTGATGTACCATCGAGGCGATACGCTGATCGGCGTGGATGCGCAGCTCTTCGCCCACGCGTTCACTCCGGACGGAGTACTTCACGGTCCACGCAGCTGGTTGCTTGTCGCGCTCGCGACGCGAGATCCTGCCGCTGTTGCCGGTAGCGCACGGCTCGCCGCTGGCAGCTCTCCGTCTGTCGGTGTTCTCTGTTTCGGTGTTCTTCAGATGCGCGGACTGCAAACCGAAAAGAGCGACCGACGGACAGCCGCCAGCCATGCGCGGTCAGCTGCCAGTCTATTGGGCGACGGACTTCACCGTCGGGTACTTGATCCCCAGCTGCTCCAGATACGTCCGGAACTTCGTCGGGTCGTAGTAGAACTTCCGCATCTCCTCGCGGTACTTCGCCATGATGTCGGCGTTGAGCCAGATGGGCGGCTTGTCGTTGGGCCCCAGGAACGACGTGTACTTCTGTTCCTTCGTCTGCACGTTGTTGAAGTAGTCCCACGCGTCGGCCACGACCTTTGGCGTGAGGAGGATGTCGAGGAGGTTGAGCGCCTGCACCTTGGCCCCCGCCACACCCCCCTTGTGCGCGATCGGCGTGGCCATGGCGATCCCGTTGGCCCAGTTGTGCCCCGGCAGCCCTGGAATGTTCGACGGGTAGCGCAGGGTGACGGTCGGGACGTTCCAGGCCACGTCGCCGATGTCGTCGGAGCCGCCGCCGGTCGAGCGCTCCAGATTCACCGGGCCGCCGATCGAGTCCAGCTCGGTCGCGAGTCCCGTCTCACGTGAGCCGAGCTCCTTCTGCAGCCCCTTTGCCAGGATCTGGTCGGCCTCGTCCCACCTGGGCAGCCCCACACGCTGGATGTTCCGGTACGTCACCTCGGCGATGGCCTTGTTGAAGTGCGCCGACCACGCCGAGCCCAGGATCATGATCGAGTCCAGTTGCGTATCGGTCATGAGCGCGGCCCCTTCGGCCATCTTCTTCGCCGCCTCGAACATGGCCATCGTGCGGGCGTAGTCACGCTCGCGCAGATAGAACCAGATCGACGCGGTCTGCGGCACCACGTTCGGCTGATCGCCGCCGTCGGTGATCACGTAGTGCGAGCGCTGCTCGGGACGAAGGTGCTCAC
>DATIGO010000041.1:0-11107 GCA_035454665.1 Gemmatimonadaceae bacterium | reverse complement strand
AGAACACCTTCCGGAGCGTGAACATCGGGCTCGCCAACGAGATGGCGATCGTCTGCGACAAGCTCGGCGTGGACGTCTGGGAGGTGATCGAGGCGGCGGCCACGAAGCCCTTCGGCTTCATGAAGTTCACGCCGGGGCCGGGGATCGGCGGACACTGCATCCCGCTGGATCCGCACTACCTCGCGTGGAAGATGCGGACGCTGAATTACAAGACGCGCTTCATCGACCTGGCGAGCGAGATCAACTCCGAGATGCCAGAGTACGTGGTGCGGAAGATCGCCAGAGCGTTGAACGAGCAGCAGCGCGCCGTAAACGGCAGCCGCATTCTCGTGCTGGGGATTGCGTACAAGCGGGACATCGATGACCTGCGCGAGAGTCCGGCCCTGGACATCATGCGCCTGCTCGAGGAGCGGGGGGCACACGTGGAGTATCACGACCCGCACATCCCGTCCTTCCACGAGGATTCGCACACGAAGCGGAGCGTCCCGCTCACGGAGGCGGTACTCCAGCAGGCCGACGCGGTCGTGATCATCACCGATCACACGGCCGTGGACTGGCAGTTCGTGGTGGACCATGCCCGCATCGTGATCGACACCCGCAACGTGACCGCGCGGCTGCGTCCCTCGGGCGCGCGCGTGGTGTCGCTGGCACAGCACCGGGATCATCCGGCGCTGATGACGGCGTGAACGCCGGACCGGCCTTCGCGATGGTCCCATGAACATTTCGGTCATCGGCACCGGCTACGTCGGTCTCGTGGTCGGCGCGTGCCTCGCCGAGACGGGCAGCGACGTCTGCTGCGCGGATACCGACCCGGGAAAGATCGACTCGCTCCAGCGGAACGAGATTCCGATCTACGAGCCCGGGCTGGACGCCCTGGTGGAGCGCAATCAGCAGCAGGGCCGGCTCACCTTCACGACGGACGTGCCGGCGGCGATCGCCCGGGCGAACGTCGTCTTCATCGCCGTCGGCACGCCGCCTGACGAGGACGGGTCGGCGGACCTGCGGCACGTGCTCGAGGTGGCCGACCAGATCGGCCGGCACATGGCGCGCGAGCTCGTGGTCGTGACCAAGTCCACCGTGCCCGTGGGCACGGCGGCGCGCGTGGCCGCGGCGGTCGCCCGGAACGCGAAGCATCCGTTCCATCTCTGCTCCAATCCGGAGTTCCTCAAGGAGGGCGCGGCGGTCGAGGACTTCATGAAGCCCGACCGCGTCGTGCTGGGAGTGGACTCGGACCACGCGCGGAGCGTGATGGCGGAGCTGTACGCACCCTTCGTGCGCACCGGCAAGCCGATCATCTTCATGGACGTGGCGTCGGCGGAGATGACGAAATACGCCGCCAACGCGATGCTCGCGACCCGGATCTCGTTCATGAACGAGATCGCGGCGCTCTGCGAGCGTGTGGGGGCGAACGTCGATCTCGTGCGGAAGGGCATCGGGAGCGATGCGCGCATCGGGCCCTCGTTCCTCTTTCCCGGCCCGGGATACGGTGGATCCTGCTTCCCCAAGGACGTGAAGGCCCTCGTCCGCACGGCCAAGGAACACCACACGCCCCTCGCCGTGCTGGAGGCGGTGGAGGCCGCGAACGAGCGGCAGAAGCGGCGGCTCTTCGAGAAGCTCTGTCACGCGCTCGATGGCGGGCTCGCCGGCGCGCAGGTGGCGATCTGGGGCCTCTCCTTCAAGCCCAACACCGACGACATGCGGGAGTCGCCGGCGCTCACGCTCATCGAGTCGCTGCTGCAGGCGGGGGCCCGGGTCGTGGCGCACGATCCGGCCGCCCTGAAGGAGGCGAGGCGGCGAATCGGCGAGCGGATCGGCTACGCGGCGTCGAACTACGAGGCGGTGCAGGGCGCCGACGCCCTCGTGATCGTGACCGACTGGAACGAGTACCGCCATCCCGACTTCCAGCGGATCCGGGCGGCGCTGCGCCAGCCCGTGGTGATCGACGGGCGCAACCTCTATGATCCGGGGCGGATGCACGCGCTGGGTTTCCGCTACTTTTCCATCGGACGGGGGGGAGGCACGGCGTGAGGGTGCTGATCACGGGGGCGGCCGGATTTCTGGGATCCCACCTCGCGGACCGGTTTCTGGCCGAAGGGCATGCCGTCGTCGGACTCGACAACTTCATCACCGGCAATCCGGACAACGTCGCGCACCTCGCGGGCCAACCGGGGTTCGAGTTCCTGCGGCACAACATCTCGACGTACACGTATGTGGCGGGACACCTGGACGGGGTGCTCCATTTCGCGTCGCCGGCGAGCCCCGTGGACTACCTGGAGCACCCGATCGCGACGCTCAAGGTCGGCGCGTTAGGCACGCACAACGCGCTCGGACTGGCCAAGGCCAAGGGGGCGCGGTTCTTCCTGGCGTCGACCTCCGAGGTGTACGGCGATCCTCTCGTCCATCCGCAGCCGGAGTCCTACTGGGGAAACGTGAATCCCATCGGCCCGCGCGGCGTCTACGACGAGGCCAAGCGGTTCGCCGAGGCCATGACCATGGCCTACCACCGGAGCCACGGCGTCGACACCCGCATCGTCCGGATCTTCAACACCTACGGTCCGCGCATGCGGCCGCGCGACGGGCGCGTGGTCTCCAACTTCATCGTGCAGGCGCTCACCGGGCAGCCGCTCACCATCTACGGTGACGGCAGCCAGACTCGCTCCTTCTGCTACGTCGACGACGAGATCGAGGGGATCTACCGGCTCTTCCTGCACGGGGACCACGAGCCGACCAACATCGGCAACCCGCACGAGTTCACGGTCCGGGAACTCGCCGATCTGGTCGTCGAGCTCACGGGCACGGATTCCCAGATCGTCTGCTGCCCCCTTCCCGTCGATGATCCCAAGGTCCGGCAGCCCGACATCCGTCGGGCTCGCCAGCAGCTCGGCTGGGAGCCAAAGGTGGGCCTCCGCGAAGGCGTGGCGCGCACCATCGAGTACTTCCGCGCGCGTCTGGGACTCGAAGCCTAGCCCACTCGCCGGGCTCGGCCGCGAAAGCCGTCCGGCGGTTCCCGGGGTTGCGACCCCTCCCTCGACCGCGCTCCCGGTCGGTTATCTTACCAGATTCTCCGCCGGGGTCGGTGGCGGCAGTCTCACGTCTCAGAACCGTTTACGACTTCGACGGGTACCTTACAGCCGCAATGCTCTTCAGTCGATCTCAGCCGGCCATCCTCGCGCTCGGGCTTGCCGTGGCGATGGCCTGTGGTCCCTCCTTTCGCGTGGGCCAGTACCGGAGCTCCGAATCGCTCTTCGGTGCCGGCATCGCGCAAGTCCGCGAGCGGAAGTGGGACAACGCGGTGCAGGCGTTCGAACGACTGACGCTCGAGCTTCCTGCCCGCGATTCGCTCCTCCCGCTCTCGCACTATTATCTCGCCCAGGCATACTCGGGGCGAGGCGATCACCTGCTCGCGGCGCAGGCCTACCTGCGAATGGCCGAGAGCTTCGCCACCGACACCCTCGCGGACCAGGCGATGTATCGGGCCGGTCGCGAGTACCAGCGGATGTGGCGGCGCCCCACGCTCGATCCTCAGTACGGTGGCGAGGCGACGATCGTCTATCAGACGTTGCTCGGCCTGTACCCTGACAGCCCCTGGGCCGACTCGGCCACCGCTCAGCTGCGCCTCCTGCAGGAGATGTACGCCACCAAGGACTATGAGACCGCCATGCACTACGTCCGTCGCCGGGCGTGGGACTCGGCGATCATCTACCTGCGGGACGTGGTCGAGCGGTACCCGGAGGCGGCACGTGCGCGGGATGCCTACCTGCGCCTGGCCGAAGCGTATGACGCCATTCGCTACCGGGACGACAAGAACGACGTGTGCAATACCCTGCGCGAGCGGTACCCGCAGGACCGCGAAGTGGTCGCGGTGTGCGGCCGTCCTGTGGTCGCGCCAGCGGCCCAGGCGACCCCGGCGCGCCGCGATACGACCTGACGCGTGCGCCTTGGCCTTCTCGGCGGGACATTCGATCCACCGCACGTGGGGCACCTGCTTGCCGCCTCGGATGCGTTCGAGCTGCTCGAGCTGAACCGCCTGGTCTTCGTGCCGGCAGCGCAACAGCCTCTGAAGTCGGGACTGCCCGGCACCGCGCCGGAGATCCGGCTGCGGCTCCTGGAAGAGATGGTCGCGGATGACCGTCGATTCACCGTCGATCCGCTAGAGATCCGCCGGAATGGGTTATCTTTCACGGTCGATACCCTGGAGGAGTACGCCCGGCGATATCCCCACGACGAGCGTTTTTTTCTGATGGGAGAGGATGTCTACGCGAGCCTGGAGTCCTGGCGCGAACCAGCCCGGGTCGTCACGCTGGCGCAGCTGGTCGTCCTCACCCGCGGCCGGGGAGCCGTTGGGGCGGTGGCGGGGGAAGGCGTCGCGGGTTCGACCGGCAGCGTTTCCAGGGAGAGCGGGACGGAGGCGCTGGAGGTGCGGCGCGTCTGGGAGCGGATTCGCGCACTGGGCGCGGTCGAGGCGTCCGCGCCGGTGATTCTCTCCACGCGGCGCATCGATGTGTCGTCGACTGAGATCCGCGAGCGCGTGCGGCTGGGGAAGCCGATTCGCGGCTTCGTCACGGAGGCAGTGGCCCGATTCGTCGAGGCGAACGGGCTGTACCGATAAGGGGCCAGCATGCTGAAGCAGGTCATCGGCAAGGTGTTCGGCAACCGGCACGAGCGGGAACGGCGCCGCGTGCAGCCGATCGTCGATGCCATCAACGAGCACTACGAGCGGCTGCAGAGCGTCGCGGAAGAGGAGCTGCGGGGGCAGACGGCGCGATTCCGCGGCATCGTACAGGAGCGCACCGGAGCGCTCGAACGGCGGATCGCCGAGCTCAAGGAGCTCAAGCGGACGACGAAGGACGCCGCGGAGCGCGACAGGATCGACGCAGAACTGAACGGCTCCGACGGCCGCGGCGGCGCGGAGGCGGAGTTGCGCAAGGTGCTGTCGGAGACGCTCGACGAGCTCCTTCCCGAGGCCTTTGCGACCGTCCGCGAGGCGGCCCGGCGCCTCCTGGACACCAGGGTGGTCGTCACGGGCCACGAGCTCACGTGGGACATGGTGCACTACGACGTGCAGCTCATCGGCGGCATCGAGCTGCACCTCGGCCGGATCGCGGAAATGGCGACCGGTGAAGGCAAGACGCTCGTGGCCACGCTGCCGCTGTATCTGAACGCGCTGGCGGGGAAGGGGGCGCACCTCGTCACGGTCAACTCGTACCTGGCGCGCCGCGACTCGCAGTGGATGGGGCACCTCTACACGTACCTCGGACTGCGGGTGGGATGCATCGACGACACGCAGCCGGGGACGCCGGAGCGGCGCGCCGCCTACGAGGCCGACATCACGTACGGCACGAACAACGAGTTCGGCTTCGATTACCTGCGTGACAACATGGTGATCGCGCTGGACCAGCGCGTGCAGCGGCCGCACTGGTTCGCGATCGTCGACGAAGTGGACTCGGTGCTGATCGACGAGGCGCGGACGCCGCTCATCATCTCGGGCCCCGTGGGGAACGAGAACGACGCGATGTTCGCCGAGCACAACGCGAACGTGGAGCGGCTCGTGCGCCGGCAGACCGAAGCGGCCAACGCGCTCGTGGCCGAGGGAGAGCGGCTGCTCGCCGCGGGTGACCAGGACGGCGCGCGGCTCGCGCTGTTCAAGTCGCAGCTGGGCAACCCCAAGAACCGGCGTCTGCTCAAGGCGCTGCAGGAGCCCGGCGTGAAGCAGCTCGTGCAGCGCATGGAGCTGGATTACCTCGCCGATCGCAAGCTGGGCGTGGGGAAGCGGCAGTACGGGGACCTCGAGAACGATCTGTACTTCGTGCTCGACGAGAAGGGCCACTCGGTGCACCTCACCGATCGCGGGGTCGATCTGCTCTCGCCGTCGGACCACGACCAGTTCGCGCTCCCGGACATCTCGACCGGCGTGCACCGGATCGATCACGACGAGTCCCTCTCGGCGCAGGAGAAGATCGAGGCGCGCCGCGCGCTCGAGACGGAGTACGCGATCAAGAGCGAGAAGCTCCACATCGTGCACCAGCTCCTCCGTGCGCACTCGCTGTACGAGAAGGACGTGAACTACGTGGTGCAGGACGGCGAAGTGCTCATCGTGGACGAGTTCACGGGACGCACGATGCCTGGCCGTCGCTGGTCGGAGGGGTTGCACCAGGCCGTTGAAGCGAAGGAGGGGGTGCGGGTCAAGGGCGAGACGCAGACGCTCGCCACGATCACGATCCAGAACTACTTCCGCATGTACGAGAAGCTCGCGGGCATGACCGGCACGGCGGAGACCGAGGAGACCGAGTTCCACCAGATCTACAAGCTCGAGGTCTCGGTCATCCCGACGAACAGGCCGATCGTGCGCGACGACCGCCAGGATCTCGTCTTCAAGACCCGGCGCGAGAAGTACAACGCGATCGTCGAGGAGGTCCGGCGGCTGCACGAGCTGGGGTTCCCCGTGCTCGTCGGCACCGCGAGCGTCGAGGTGTCGGAGACGCTCTCGAAGCTCTTCAAGCGCGGCGGGCTCACGCACAACGTGCTGAACGCGAAGTACCACCAGCGCGAGGCCGAGATCGTGGCCTTCGCGGGCCAGCCCGGCGCGATCACGATCGCGACGAACATGGCCGGCCGCGGGACCGACATCAAACTCGGTCCGGGCGTGACGGAACCCCGGCCCTCGCAGGTCAAGGACGCCGAGGGGAATCTCGTGGACGTGGAGGAATGCGGCGGCCTCCACATCGTCGGCTCCGAGCGGCACGAGGCCCGGCGCATCGACCGCCAGCTACGCGGCCGCGCGGGCCGCCAGGGCGACCCGGGGGCGTCACAGTTCTTCCTCTCGCTCGAGGACGACCTGATGCGCCTCTTCGGGTCGGAGCGCATCGCGCGGCTCATGGACCGGATGGGGGCGCAGGAGGGCGAGGTGCTCACGCACCCGCTCATCACCCGCTCGATCGAGCAGGCGCAGAAGCGCGTCGAGCTGCAGAACTTCCAGGCGCGCAAGCGGCTGCTCGAGTACGACGATGTGATGAACCAGCAGCGCGAGGTGATCTACTCGTTGCGGTCGTTCGCGCTGGAGGGCGGCGAGGAGCTGCGCGGCGAAGCGCTCAAGATGGTCGAGAAGGCCGTCGCCAAGCGCACGCAGGACCTGCTGGCCGAGTTCGAGGAGCCGGCCGAGTGGGATCTCGGCCTGCTGCGGCAGGAGCTGCTGATGCACTACCTGCTGGTGGTGCCGGAGCTCGAGGGGAATGATCCGCCCACGACGCCCGACGGCGTGGCCGGTGTGGCGGTGGCCGCGGCGGTGACGGCCTTCGCGGCCAAGGAGGAGAGCCTCGACGCCGTGCGGGACGATAACGGCACCGGCTTCAGTGCGCGCCTGCTCTCCCTCGTGATGCTGAACGTGCTGGATGAGAAATGGAAGGATCACCTGTACGATCTCGACCAGCTCCGCAACGCGATCCACTACCGGTCGTGGGGGCAGAAGGACCCGCTCATCGAGTACAAGCAGGAGGCGTACTCGATGTTCGTGGACCTCATGCACGACATCCACACGACGTTCACGGAGCGCTTCCTGCGGGCGCAGCTCGTCTTCAACGCGCCGCCGGCTCCGCCGCCGCCTCCCATCGGGGGGGCGCGTCCGGATGGCGATGGCGGGCGGCCGAAGAAGCGCTACAACGCGTTAGGCATCCTGGAAGATGTGCCCGAGGAGCCCGTGCCCGCCGTGATGGATGCGAATGGCGCGACCGGGAATGGTGGTAGCGTCGGGGCGGGTGACGGCGAGTCACGGACGATGGACGTGGCGCCGGACGAGCCACCCAAGAAGACCGTCGCGGCGCGCCAGGATCCCGTGGTCGTGGGCGCCGGACGCGCGCGGAAGCTGTCGGATCTGGGGGGCGCCAGCGGCCAGGGGACGGGGGCCGCGGGCGGGGTCGGAGGCACCGACTGGTCCAGCGTGGGGCGCAACGACCCGTGCCCCTGCGGCTCGGGGAAGAAGTTCAAGAAGTGTCACGGCGCGGGCGTGTAGTACCGTCACTGGGGTCCGCGTGGCGGGGGGGTCAGCAGGTAATTCGACTCTGACCCCCATTACGCGAAATGCGACTCTGACCCTCATTCCGGAGTGGGTGTGACGGGCGGGGGACGGCTGGGCGTTATGGGTGTCGCTCCACCCTTCGCGAGGATGCGACATTGGCGCCGGCTCCGGATTTCACTCCCGCTACCGGGACGTCCTTCTCCCCTGCCCTGACCGGCTCCCCGAAGCTCCGGCGCCGGTCGCTGCGCATTCGTGAGCTTCCGCCGACCGAGCGGCCGCGGGAGCGGTTGATGCGGCTCGGCGCGCCAGCCCTGAGCGCGGTCGAGCTCCTCTCACTCGTGCTCGGCAGCGGCGCTGGAGGGCACTCGGCGCTGGAGATGGCGCAGGAGATCCTGGCACGTTCGGGCGGCTCCCTGCGCCGCCTGGCGGCCTCGCCCGTGGCCGCCCTGACGGCCGTCGCGGGGGTTGGTACGGCCCGGGCCGTCGTGCTGCATGCCGTGCTCGAGCTCGGCCGCCGCCTGGCCGCGGAAGGGCGGGACGACGGGATCCCGGTGCGGTCCCCGCGGGAGGTCTATGCCGTTTTCGCGCCTCGACTGGAGGACCTTCCGGTGGAGGAGTTTCACGTCGCCGTGCTCGACACCCAGCACCGGATCGAGCGGGACGTCACCGTCACCCGGGGGCTGCTCAATTCGTCGCTCGTGCATCCACGGGAGGTGTTCCGGGAGGCCATCGCGGAGCGGGCGGCGTCGATCATCCTGGTCCATAACCACCCCAGCGGGGACCCGACGCCGTCTCCGGATGACCGGGCGGTCACCCAGCAGCTGGTGGCCGCCGGCCGGCTGCTCGACATTCCGGTACACGATCATGTAATCATTGGAAGGGGCAGGTATGTGAGCTTTGCTGAATCGGGAATCCTGTAACCCGGGTACTAGGGAGCAGATGGCGACGGCTGAGCGGATGGCGACGGCGGAACACGTGGCGACGACCCTGGCGGAAGTCGTTCCGGGTTGGACCCTGGGCGAGGCGGCGGCGGAGCGCCTCGACCTGGAGCTGCTGGCGCGCGCCTACCGGTTCAGCGCCAAGGCGCACGAGGGGCAGTTCCGGCGGAACGGGGACCCCTTCGTGACGCACTGCGTGGAGGTGGCGAAGATCCTGGCGGAGCTGCAGCTCGACTCGGTGACGGTGGCCACGGGGCTCATCCACGACGTCGTCGAAGACACGCCCGTCAAGATCGAGGACGTGGAGCGGGAGTTCGGCGCCGAGATCGCGGGACTCGTGGACGGGCTCACGAAGATCGGCCACCTGCCGATGCACTCCACCGAGGAGCGGCAGGTCGAGAACTACCGGAAGCTGCTCGTGTCGATCGCCCGCGAGGTGCGGGTGATCATCATCAAGCTGGCCGACCGGCTGCACAACATGCGGACGTTGGATTCGCTGCCGGAGGACAAGCAGCGGCGGATCGCGCAGGAGACGATGGATCTGTACGCGCCGCTGGCGCACCGCTTCGGCATGGCGAAGATGCGCTGGGAGCTCGAGGACCTGGCGTTCAAGTACCTCGAGTCCGAGGAATACCGCCGGCTGGCGCGGATGGTGGCGGCGAAGCGGGCGGAGCGCGAGGCGCTCATCGCGCAGCTCGCGGGGCCGCTGGAGCGGGTGCTGAAGGAGGCCGGGATCAAGGACGTCGAGGTGACCGGGCGCGCCAAGCATCTCTGGTCGATCGAGAAGAAGATGCAGAAGCGCGACCGGCCGTACGACGAGATCTACGATCTGCTCGCGATCCGGGTGCTCGTGAACACCGTGCCCGACTGCTACCATGCGTTAGGCGTGATTCACGACGGGTGGACGCCGCTGCAGGAGCGGATCAAGGACTACATCGCGCAGCCCAAGTCGAACGGGTACCAGTCGCTGCACACGACGATCTTCGGTCCCGGGCGGCAGCTCTACGAGATCCAGATCCGCACGCGCGAGATGCATCGCACGGCCGAGTTCGGCATCGCGGCGCATTGGCGCTACAAGACCGACGCGAAATCGGCGGACGAGCTGGATCGCCACCTGCAGTGGTTCCGGCAGGTCCTGGAGCTGCAGCTCGACGCGAAGGATCCGGCGGAGTTCCTGGAGTTCCTGAAGCTCGACCTGTATCAGGACGAGATCTTCGTCTTCACGCCCACGGGGGACGTGATCCAGCTGCCGAAGGGGGCGACGCCGATCGACTTCGCGTTCGCGGTGCACACCGAGATCGGACAGCACTGCGCGGGAGCGAAGGTGAACGGCAAGATCGCCCCGCTGGCCCGCCAGCTCAAGAATTCCGAGACGGTCGAGATCATCACGTCGCCTAACGCGAAACCCAGCCGCGACTGGCTGGCGCACGTGCACACGGGGCGCGCGCGGCACAAGATCCGGCAGTGGCTGCGGCACGAGGAGCACCAGTCGTCGGAGCGCGTGGGGCGGGAGATCCTCGAGCGCGAGATCCGGAAGCGGCGGCTTCCGAAGCTGGACGAGAAGGCGCTGGAGCCCCTGGCGCACCAGATGGGCCTGAACGGCGCGCAGCACCTCATCGCGTCGATCGGGCAGGGAGACCTGAGCGTGGGGCAGGTGCTTAAGCAGCTCTATCCGGAGCAGGAGACGTCGCCGGAGCCGCCGTCCAAGCCCTCGGCGCTCGAGCGGCTCATGGACCGGATGCGCGGGACCTCGCGCGGCATCCGCATCCAGGGCACCGACGGGCTCATGGTGCGCTACGCGCAGTGCTGCCAGCCGGTCCCGGGCGACACGGTCGTGGGATACGTGACCCGCGGGCGCGGGGTCTCGATCCACCGCTCCGACTGCCCCAACCTGCTCATCCTCGCGCACGAACCCGAGCGCCGGCTCGAGATCGACTGGACCGAGCAGCCGGGGGAGCGTTTCCTCGTCAGGCTCGCGCTCGAAGGCATCGACCGGCGCGGCCTCTACGCCGACGTCGCCGCGGCGGTCAGCGCCGTGGGCACGGACATCCGCAGCATGGACCTGCGGACGGTGGATGGGCGCGTGACCGGCGCCGCGCTCGTCGAGGTCGAGAACCTCGCGCACCTCCAGAAGATCATGAAGGCGGCGCGGCGCGTG
>DATIGO010000040.1:0-9069 GCA_035454665.1 Gemmatimonadaceae bacterium | reverse complement strand
CGCCCGGAGCGCTTCTACCTCGCGCAGTGCGTGAAGGACGAGACGATGGCGGAGTCGGTCGTGGGCGCGCTGCGTCAGGCGGGGCAGGGTGCGACGGTCCTGCACGTGACCGGAGCGTTCCACAGCGACTTCGGGCAGGGGACGGTGGACCGCATCCGGAGACGTGCGCCCGGGGCGCCGGTGGTGGTGATCACCGGTGTGCCCGTCGCGGATCCCGCTGTGGCGGCGGACACCGCGCACCTGCGGCGAGCGGACTTCATCGTGTTCACGCGGCGCGCCACGCGACCACCGGCCCGCGCGGACACCACGCGCAGCCCGGGCGCGACCACCGGCGCGGGATCCCGCCGGCGCGGCTGACGCTGCCGCCCCGCGCATCGCCACCTCCTGATCAGCCGGTTGACCAGCGTGCCCGACCGCCGTGCCCTGCTCGTCAGGCACGGCAGGCTCTGCCGCGCGCTCGTCGCGCGCCATGCTCGCCGGCCTGTTCCATAACGAGAGACGGAGCAGCGGCCCGATGATTGCGGACCCCTTCGGCCTGCCCGGGCCCCAAGGCCGGCTACCGAACGGAAAGGCATTCCACGCACGTTGAAGACGGGTTCCGCTTCATCAGATGGAGGTGGCGGATGGCAGACGCGAGAAAGAAAGGTCCCGACTTCTCGGACGTCCGAGGCGGGAGCTCCTCGGCCGCGCAGGGCGGCGGCGCCGGAGGAGGTCAGCAGGACACGTACACCGTCCAGGCGGGGGACAGCCTGTCGAAGATCGCCCAGCGCCGCTACGGCGAGGCCAGCAAGTGGAAGGCGATCTACGAGGCCAACAAGGACCAGATCAAGAACCCCGATCTGATTCATCCGGGGCAGGTCCTCAGGATGCCGAAAGGCTAGGTCCGCCGCAGTCATCGCACTCATCGCAGCCCTCATGAGAGGAACGACTATGCGCACGACGAGACTTCATCTTTCCGCCGGATTCGTGCTGACCGCCTTCGCGCTCACGGCGTGCGGTCCCCGCGACGACACGGGTGCCGCCGTCGACTCGCCGGCTGCGGCGACGACGCCGACCACGACGACGCCATCGTCGGCCGTCACGTCGATCGACATCGGCAAGAGCATCGGCACCGACAAGCGCGTGACCGATGCGACCACCATGTTCTCGCCGCGTGACACGATGTACGTCTCGGTCACCACGCAGAACGCGCCGGCAAACGCCATGCTGACGGCCAAGCTGACGTTTCAGGACGGACAGGTGGTGGATTCGCTCTCGCAGGCGGTGGCCGCGGCGACGGCCACGGGCGGGCCGACGATCACGGAGTTCCACCTCGCGCGTCCCTCGGGGTGGCCCGCGGGGCGGTATACGGTCGAGGTGATGCTGAACGGCCAGTCGGTGGGGACGCGGGAGATCACCGTCAACCAGTAGACCGCGGCGCGTCGTCGTCCGGCAACGGGAGAGCCCGGGGCCTCGCGCGTCATCCGGCGCCGAGGCCGCGGGCTCGGGCGCTGACGGTGCGTCCTGCGGTGCCTTGACCGGGGCGATTCCCGTCGGAGATTACTGGCCCACGCTGACGCCGGTCGACCTATGTGCAGGAACATCAGGACTCTCGCCAATTTCGCCCCGCCGGCCACGGAGGATGAGATCCGTGCCTCGGCGCTGCAGTTCGTCCGCAAGCTGAGCGGAACGACGAAGCCCTCGAAGGCGAACGAGGCCGTGTTCAACCAGGCCGTCGAGGAAGTCACCGCCTCGGCACACAAACTTCTGGCGTCGCTCGTGATCAACGCGCCGCCGCGCGATCGTGACGTCGAGGCGCGCAAGGCGAAGGAGCGCGCGGCGCGTCGCTTCGCCTGACGGGTAGGCGCCGCCGCTCCACCTCTCCGCCCCGTCCTCGGTTTGGCTGGGGCGGCGTCACTCGAGGCCGCCTGCACGCGCGTGCGCGCGGCCGTGGTGCGGTGCGATCGCGGCACGCTCGACGGGGCGGCCTGCAAGCCGGGGCCCGAGGAATCTCTTGTGAAGTGTTGACCACCGTGGGCGTCTTATGGATGGCGCAGGGGAGGGTTCCGGTGCCGTATCCCGAGCCCGCACGGGCGGAGTATCACGCGTGAAAGAACGACTCATCGGTCTGTTCGAAGAGCGCTTCGGCCACCGTCCGGACGTCATCCTCGACCTGGCGGCCGACGGCTCCACCCGAAACTACTTCCGGCTGATCCGGGGCGAGGAACTGACGGCCATCGGCGCCATCGGGCCGGACCGTGAGGAAAACCGCGCTTTCATCTCGTTCGCCCGGGCGTTCCGGAAAGCCGGCCTCCCCGTGCCGGAGATCTACGCCGAGGACCAGGACGCCGGCGTGTGGCTGGAGGAAGACCTGGGTGACACCACGCTGTTCAAGGCGTTGAGCGCTGCAAGGGTCGAGTGTGGCGAGGACCAGTTCCCGGCCGACATCGAGCTGCTGTACCGCCGCGTCCTCTCGGTGCTGCCCCGCTTCCAGGTGCTCGGGAACAAGGTGATCGATTACAGCCTGGCCTACCCCCGCCGGGCCTTCGACGAGCAGTCCATCCGCTGGGATCTGAACTACTTCAAATACCACTTCCTCAAGCTGGCCCACGTTCCCTTCAACGAGCAGCGCCTGGAGGACGATTTCTCCCGCCTCACGGCGCACCTTCTCGAGGCCGACGCCGACTTCTTTCTCTACCGGGACTTTCAGTCACGCAACGTCATGATCCGGGACGGCGAGCCCTGGTTCGTGGACTTCCAGGGAGGGCGGAAGGGCGCGCCGCACTATGATGTCGCCTCACTCCTGTACGACGCCAAGGCCAATGTGCCGCCGGCGGTGCGCGCCACTCTGCTGGAGCACTATCTCGACGCACTGGGCGAGTACACCGCGGTGGACCGCGCCGATTTCCGGAGACGATTCGTCGGTTTCGTCCTGGTGCGGCTGATGCAGGCGATGGGCGCCTACGGGTACCGCGGGTTCTTCGAGCGCAAGCGGCGCTTTCTCGAGAGCGTGCCCCATGCGGCGCGGAACCTCGATCACCTTCTCTCCGCCGGTCTCCCGCTCGCGCTGCCCGAGCTGGAGCAGGTGCTGCGCCACATCGCCGACCGGTGGATGCAGTCCGTACCGCGGCCCGAGGCTCCCTGCGCGCTCTCGGTGCTGGTCCAGAGCTTCTCGTTCCGTGACGGATACCCGCCTGACGCGGAGGGGCACGGCGGCGGGTTCGTCTTCGACTGCCGGTCGCTCCCCAATCCGCACTGGGAGCCGGCGCTCCGTGACCTCACGGGCGAGGCCGATGCCGTGGTGGAATATCTCGAGCGGTCGCCCGCGGTTCAGGAGTATTGGGAGAGCGTGAGCGGGATCGTGGAGGCGCAGGTTGAGGCGTACGTGGCGCGGGGCTTCTCGAGCCTTACCGTCTCGTTCGGGTGCACCGGAGGGCGGCACCGATCCGTCTTCATGGCGTCGAAGCTGGCGCGTCACCTGGCGCAGCGGCATCCGCACGTGGGTGTCACGCTGCGGCACCGCAAGGTCTGATGGAGGCGATGATCCTTGCGGCGGGGCTCGGCACCCGGCTCCGCCCACTCACCGACACGATGCCCAAAGCGCTCGTCCCGGTGCGCGGCCGGCCGCTCCTGTCGCACGTGATGGATCGGCTTGTGGCAGTGGGCGTCACGCGGATCATCGTCAACACGTGCCATCACGCCGAGCAGGTGAGCGCCTTTCTCGAGCGCAACGCGCCGCCCGGTGTCGAGATCGCGCTGTCGCCGGAGCCCCACGGTCCCTACGACACGGGCGGTGGCCTCCTGGCCGCGGCGCCGCTCTTCCGCGAGGCCGGGCCCTTTCTCCTCCACAACGTGGACGTGCTGTCTGAGATCCCGCTCCGCGAGCTCCTTGCGACCCACAGCGCCGCGCGGGAGCGATCGGCGGGGAGGCTGGTGGCGAGCGTGGCGGTCCAGGCCCGCAACACGAATCGCGCGCTCCTGTTCGACGTCCGGGGGTTGATGGGGTGGGAGAACCGGGGGCCCGACGGCGCCGTGGTCGCGTCGGAGCGCGTGCGGGAACCAGTGGGCCAGCTCCAGCGGTGGTCGTTCAGCGGGATTCACACGCTCGAGCCGGCGATCTTCGGGCTGGCCGAGCGTACCGGTCGTTTCTCGATCGTGAGATGGTATCTGGACCTGGCGCGAGCGGGCTACGTGGTCCAGCCGGTGGATATGTCGGCCTACGAGTGGATCGACGTGGGGACGCCGGAGCGGCTGGCGGAGGCGTAGGCGGTACAGCCGCGAGCGGTGGACCTCGTGACGCTGGAGTATGGTCCGAGGACTGACCCTGCCTGCCGGGCGGCGGCGGCTGCTGAATCGAGCGATGGCACTGCGCACCG
The DNA here is from genome assembly GCA_035454665.1 of Gemmatimonadaceae bacterium. Taxonomy (GTDB): domain Bacteria; phylum Gemmatimonadota; class Gemmatimonadetes; order Gemmatimonadales; family Gemmatimonadaceae; genus DATIGO01. The sequence goes on along the minus strand of DATIGO010000040.1, from coordinate 4,714 downwards.
TCCCCCGAATAGCGCTCAGGCCGGGGAGCCGGACGACCGATTCGTCAGACACGCATCGCGAACAGGTACACCACCTTGGCGGACCGCTGTTCGTTCGCGCGCCGCGCAGGCCTGTCGGGCGCCGACCCATTTTCGCGCCGGTAGCCTCCGGCGGCGCGAAAATTCGACTCTGACCCCCATTATTACTCATGACTGCCAGGCCATCTCCGCCCCGCAACGGGCCCAGTCGTGACCCGGGCGCCCCGCGCGCCGATCTGCCGTCCTTCACGCGCGGCCTCTTCCTCGGCGACATCCATCACGAATTTCTCTTCCCCTTCCCCGAACCGCTCGAGCGGCGGGATCCGGATGAGGCGGCGCTCGTCAGGCGGCTGATGGGCGAGCTGCGGCGACTCGAAAGGGATGGCGTCATCGACTCCGCGCGCTTCGACCGCGAGGAGACGATTCCCGAGCCCGTGCTGCGCACGTTCGCGGAGCTGGGGATGTTCGGCCTCACGATCCCGAAGGAGCTCGGCGGGCTGGGGCTCTCCGCGACGGCCTACGGTCGCGTCTTCTCGACGCTGTGCGCGATCGATCCGTCGCTCGCCGTGGTGGTGGGGGTGCACTGCGGGCTCGGCGCCAAGACGATCGTGCTGTTCGGGAGCCCGGAGCAGCAGGAGACGTACCTGCCGGCGCTGGCGCGTGGCGAGATGTTCGCCGCCTACGCGCTCACGGAGCCTGACGTTGGATCGGATGCGCAGCACATCGAGGCCACGGCCGTGCGCGCGCCTGGCAATGACGGCTGGCTGATCACGGGGCGCAAGATCTGGATCGGGCTGGGCCATCGCGCAGGGATCATCGCGACGTTCGCGCAGACGGAGGTCGAGCGCGACGGCGCGCGCGTCCAGCGGCCGACCGCCTTCCTGGTGCGCCCCGATACGCCCGGCTTCCGCGTGGTCGGCACGTACCACAAGCTCGGGATCCGCGGCTCCACGCAGGCGGAGCTCGAGTACGACCGCGTCTTCGTGCCCGATGACCACGTGCTGCACGAGGTGGGGAAGGGCTTCCGTGTGGCCGTGAACGTGCTCAACGCGGGACGGCACTCGCTCTCCTGCGGGTGCACGGGCGGGACGCGCAAGCTCCTGAGCGAGATGACCGCGTATGCGTCCGGGCGCGTGCAGTTCGGCCGACCGATCATCGAGTTCGAGATCACACAGCGGAAGATCGCGTCGATCGCGGCCGATCTGTACGCGTCGGAGGCGATGGTGGCGGTGCTCTCGGACCTCATGGATGCGGGCGACACCGACGTGGCGCTGGAGGCGGCGTGCGCGAAGGTGTTCACGAGCGAGCTCCTCTGGCGCGCGGCCGACGAGATGGTGCAGGTGGCCGGCGGCCGCGGCTTCGTGCAGCCCTGGCCCTGGGAGCGGATGCTCCGCGACGCGCGGATCAACCGCATCTTCGAGGGCACGAACGAGATTCTGCGACTCTTCATCGCCCTCAACGGGCTGCAGGAGCAGGGGGAGAAGCTCAAGGAGCTGGGGCAGGCGCTCAGGCGTCCGCTGCAGAACCTCGGTCAACTCGGCGAGTTCGTGTCCTCGCGGGTGCGCACCCGCTTCGGGCGGGGGACGGATCTCCGGGTCGAGCTGCATGAGGCGCTGCGGGTGCACGAGCGCTTCTTCGAGAAGCATGTCGCGGAGCTCAAGCACGCCGCCGAGGGAGCGGTGATGCAGTACCGCGAGGGGATCATCGAGCGTCAGTTCGTGCTCGAGCGGCTGGCGAACATGGCGATCGAGCTCTGGGCCCGCGCCGCGGCGATCGCGCGCACGCAGCGCCTGATCGATGAGCGCGGCGCCGAGGCGTGCGGGCACGAGCTGTCGTTATGCGGGGTGTTCTGCGTGGAGTCGGGGCGGCGCTTCCGCGCGAATCGCGACGCGCTCGATGCGCGCGAGGAGGAGATCGACACGCACCGCCGCGCCATCGCCGAGGCCGTACGGGCCGCGGGCGGGGCGGTGCCGGACGACCCGGTGCTCGATCCGTAGGTGCTGGAGAACGCGGAACGATTCGCCAGGGTGTGCGGCCGAGCACTCAGGTACGAACCCGCATCGGTGTGCGAGCTGAGATCCGCGTCCTCAGTCCCCGATCTCCGGCCCCGCCCCGTTGGGTGTTCGTACCCAGCGGCCCGGTCCCAGTCCCCCACAAACCGCTGCGGCCGCGCTCTTCGCTCTCTCCGTCACCGCGCCTCGAGCTGTTGCCGACGCCGAGTCACGAGTCACGCTCTCCCCCGCACCCGCTCGTACAGCTTCGCCACCAGCGGGGTGAGGACCAGTGTGGCGGCGATGCGGAGCGGCTGGGTGACTTTCGTGGCCACATACGCCGCGGCGAGGGTGCCCGCACTGCCCGCCGCACTCTCGGGGCGCCACCCCAGGCGGATCGCGAACCAGAACGCGACCAGTACCCCCGCGAAGATCGAGAGATAAACCACGAGGGCGACCGCGCCGTACTCGGCGAGCAAGTCCTTGATGTTCCTGCGTGGAGGAGTCGTCGTCACAGGGCCTCGAAGATGTGTGGCGCGCGGGACAAGGAAGGTATCGCCGGCACGCCGGGAAGACGAACGCCCCGGCCGGGCCCGACGGTGGACGCGGGCGTACGCATGCCGTCATTATTCGGCGCGTGACCCCCGGCATCGACCGATCGGCGCGGATCTCCGCGTGAACGCGTGCAGTTGCCCGCTCCCGCACGGCGGCCGTCGCGTCGTCCTCACCGGTGGCCCCGGTGCGGGGAAGACGGCCGTGCTCGAGCTCATTCACCTCTTCTTCTGCGTGCACGTGCGCACGCTGCCGGAGGCGGCGGGGGTCGTCTACGGTGGTGGGTTTCCAAGGAACGAACGGCTCGAGGTTCGCCAGGCATCGCAGCGCGCGATCTTCCACGTGCAGCGCGAGCTCGAGGCCACCGAACCGCCGGAACGCGCGGCCGTCGTCCTGTGCGACCGCGGGACCGTGGACGGCGCAGCCTACTGGCCCGGCCCCGGTGATCTCTGGTCGGCCGTGGGCACGACGCAGGAACAGGAGCTCGCGCGCTACCACGCCGTCATCCACCTGCGCACGCCGCTGGTGCCCGAGGTCTATCCGGGTGACAACCCGCTGCGCGTGGAGACGCCCGCGGAAGCGGCCGTCATCGACGAACGAATCGCGCGCTTCTGGTCCGGCCACCCCCGCGTGTTCGAGGTGAAGGCACGGCCGGACTTTCTCGCCAAGGCGGCGGAGGCGCTCGCGATCCTGCAGGGCGAGGTCCCCGCGTGCTGCCGGAAGAGCACGAAACCGCTGCTCGGGAGTACGGCCTAGCGCTACCCGCTCAGCTCACGTTTCCCACGAGCGACATGCGAACGAGCTCCACCTGATAGCTCACGGCAGCGGCCCGGAGCCAGGACGAAACGTGCTCCAGGTTCTCGAGGGACTGCATCTGGCGATACGTGACGCCCACGACCTGCCACAGGTCCTGGCCGCTTTCGCCTACGCGACTCACAATGGTCGTCTTGCACGCCATCCGGCGTCGCAGCCCGCTGGCGAGCCGGTTCGCCCTCGCCTCGCCCGTGCACTGAAGGGCGAAGCTCACGTACTGGGGGATCTTCGCGTGTTCCCCGGCCAGAAGAGCCTGCCACAGCCGAAGCGTGCTGACCAGAGAGCCGGGAGCGAAGGGGTCGTGGTATTCGTTGTCGCGGTCGTGAATCATCATGAAAGCTAGCGGGTTACGCGATTTCGCGCCGACGCCCCACGGCGCACCGTCACGCGTGACCGGCGTCACGCCCGGAACCCCGTTCCCGGAACGCGGTTACTGAAGACCCAGCGCTGAGCACCGCGCGGCCTCTCAGCAACCGCGAGCGTGTCCATGGACTGGGTGAAGCACCTCGGCGCTGCCACGGCGCTGTGTACGGCGACCGCGGATACCGTCACCGCCCAGGCGCGGGAGCGCAGTTTCCTGATCCCCGCTGCCGAGATCGTGGGCTTCGACGTGCTGCTGAACCTCTTCGATCGCGCGGTACTCGGGCGCGACTACTACACCGACCTCGCCACGATCCGCCGCAACCTCAGCCGCCGGTGGGTGGTCGAGAACGACCCCTATCTCATCAACCAGTTCGGTCATCCGTACCAGGGATCGATGTACCATGGCTTCGCTCGCTCGGCGGGGCTTGGCTACTGGGAAGCGCTGGGATACACCGTGGCCGGCAGCGCCTTCTGGGAGATCGCGGGCGAAACGACGCCGCCTTCGTGGAACGACCAGATCTCGACGGGATTCGGCGGCGCGTTCCTGGGGGAGTCGCTTTTTCGCGTGGCGAGTCTCGTCCTGGAGGGCTCGAATGGCACGTCGCACGTCTGGCGCAGTCTCGTCGCGTCGGTGATCTCGCCGTCGATGGCCTTCAACCGCGGTGCCTTCGGAGGACGCTTCGACGGCGTCTTCGACAGCCGGAATGCGGCGTACTACCGCCGCTGGCAGGTCGGCGTGAGCCGCACGACGCGCAACGAGCGCGGTCTCTCGACGATTCGCACACCTAACGCCGCCGTTGCCGACGTGGCGATCGAGTACGGCCTCCCCGGGCGTCCGGGCTACCGCTACGCGCGCCCATTCGATCACTTCACGCTGCAGGCGATGGCGTCCAGCGGGAGCGGCTTCGAGACGATCCTCACACGCGGACTGCTCGTGGGACGTGGGTACGGGGCCGGAAACCGGTACCGCGGGATCT
>DATIGO010000039.1:0-15377 GCA_035454665.1 Gemmatimonadaceae bacterium | reverse complement strand
CGCTGGCGCGCGCGCCCGAGGAGGCGCGCGAGATGGTGGCCGCCGCGAGGACCCACGACCGCCGGCTCGCGACGGGCTTCAACTACCGCTTCTATCCCTCCTTCGCGCTCGCCCGGACCCTGCTGGACCGCGGGACGATCGGCGAGCTCGACCACGTCCGGGCCTACGGTGGCTACTCGGCCACCTCCCACAACCAACCCTGGGTGCACGACGTCGGGACGGTGGGCGGCGGAGCGCTCCGCGACATCGGCATCCATCTCATCGATCTCACGCGTGACTTCCTCGGCGAGGTGGCCGACGTCACCGGCGCCGCGACCAACCGCGTCTGGAACTATGATGGCTGCGAAGACAACGGTTTCGTCCTCATGCGCAGCGAAGCGGGGAAGATCGCCATGCTGCACGCGAGCTGGACGGAATGGCGGCGGTACCAGTTCCGCATCGAGCTGTACGGCTCACGCGGGTGCATTCGGGCGACATGCTTTCCGATGATGACGCAGGTGGTGTGGGCGGCACGCACCGGAGAGCGCACGCAGCGCAGGACGCACCTGTTCCCGCGGACGGCGCTCGGTGAGAAGCTTCGATCGTACCGCTGGGTCGTGGTCCAGAGCTTCATCGAGGAGTTCGCCGCGTTCCGCGCGTACGTGCGCGACGAACCCAGCCGGATCGCGACGGGGATGGACGGGCTGCGGGCCCTCGAGATCGCGCACGAGGCGGCGCAGGGCGTTGCCGTTCGCGGCCCCATGGCCAGGTCCCCGAACTTCGCGGGAGCGCGGTGATGCGCGAGAGTATCCAGCCTTTCCGGGCGGCAGGCACGCGGGCGCCCGCGCTATCGGTCGTTGTCATCATGTTTTCGGCGCGTGAACAGCTCGAGCGATGTCTCGACGCGCTGGCCGAGCAGGCGGCCCGTATCGATCTGGAGGTCCTCGTGCCGCACGACGACACGCTCGACCGGCCCGAGGAACTGCAGGCAGGCCACCCCGGGGTCCGGCTCCTGCGGTTCGCGGGTTGCCGTACACCGGCCGAGCTGCGCGCCGCGGCCGTGGCGGATGCGCGCGCTCCCGTCGTCGCGCTGCTGGAGGACCATTGCACGCCAGCCGCCGACTGGTGCATGCGGGTGCTGGCACTTCACGGTCAGCCGCACGCAGCGGTCGGTGGGTCGATCGAGAAGGGGTTCCCCCCTGGACGCTCGCATGACACGGCTCTGAACTGGGCGCTCTATCTCAGTGACTACAGCCGCTACATGCCGCCCATGCCGCCGGGCCCGGCGCACGGGTTGAGCGACTGCAACGTGTCGTACAAGCGTGCGGCGCTCGAGGCGATCCGGGAACTGTGGCGTACGGAGTTCCACGAGAACGTGGTGAACGGCGCTCTGGAGCGGTCGGGGCGGACGCTCTGGTTCGATCCAGGGCTCGTGGTCTACGAGCAGCGCCCGCTCGACCTTCGCCGCGCGCTGCGGGACCGGTACACCTTCGGCCGGCTGTTCGGCAGCACGCGTGTGGCCTCGTCGGGCCTCCCGGTGCGCGTGGCGCGCGCCGGAGTGGCGGTGCTGATGCCCCCGCTGCTCGTGGGTCGCGTGGCGCGGAATCTCGTCCGGCGGCGACGACATCGCGCCCAGTTGCTGCGGTGCCTGCCGTGGCTCATGCTGGTCTCGGCAGCCTGGATGTGGGGCGAGGCCGTGGGATACCTCACGGGCGCTCCGGACGCATCACTCACCGCCACGAGCAGCCGCGGCGGCGGGGACGACCACGTTCCCGCGACGGGTTCGGCGCCGGCGAACGCGGGTCCTTCCCGTTGAGCGCCATCGCCAAGGCCCGCGATTTCGTGGGCTGCGCGTTGCGGCTGGGGGACGGACCGCTCGCCAAGTGCGCCATCCTCTGGCACGAGTCGAAGAACGTGCGTGCGCGGCTGGGGCTCGCGCGGTACCACCCCACGGCCGTCTACTCGGTGGCGACGGTGCACGGCCGACTCTGGTTCCGCGACAACTTCGGGGACATCACGAATCTGCCCAACCTCATGTACCGGCAGGCGTATCTCATTCCGCGGCCGCTCGGAGATGGCGCCATTCTCGACGTGGGGGCGAACATCGGCCTGGCGGCCGCATGGTTCGCCAGCCGCTACCCCGGCCGGCCGGTCCACTGCTTTGAGCCGCTCACGGCAAACACGCGCCTCATTGCGCTCAACTGTCCCGGAGCCGTGGTCAACGCGGTCGCGGTGGGCGCGGCGCCCGGCACGATCGAGCTGTCAGTAGACGAGGACTCCGTCATGGCGTCATCGATCGCCACGCGGTGGGACACACATCCGCGCCGCGTGCCGGTCATCCGGCTCGACGACTACGTGACGGGTCGGGACATCGACCGCGTCGCGCTGCTCAAGATCGACACCGAAGGTATGGAGCTCGACGTGCTGAATGGCGCGAGCGAGACGCTGGCCCGAACGGAGCAGGTCGCCATGGAGACGCATGGGGACGTGCGTCATTCCGCGGTCCTCGACCGCCTGCGCGAGGCGGGCTTTCACATCGACCGCGACGAGTTCGCGGGCGCCACGGGCATGGTATTCGCCAGCCGGACCCACGAGGGTGCCGGCGCGGAGCGGCAGGCGTCGGTTTCCGCCTGACGAGTGTCATGGATTTTCTGGGTGTCGACATCGTCTGCCCGGCCTGCCGGGCCGAGCTGAGCCGACGGGGCGGTGCGGAGCAGGGCTCGCTCCACTGCATGGGCTGCGGTCGCGCGTACCCGGTCCTCGCCGGCATCCCCGATCTGCGACTCTGGCCGGATCCGTACATCGGCATGGCGGAGGACCGCGCCAAGGGGGAGACGCTCGCGCGTGAATGCGCGGGACGGTCGTTTCTCGAAGCGGTGCGGTTCTACTATTCCGTCACGCACGCGGTGCCGCCCTTCCAGGCCCGCCGGTTCGAGCGCGGTCTCGCGGCGGCGGCGGAGCGATCGCGGGAGTCGCTCGCGCGGTGGGAATCCCTCGCACCCGCGGCCGCCGGCACGCTGTCGCTGCTCGACATCGGCTGCGGGACCGCGCCGCTCCTCGTTCACGCCGCCGGTCGCTATCGGTGCGTCGCAGGCGTAGACGTCGCCTTTCGGTGGCTCGTGCTCGCGCGTTGCCGACTCGTGGAGGCGGGCCTGCACGTGCCGCTCGTGTGCGCGTGCGCGGAAGCGCTCCCCTTTGGTGACAGGCTGTTCGACCGCGTGGTGGCCGACTCCACGCTGGAGCATCTCAGGGATGGGCCGCTCGCGCTGCGCGAGGTACGCCGGGTGCTGCGGCCTGCGGGGGCCTTCTTCGTGGCCACGCCGAATCGCTTCAGCCTCGGTCCGGACCCGCACACGGGTCTGCCCGCAGGGGGATGGCTGCCGGATCGGGCGGTGGCCGCCTACGTTCGCCGAAAAGGGGGCGTGCCTCCCAGGCGCACGCTCTATTCCGGGCGCAGCCTGCGGCGGCTGTTCCGGGAGGCGGGGCTGGCGCCGGTCGGGATCTACCCGCCGTCGATCCCCGCGGCAATTCGCGAGCGGCTCCCGGGGGCGGGGCGCGCGCTGGTGACCGCGTACAACGGGCTGCTGCGGGTGCCCGGCGCGCGCACCGCGCTGCGGTGGCTCGGGCCGCTGCTGCACGCGGTCGCCGTACCGTCGGACCCCGAGCGGGGCCGCCTCCCTAACGAGTCGCGCGCGCGCCGTCCGGCTCGCGTCCCCTCACCGGCCGGCGTGGACGCCGCCGCGCCACGGGACTGATGCGCGAGCCGTCCGACGGTCACGCGCCGAACAGCCGGCCCGGCCGAACGTTCGTCACTCTCGGTGCCGGCGAGATGCTCTCGCGGGTCATCGGTTTCGCGGGCACGATCTTTCTCGCGCGGCAACTCGGCGTCGAGATGTACGGGGTGATGGGCCTCGGCTTCGCCGTCCTCCTCTACGCGACGATCGCCGCCGACTGCGGCCTCGAGTACACCGGTCCGCGCGAGGTCGTCGACGCGGGGCCACGCCTGCCGGCCCTCGTCTCCACCGTGCTGGTGACCCGCATGCTCGTGACGGTCGTCGTGGCCGCGATCCAGCTCGGCCTGGCGCTGTTGCTCGATGAGCCGGAGCAGTCGGTGCTGGCGCTCTACGCCCTGGCTCTGGTACCGGTCGGCCTGAACGTGCGCTGGGCGCATCTGGGTCTGGAGCGAGCGGGGGTCGTGGCGGTGGCCCGGGTGGGCGGGGAAGTGCTCCGACTCGCGATCGTTTTCGCGCTCGTTCGGACGCCGTCCGACGTGATCGTGGTGCCGCTCGCGCAATTCGCCGGTGACGCGTTCGCGGCGGTGCTCCTGCTCGCGCGCCTGCGCGTATCGGGAGTTCCGTCGTGGGGGGGCGTCGACATTCGTCTCGCGGTGTCGGTGGTGCGGCGCGCCCTGCCCATGCTCGCCAGTGCCGCCCTGGCCATGGTGATCTACAACTCCGATCTGATCTTTCTGCGGGTGTTCCGGGACTCGGGCGAGGTCGGCCAGTATCTGGCGGCATACACCCTCCTCAATTTCCTCGGAGTTCTGGGGCATCTGATCGCGCTGAGCCTTACTCCAGCTTTTACCCATCTGCGCCCCGCGCCCGCGCAGCAATCCGCGCTCCTGCAGCGATCGCTGGTCAACGTCATGGCACTGGGCCTCCCAATCGCCGCCGGTGGGGTGCTCACGGCGCCCCAGATCATCGGCGTGGCCTTCGGAGCCGATTATTCCGCGTCGGCCCCGGTCCTCGCGCTGCTCATCTGGTGCCTTCCCATCCTCCTGTACCGCAGCGTGATGCAGGCCGCGCTCGTGAGCATCGAGCGCCCGGCCGACGTGCTCAGAACCACCGTCGTCGCCGCCGTGGCCAACGTGGCGCTGAACCTCGTTGCGGTCCCGCTCCTCGGGATGCTGGGTGCCGCCATCACGACGGTGGTCGCGGAAGCGCTCCGCGCTGCGACGGCGCGGGCGTACGTGCGCCGGGCTGGCTTCCGAATGCCCGGTCTCTTCCGGTACGGGCGCGCGGTGGGCTCCGTCCTCGCCATGGTCGCCGTGCTGTTGATCGTCCGCCCGGTGAATCTCTGGATCGCGGTGGCGCTGGCCGTGCCCACCTATGCGCTGGTGCTGATGGCCGTCGGGGGTCTCCGGGTGAGACGCGACGGGATACAGCTTTCCACGTGATGCTGTTTCAGCCGTGATGAAGCTCCGCCGATCTCTCGCCCGGCTCGTGGCCGGCCTGCGCGAAGAAGACCTGCGAACTTCGCTGGTCCTTCTTGCGGTCGCGCTCCTCTTGTACATGCCGGGCATCGGCTGGGGATTGCCGCACGCTACCGCGCCCGATCGGATCCACCCGTGGGGGAGTGACGAGCTCGCACCGATCGGTCCGTTCGCCCAGATCGTGACCTGGATCTTCGAAGGCCAGGCGCGCTTCGATCCACGGTATCCGCTGTTCCCCTACGTGATTCAGGTTGTCGCCATGCTCCCGTACCTCGCCTGGCGATGGCTCACCGGTGGGCTCGACGGCTTCGGCGCCGACTATCCGTTCGGCTTCGACGATCCCGTCACCGCGCTCGCGGGTCTCACACTCTGGGCGCGGGCGTCGAACCTGGTGATGGTATCGGCCATTCCGGTGATCGCGTACTGGACCGCGCGGGAGCTCTGGTCGCGCACGGCCGCGCTGATGACGGCGACGCTCGTACTCCTGATGTACCACATGTTCTTCTACTCCCGCACGAGCAACGTGGACGGCGGGATGCTCTTCTTCGCGGCCCTGGGGCTGCTCGTCTTCGCGAAGATCCTGCGCGGGGGCATCACCGCGCCACGTGTCGTCGCGCTCGGTGGCTTCGCTGCGCTGACCATTGCGGCGAAGGATCCGGGCTACTCGATCTTCGCTGCCGTGGCCGTCGTCCTGGCCGGCCAAGCCCTCGCGTCCACGGCGCCGAGCCGGTGGCGTCAATGGCGGCTACTCCTGCTGGGCTTCGTCGTGTCCATCGCGGTCTACGCGATCGCGAGTGGGCTGGCCTTCTCACCGGAGCTGTTCTTCCGGCACGCGGATTACGCGATCCACGGCTCCGGCCTCCGCGCACTGCTCAGTGAGCCGGCCACGCCACAGGGTTACGCGCGCGTGCTGCTTTCCTTCACGGGTAGGCTCGCCGACGCGGTTGGCGCGCCTGTGCTCGTGCTGTCGGCACTGGGCCTCGCGGTGGCCGCCGTCCGCGATCGTACGGCTCTCCTGTTCGTCGTACCCGCTCTGGGTCTGCTCGCAGGGGTCATCCTCCCCACCAGGTTCGTGATGTTCCGGTACGTGCTGCCGGCGGCGTATGTCTTTCCCTTCTTCGCGGGCTACTTCCTGTCGTGGCTCACGCGGCAGGACCGCAACGCCGGGGGCGCGGCGCCGCGCGCCACGGGGAGCGCGCCCGCGATGCGGCGGAAGACTCTGCTCGCGTACTCGTGCCTGGGCGTCGCCGCGGCGTGGTCGCTCATCCGGGGCGCCGACCTCACGTACCAGATGTTGCGCGACCCCCGCGTGGAGCTGGGCGCCTGGATGCGCGCGCACGCGCGGCCCGGCGATCGCGTGGCATTCTACGGTGGCACCGCCAAGCTGCCTGCGCTCGACTCGGGGATCGCAATCGTACGCGGTCCCTACTGGAACGGGGCGCCGACGCCGGATCCCGACTGGGCCGAATTCCTCCTGCTCATTCCGCAGCAGGTTCAGGAGCTCGAGCACGAACTCCAGCTACCCGTGGATCGATACCGTGCGTTGCGCGAGGGGGAGTGGCCGTATGAGCTCGTCTACGCCAAACAGACCAGGGGACTCTTACGCCGGCGACCCATCACCTGGGTGAATCCTCCGGTACGCGCCTTCATGCGCAGAGATCTCCTGGACCGACTCGGTCCGTCCTCGCGCGTGCTGGACCTCGACGCCCCGGCGCTGCCGCCGCCGTGACGCGGGTGCGCCCCGCCGGAGCTTGCTCGAGCGCGCTCCCAAGCCCCGGTTGTGGCCCAGGTACTGCAATTCGACGTCCCTGCTCGCCTCATCACACCCGGTTGCGCCGGCGTGAATGTTGGACAGGCGCAACACACGTAGTTCGCGCGCGCGATGATCGTGCGCGGGACACGCACGAAGCCTGGCCTCTGCACGGCGGCGAACGCTTGATTAGCATAAGCCAACGCTGGCCTCGCAATTGCACTTGTCGCTGGCCTCTTCCAGAACCGCGCGGCACAACAGGAACCCATCGTCAGTCGCGAGTCTCGCCGTCAGGAGCGGCTCTAGATCGTTGCAGTTGTTGGTTTTAGTCGTCGTCACGCAGGCTGCGGGCAATGAGCCCGGAATGACCGTAACGCCCCGACACCCCCACTGTCTGGTCAGTGCCCAACGCCGCGGCTCGTGGTTCGAGACAATACGCACCGCTGAGGTCCGGAGAACGCGTCGTGGTCATTGGCGCGGGCCCCGCGGGCCTGACCGCGGCATACCTCCTCGCCAAGCAAGGTGTCGACGTCACGGTTCTCGAGGCCGATGCCGTGGTGGGAGGGATTTCCCGCACCGCCCAGTACAAGGGTTTCCGATTCGACATCGGCGGCCACCGGTTCTTCACCAAGATCAAGCCCGTGGAGGACCTCTGGCGCGAGCTCCTCGGCAACGAGTTCATCAGCGTTCCGCGGCTCTCGAGGATCCACTACGGCGGCAAGTACTTCGACTACCCGCTGAAGGCCGGCAATGCCCTCCTGGGGCTCGGGCTGTGGAACACGATGCTCTGTGTCGCGAGCTACGTGCGCTGGCACTTCAAGCCGCATCCGGTCGAGGAGAACCTCGAGCAGTGGGTCACGAACCGTTTCGGGAAGCGCCTCTTCGAGATCTTCTTCAAGACCTACACCGAAAAGGTGTGGGGCATTCCGTGCACCGAGATCCGCGCGGAGTGGGCGGCGCAGCGCATCCAGGGGCTCTCGCTGGCCAAGGCGATCCTCAACGCGGCGCAGCTCCAGCGCCGGTCCGACTCGATCAAGACGCTCATCAACGAGTTCCAGTACCCGCGCCTCGGGCCGGGACAGATGTGGGAGACCGCCGCCGACCGCGTGCGTGATCTCGGCGGCGAGGTGCTGCTCGAGCACCGCGTGGAGCGAATCGAGATGCGCAACGGTCGGGTTTCCGCGGTGGTGGCCTCGCATCCCGCCGGTGAGCGGCGCATCCAGGCGGATCACGTCATCTCCACGATGCCGCTCCGGAATCTCGTGCGGGCGATCGATCCACCGGCCCCGGCTGCGGCGCTCGCTGCTGGCGACGGACTCAACTATCGTGACTTCCTGACCGTCGCCCTGATGATCGCGCAGGAGCCGCTCTTCCCGGACAACTGGATCTACATCCACACACCGGGCGTGAAGGTCGGCCGCATCCAGAACTTCAACAACTGGAGTCGGGCCATGGTGCCCGAGCCGGGCAAGACCTGCCTGGGGATGGAGTATTTCTGTTTCGAGGGCGACAATCTCTGGGCCAGCGCCGACGCGGATCTGATCGCAGTGGCGCGGCGTGAGCTGGGTGAGCTGGGTCTGGCGGATCCGGCCAAGGTCGTCGATGGCTGTGTCGTCCGGATGCCGAAGGCCTATCCGGTCTACGATGGGGAGTACGCCGGGCACCTTGCGGGCGTGCGGGCCTTCATCGATCCCATCGCGAATCTGCACACGGTGGGCCGGAATGGCATGCACAAGTACAACAATCAGGACCACTCGATGCTGACCGCGATGATGACCGTAGCGAACATGCGGGGCGCGTCGCACGATGTCTGGTCCGTGAATACCGACTACGAGTATCACGAGGAGCAGCGCCTCGAGCCCGAGCGACCGGCCGACGACACCACGCCGTCGCACGTGAAGGCCCGCGTCGCCGCGGGCACCTGAGCGGTCCGTGCGCATTGGAGTCGACGCCACCTGCTGGGCGAATGCCCGCGGCTACGGCCGCTTCGCGCGGGAGCTGATGCGAGCCATGACACCGCTCGCCCCCGGGGACGAGTTCGTCTGCTTCGGCGACCGGCGCGCGTTCGAGGCCTGGCCGGACGGTACCGCTCACGAATCCAACGTCACGCTGGTCGAGGTCAGGCAGGCCGTCTCGCCGACCCTCGCCGCCGCGGCCGACGGAAACCGCTCGCCGGCCGACATGCTGCGCCTGACGAGGGCCGTGGCCAGGCACAGGCCCAGGGTCTTCTTCTCGCCGTCGGTCTATACGTACTTCCCGCTTCCTCCGGGACAGCGCGCGGTGGTGACCATTCACGACACCATCGCGGAGCGGTTCCCGCACCTCACCCTCCCGACGGGACGGGCGCGGCTCTTCTGGCGGCTCAAGGTCGGGCTGGCGGTGCGACAGGCGCGCCTCGTCCTCACGGTCTCCGACTACTCGGCGCGTTCCATCACCACCGTTCTGGGCGTTCCGGCCTCGCGCATCCGCGTCACCGTGGAAGCGCCGGCCCGGGCGTACTCGCCGAGCCGCCCGGAGGACGTTCTGGAGGCGGCCGCACGACACGGGGTGGCGCGGGGCGAGCGCTGGTTCATCTATGTGGGCGGCTTCAATCCGCACAAGCGCGTCGACACGATCATCGAGGCCCACGCGACGCTCGCCCGGGAACTCTCCGCCCCTCCGCGGCTCCTGCTCGTCGGCAATGCAGCGGGCGACGTGTTCCTGGGTGAGGTGCAGCGGCTGCGCGCGCTGGTGCAGCGCGTTGGGACCGGCGACCTGGTTCACTGGACCGGCTTCGTGGCGGACGACGAGCTGCGGCATCTTCTCTCGGGGGCGATTGCGTCGCTCCTGCCCTCGGAGTGCGAGGGCTTCGGCCTGCCCGCCGTCGAGGCGGCGGCCTGCGGAACCCCGGTGATCGCGACGCGTGAGAGCCCGCTCCCCGAACTCCTCGCGGGCGGCGGTCACTTCGTGTCGCCGGGAGATGTGGCCGCACTCACGGCGGCCATGCGCGCGCTGAGCGCGGACGAAGCCGGCCGCGAGACGATGGGTTGCATGGCGCGGCAGCGGGCCGCCGCGCTCACCTGGGAGCAGGGCGCCCGGCTGGCGCTGGATGCGCTCTACGAGGCGGCCGCATGAGCGCGCTCCGCTTCTGCATGATCACCACGTTCTATCCGCCGCACTCCTTCGGCGGCGATGCGATCGGCATTCAGCGACTCTCGCGGGCACTCGTGAGGCGCGGGCACGACGTGACGGTGGTGCACGATGTGGACGCCTTCGATGCGCTGCATCGGGGCGCGGAGCGTCTCGCGCCGTCCGATGATGACGAAGGCGTGCAGGTGGTCCGGCTCAGGAGCGGACTCGGCATGCTCTCGCCGCTCCTGACCCATCAGCTCGGCCGGCCGGTCGCCCACGGCGGAAGAATCCGCTCTCTCGTGGAACAGGGCAGTTTCGACGTCGTGAACTTCCACAACGTCTCACTCGTTGGTGGTCCGGCGGTATTCCGCCTCGCCGGTGATGCCGTCACGCTGTACATGGCGCACGAGCACTGGCTCGTCTGCCCCACGCACGTGCTCTGGCGTCACGGCCGCGAGGTCTGCACGGGGCGCGAATGCGTGCGATGCACGCTACGGTATCGCCGCCCGCCGCAACTGTGGCGGCACACGGGCCTCCTCGAGCGGGAGCTGCGGAACGTCGACGCGTTCATCGCGATGAGCGAGTTCAGCCGGTCCAAGCACCACGAGTTCGGATTCGCGCGGGAGATGGAGGTGCTGCCCTACTTCCTGCCGGATCCCACGGGTCCGGGCGTTCCTCGGGCCACCGGGACGCCACCTCATCCCCGGCCCTACTTCTTCTTCGCGGGCCGTCTCGAGCGCATCAAGGGTCTCGATGACGTGATCCCGGTCTTCGGGGAGTTTCAGGGGGCCGACCTGCTCATCGCGGGCGAGGGTGAGCATGGTGGCAGCCTCCGGGCACTCGCCGCGGGGATGCCGAACGTGCGCTTCCTCGGCCGACTGCCGCCAGAGGAGCTCAGCACCTACTACCGGCACGCGGTGGCCTCCCTGGTGCCTTCCGTTTGCTTCGAGACCTTCGGAATCGTCGTGATAGAGGCGTTCCGGGAGGGGACCCCCGTGATCGCGCGGGCGCTGGGCCCCCTGCCGGAGATTGTGGCCGGGGCGGAGGGGGGTGAATTGTTCACCACCCGCGAGGAGCTGCTGGCGGCGCTGCGGCGGCTGGCGAGTGATCCGGCCCATCGATCGCGACTTGCCGCGGCCGGTTTTCGCGCCTACGTCGACCGGTGGTCGGAGAGCGCGGTGATCCCGCAGTACCTGGATATCGTACGGCGGGCCGCCGCGCGGCGCCGCCATGAACGCGTTCTGAGCGCGCTCGCCGCGGTGGAGGTGGCGTGAACGTCTTCATCACGGGTGGGTGTGGCTTCATCGGATCGCATCTCGCCGAGCGCTTGCTCGAGCGGGGCGACCGGGTCATGGTGCTGGACGATCTCTCGACGGGCCGGATCGAGAACGTGCAGCACCTGATCGGCCGGCCGGGCTTCGCGTACCGCATCGGTTCGGCACTCGACGCGGCCACGGTCACGGAGCTCGTGGACATGAGCGACGTGACGGTGCATCTCGCGGCGGCCGTCGGGGTCCGACTCATCGTGGAGCGGCCCGTGCACACGATCGAGACGAACGTCCGCGCCACCGAGACCGTGCTGGCGGCGGCAGAGAAGAAGCAGAAGCTCGTCGTGCTGGCCTCGACGTCGGAGGTGTACGGCAAGTCCACGCAGGTGCCCTTCCGCGAGGACCAGGACCTTCAGCTCGGCCCCACGACTCACTCGCGCTGGGCCTACGCCTGCTCCAAGGCGCTCGACGAGTGGCTCGCGCTGGCGTATGCGAACGAGCGGAAGGTCCCGGTCATCATCGTCCGCCTCTTCAACACGGTGGGCCCACGCCAGACGGGGCGGTACGGGATGGTCGTTCCGAACTTCGCTCGTCAGGCGTTGCGGGGGGAGCCGATCACGGTCTACGGCACGGGGGAACAGTCACGCTGCTTCGCGCACGTGCGCGACTCCGTGGAGGCGATGCTGCGCCTGATGGAGGCGCCGGACGCGGTGAACGCGGTCTTCAACGTGGGCGCGACCGAGGAGACGACGATCCAGCGGCTTGCCGAGCTCGTCCGCGAGGCGGCGGGAAGCACGTCGGAGATCCAGCGCGTGCCCTACCGAGAGGCGTACGCCGCGGGCTTCGAGGACATGATGCGCCGCGTGCCCGACGTGACGCGCCTCGAGCGCGTAACCGGCTTCCGCCCGCAGACGCCGCTTGCGACGATCATCGCCGACGTGGTGGCCGACCAGCGCGAGCGCCTGCGGCGCACCGCGCGCGTAGGCGCCCTCGCGGCGCGCTCGCCGCGATGATCCCCCCAGGGACCACGGAGCCTCGCGTGCGCGGCATCCTGACCTACCACTCCATCGACGAGAGCGGCTCCCCGATCTCGGTGTCGCCGGAAGCGTTCCGGGAGCACATCCGTTTCCTCGCCTCGGGCCGCGTGCGGGTCGTGGGCCTCGACGCGCTGCTCACTGCGTCCGGCGATGAAGACCTCGTGGCCCTTACGTTCGACGACGGATGCGCGAACTTCGCGACGCTGGCCCTCCCACTCCTCGAGGCGCACGGTATGCCCGCGACCGTGTTCGTGGTGACCGACCACGTGGGCCGGACCAACGCCTGGGGCGGGACATCGCAGGCCGGTATCCCCACGCTCCCGCTCATGGACTGGGAGACGCTCGCGAGGGCTCAGGCGTGCGGCATTGCGATCGGCGCACACACGAGGCGGCACCGCGACCTCACGACGCTGCCGCCCGGCGAGCAGGAGCTCGAGATCGCCGGTAGCGCGGACCGGATCGCGTCGGAGCTGGGCGTGCGGCCCACGGCCTTCGCGTACCCGTACGGCCGCCACGACGAGCGCTCGGTGCGACTGGTGCGGGCCCACTTTCCCCGCGCCTGCACGACGCACTTGCGCGTCCTGTCCGGATCGGAAGACGCGGCGCGCCTGCCGCGTCTCGACGCGTGGTACTTCCGGGCCCCCGGACAGCTCGAAGGGTGGGGCACCGCCGCGTTCCGGAGCCGGATCTGGTTGCGTGCTCGCGGGCGGCGGGTCCGACAGCTCGTCTTTGCCGGAGCAGGGACATGAGCGGATCCCCGACTCTGCTGTCCGTCGTCGTGCCAGCGCATAACGCCTCGGGCGTGCTGGAGCGGGCGCTCACGGCGCTGGCCGCGTCCACTCTACCGCGCACGCAGTGGGAGCTTGTGGTGGTGGACGACGGCAGCAGCGACGACACCGCCACGCTCGCCGCGCGCTTCGCCGACGTGGTTGTGCGCATCCCGGGTCGCCCCCACGGACCGGCGTACGCGAGGAATCGCGGGGTCGAGTCCAGCCGGGGCGATGTCGTGGTGTTCATCGACTCCGACTGCGTGGTGCACGCGGACACCCTTCAGCGCTTCTGGGACGCGTTCCAGCGCGACGAAACCGTGGGGGCCGTATTCGGCTCGTACGACGACACGCCGGTGGCGCTCGGGGTGATGTCGCAGTACCGGAACCTGATCCATCACTACGTGCATCACCAGAACGCCGGCGACGTGGAGACATTCTGGGCCGGCGCGGGAGCCGTCCGCCGCGACGTCTTCGTGAATGCCGGCATGTACGACGAGTGGCACTTCGCGCGGCCGCAGATCGAGGACATCGAGCTGGGTGCGAGAATCCGTGCCGGCGGATACCGTATCCTCCTCGATCCCGCCATCCAGGTCACGCATCTCAAGCGCTGGACCCTGTTGGCCGTCATCCGGACGGACGTGAAGGACCGCGGCATCCCGTGGGCTCGCCTCCTCGCGCATCGCGGAGCGGTTCTCTCCACGAAGACGCTGAATCTGCGCTGGACCGAGAAGGTGATCACGGCCCTGGTCTGGGCCGCGGCCGTCCTGCTGCTGAGCTCGGCGATCGTCGGAAGCCGCCGGCTCCTGCTCGCCGCCGGAGGATGTCTGGCTGGTGCGATCCTGCTTAACGCGCCCGTATGGCGCTTCTTCATGCGCCAGCGTGGAGTGTGGTTCACGATACAGATCCTGCCGGCGCACCTCCTATACTACCTGCTCAACGGGATCTCGCTCGGCGTGGGACTCATGCTGCAGCAACTCGTGGGGGCACCGATCCCCGATCCCACCGTCGAGGCGTATTCCGAGGTGGGGGTGAAGCGCTGGCCGCCGATCCCGGCTCGCAACAGACCCAGCTCGTGGACCGCCAATGAGCCCTGATGCCCTGCGAGGTCCCGGATGATCCCGCGCACGATGGAGCTCGAGGATCCCCTTCAGTCGGCGCTGGCGGAGCCGAAGCCCGGCGCGACGCCCGATGAGCCACTCGCGCCCGCGCTCCTGCTCGCGTTCGCGCCCATGCACAAGCGGGCCTTTGGCATCGCGACGGGCACCGCGGCAGCGCTGCTGATCGCGCTCCTTACTGTCGCCGCGCTGCTCCTGCCGGGAGCGCGCGAATTTCCGCTCGAACTGCTCAACGAGTACTTCGCCGGCTACTCGGTGTCCTGGGGCGGCGTCTTCATCGGTGCCGGATGGGGCTTCGTGGTCGGATTCGTCGCGGGGTGGTTCACCGCCTTCTGCCGGAATCTCGCGCTCGCCATCTCCGCGTTCCTCATCAGGGTACGCGCGGAGCTCTCGCAGACCCGTGACTTCCTCGACCATATCTGAACCGACCCGCGCCCCGGTCCGCGAACCGGCGCCGTCACCGACCCTCTCCCCAGCGGGCTACCCATGAGCGTTACCCCTGACACCTCGATTCAGACCTCGCTGCTCCGACTGAACGCGCGGGCCTGGGGCATCGCCGTTGGCCTCCTGGCTGGTGGAGGGCTCTTCCTCGCCACCGCCATCCTGGTGATCCGGGGCGGTCCATCGGTTGGCCAGCACTTGCAGCTTCTGTCTGCCTTCTTCCCCGGCTACCGCGTCACCTGGCCCGGCGCCTTCATCGGCTTCGTGTACGGCTTCGTGCTGGGCTACGCCATCGGGCGCATCATCGGGGCAGTCTACAATCGGCTGACCTTCGGGCCCCGCACCACCATTCGGGCCTGAGCGGCGCGGTCACCCGTCCAGGATCAGAAGGCCACCGGGCGGTCCCCGGTGGCCTTCTCAGCCTCCATGTGCGGTGCGCCCCAACCTACCACCCTCGATACTTCAGGAGGATAGTCGGAACGGTGGCGAGCAGGATGCGCAGATCGAGCAGGAAACTCTGGCGCTGGATGTAGGCGAGATCCCATCGCACCTTGCTGCGCACGTCCTCGATGGTCGCGTCGTAGTTCTGATTGATCTGTGCCAGTCCCGTGATCCCCGGCTTGACGCGGTGGCGAAACTGATACTCCGGGATGTCTTCGCGGAGCCGGGCGACGATGCTCGGACGCTCGGGCCT
>DATIGO010000038.1:0-2470 GCA_035454665.1 Gemmatimonadaceae bacterium | reverse complement strand
TGACGGCGCACGCGCTGCGCGGTGACCGCGAGCGGTGCCTCGAAGCCGGCATGGACGACTACCTGCCGAAGCCGATCGACATCGATCAGCTCACCGTCGCGGTCGAGCGCGTCGGCGCCGGGGGTGTTGCTGAGACCACCTCCGGTCCGGCGGCGCCGGCCGTCGAGACCTTCGACGAAACGGCCGCGCTGAGGTACACGGGCGGCGATCGCCGACTGCTCCGCCGGGCATTGGGCCTGTTCCAATCCGATTACCCCGCGTCGCTGCGCAGGATGAAGCGCGCGATCGCGCGAGGTGACGGGGAAGCCCTGCGGCAGAGCGCCCACGCCCTGAAGGGGGCCGCGGCGACGGTTGGAGGGGGCGCGGTGCGTCAGAGCGCCGCGGCACTCGAGAAGGCGGCGCACGATGGCGACTTCGAGCGCGCGCACGTGGAATACGGACGCTTGCAGGAGGAGATCCGCCGGCTCGAGGAGGCGCTCGCGGCCTCCCCCACGACGCGTCCGCCCCGCCGCCGGCGCCCGGCGCAGCGGTCCGCCGGACGCGCCGGACGGAGGTCCTCGTGAGCCGCGTGCTCGTGGTCGACGACGATCGGACGACGCGCCTGCTAATCCGAAGCATGCTCACGTCCGGCGGTCACGAGGTCGCCGTCGCCCGCGACGGCCGTGAGGCGCTCGCGGTGCTGCGATACCGCCGCTTCGATTTGATGCTGCTCGACGTCTGGATGCCGCGCATGAGCGGCCTCGACCTCCTCGAGCGCCTCCGCACGCGCAGGGCGCGCCCGCGCGTCATCGTGATGACGTCCGATGATGCCCCCGAAACGGTGCTGAAAGCGGTGCGTCAGCACGCGATCAAGTACCTGCACAAGCCCGTGAACGCCGCGACGCTGCTCGAGACGGTGCGGAGGGTGCTCGCGGCGCCCGAGGCTCCGCCGATCGAGGTCGTGTCCGCGCGCCCCGACTGGGTCGAGCTCGTCGTCCCGTGCACGAGAGAGGCGGCGGAACGGATCGCCGACGTGATGGCCCATCTCGACGCGGATCTCGCACCCGACGTGCGCGAATCGGTCGGCCACGCGTTCCGCGAGCTGCTGCTGAACGCGATCGAATGGGGCGGCCGGCTGGATCCCGGACGCACGGTCCGCATCGCGTGCCTGCGCGCGCAGCGCATGATTCTCTACCGGATTGCCGACCCGGGTCCGGGGTTCGACATCACGCAGCTGCCGCACGCCGCGCTTGGCAACAGCGATCCACTCGGGCATCTGCCGATCCGCGAGGCCAGGGGACTGCGACCCGGGGGCTTCGGCCTTCTCAGCGTCCAGGCCACGGTCGATGAACTGCTGTACAACGAGCAGCGGAACGAAGTCGTCTTCGTGAAGTACCTGGATCCGCGTCGAACCTAGGCCGGGTCCCGCGTCGGCGATGCATCCGCGGACCCGGCATCCGCGGACCCGCATGGCTCCCCCCGCCGTGCACAGGCCGGATCGTATGGTTGTTGAACGGCCCCTGCTCTTTCTACCAGGCGAGCCACGGTCACGCGACCCTGCGCGGCGGTTGCCCCGGTCGGGCGGGCTGCTCCGCCCCGCCAACACGCCGAGCCCCGTGACAGTGGTCGGCAAACGCGAATCTGCGCCAAACCGTGCAGTTGCCTGAGTGGAGTTCCGGCAGGAGCCAGACATCGGCCTCGAGGCGGTCGCCAGTGACCTGCGGCGTCGCCCGCGGGTGGCGCGCCGGCAATATCCCTGCATGAAGAGCCCGGCCATTCCGGGCGAACCTCGACCGTTCGGTCGAACGTTCGAGGATGTGCGCCTGCGCACGACGGGCGCCGACGGTTGCCGATGACCGAATACCTTCGTGTGCTGATCGTCGAGGACTCGCCGGAGGACACCCGGCAGCTGATCCGGGTGCTCTCTCGCGGCGGATACGCGCCAGTCTACGAGCGCGTCGATTCCCAGGCCTCCATGGAACGGGCGCTCGAGCGCGAGTCGTGGGACCTCGTCATCTCGGACCATTCGGTGCACGACTTCGACGCGCTGGCTGCGCTGAACGTCCTGAGGGCGTCCGAGCGCGATATTCCCTTCATCCTCATGTCGGGCACGATCGGCGAGCGCCGCGCGGTGCAGCTGATGAAGGCCGGCGCGCACGATTACATCGACAAGACGCGCCCCGGACGCCTCCTTCCGGTGATCCGGCGCGAGCTCGCGGAGGCGCGCGAGCGGCAGGCCCGACGCTCGGCGGAACACGCGCTCCGCGAGCGTGAACAGCAGGCCGTGCTCGAGCTCGCCGCGGCGTACGAGGCGACGCTCGAGGGATGGGCCCGCGCGCTGGATCTCCGCGATCGCGAGACCGAAGGGCACAGCCGGCGCGTGACGGCACTCGCGCTGCAGCTCGCCCGGAAAATGGGCGTGAGCGAAGAAGACTGCGTGCACATCCGACGGGGCGCGCTCCTCCATGACATCGGCAAGATCGGCATCCCC
>DATIGO010000037.1:0-3409 GCA_035454665.1 Gemmatimonadaceae bacterium | reverse complement strand
CGAACGCTGCGCCATGGAGATCGCGCAGCCCGATACGCTGCTCCTGATCCTCGACTCGGTGCTCGTGCGGCGCCCACGCGACCCCACGGCGCGCACGGCCCAGCTGCGCACGCTCACCGCGGCCCGCCGCTACGAGCAGGCCTCGCAGGCCTTCGATCACTGGGTCTCGGTCTCCCCCCGCGACGCGGCCCCCTATCGCGAGTACGCCCGCATCCTGCTGGACCTGGGCCGCGTGCGCACCGCCGATACCGTGCTCGCGCAGGCCACACGCGCGCTCGGCGCGCCGCGCGAGATCGCGGCGGAGCTCGCGGAACTGCGCGGCGCCCTCGGGATGTGGGAAGCTTCGGCGCGGAGCTGGCGCGACGCGATGGCCTTCGCCCCGTACCTCGAGGCCTCTGCCATCTTCGTGCTCTCCCCCGCGCCCGATACCGCGCGGGATTCGGTGCGCGCCGTGCTGGCCGAGCCTCCCATCGAACTTCCCGCGCGCCGGATCCTCGCCGGGCTCGAGATGCGGTGGCGCTCGGCGCGTGAGGCCTGGACAGCGCTCAGCGCCGTGCCACCCGGCGATTCCGCCGTCGCAGCCTGGGCCGCCTTCGCCGCCGAAGCCGAGGAGCGCGGTGCCTGGCGCGTCGCCCTCGACGCCTGGCTCCACGCGCTGCGGCACGGTCGAGACCGCACGGCTGGCATCCGCGCGGCCAATGCGGCGCTGCAGGGTGGTGAGCCCGCCGCCGCCGTGGAGCTCCTCGATCAGATGGAGACGCCCGCGGATTCGGCCAGTGCGGGCACGGTGGCGCTGCTCAAGCTGCGAGCCCTGAGCCAGCTCGGTCGCCCCGCCGAGGCGGAGTCTCTGCTCACGGCTGGCGCCGCACGCATGGATCCGATCACCCGCGGCGAGGCCGTGCGCGCCGTCGCCTGGGGGTGGGTCCGCCGCGGCGATCTGGCCAGGGCGCGCACCAGCCTCGAGCAGGGCGGTGAAGAGTGGGACGAGCGCTCCGCGGCGTGGATCGCGCTCTACGAGGGCGATCTCGAAAGCGCGCGCGCAGGGCTACGGCGGCTCGACGAGACCTCGACCGAGGCTGTGCTCGCGCTCTCGCTGCTTTCGCGAACGCGAGCCGACACCTCCCGCGAGGTGGGCGCGTCGTTCCTCGCGCTGGCGCGTGGCGACACCGCGACGGCCGCCGCGACGTTCGAGCGCACGGCGAGCGCGCTCCCCGACGCCGCGCCGCTGCTGCTGGGCATCGCGGCCCGGCTGTACCTCGACGCATCGGACAGCACGCGCAGCGTGACGCTCTGGCAGCAGATCGTGGAACGGCATCCGCAGGCACCCGAAGCCGCCGAAGCGGAGCTCGCGTGGGCGCGGCTGTTGCGACGCCGTGGCGACAACGCCGGGGCCATTGCGCGTCTCGAGCACCTGATGCTGACTTATCCGCAGAGTGCGTTGGTTCCGCAGGCGCGGCGCGAGCTCGATCTTGCGCGGGGCGTCATTCCACCCGGGTCGTGATCCCTTCATGCCGAACTGTCGTCGATTCGTCATACAGAGCTGCGCCGCGGGCGCGTTGCTCGCCACCGGGCCCGTCGCACTGCGCGCCCAGCACCTGCTGGTGCCCATGGACGATGCGCAGACGAATCACCTCAAGGCGTACGGGCTCATCTACAACGCCCTGCGCGACGGCAACAAGGGGGAGTGGTTCCTGAATTACCGCGGGGGGTCGTTCCTCCTCCCCGATCTCGAATCGCTGCGGCGGCGCGCGACGCTCGATGGTATCCGCTTCGAGCCGATCACCTCCGCGGTATTGGCCGGCCTCCGCACGGAGATCGCGGGCAACAACATGGACGCCGTGGCCCTGGAGCGCGCGCCGAAGATCGCGATCTACACGCCCCCCAAGGCCCCCCCCTGGGACGACGCGGTGACGCTCGCCCTGCGCTACGCCGGCATCGACTACACCGCGGTGTGGGACGACGAGGTCGTGGCCGGGGACCTGACCCAGTACGACTGGCTGCACCTGCACCACGAGGATTTCACCGGGCAGCTCAACAAGCTGTACCTGGGGTACCGGGACCAGCCCTGGTTCATCGAGCAGCGGGCGCGCAGTCTCGACGCCGCGCGGCGGCTGGGGTACGCGACGATCCCGGCTCTCAAGAAGGGCGTGGCCGAGAAGATCCGGCAGTACGTGGAGCAGGGGGGATTCCTCTTCGCGATGTGCGGGGCGACCGAGACCCTCGGCCTCGCGATCGCCGCGCATCAGACCGACATCGTCGGCACCTTCGGGGACGATACGCCGATCGACGACAACGCCGACGCGCGTCTCGACTGGCCGCGTGCGATGGCGTTCCAGAACGTGCACCTCGAGCAGAATGCGTTCGTGAACGCGATGAGCGACATCGACGGGCATCAGGTGAACGTCCCGGGGCGCCGGCAGCCGCTCGGGCAGTTCACGCTGTTCGGATTCTCCGCCAAGTTCGATCCGGTGGCGAGCATGCTCGTGCAGAATCACCGGATCGTGATTCCGGACTTCTACGGCGTGACGACGAGCTTCACGAAGTCCACGCTGAAGCAGGGCGTGACGGTCCTGGCCGACGAGAAGGGCGCGCCGTGGGCGAAGTACATTCACGGCGACTACGGGAAGGGCTCGTGGACCTTCCTCGGCGGCCATGATCCCGAGGACCCGCAACACCAGATCGGCGCCGCGCCGACGGACCTGTCGCTGCACCCCACGTCGCCGGGATACCGGCTGATTCTCAACAACGTGCTCTTTCCCGCGGCGAAGAAGAAACCGCTGAAGACGTAGCGACAGAGGGAGCGTTGTCAGCTACCAGCGGAGAGCTGCCCGCGACAGCTTTCAGCTCTCAGCTACCAGCCGCCTGCTTGCCCCCGTCCCGTCTTTCCGCTCCCGCTGCCGCCGCCGTCCGCGCGGCGATCCGCTTCGCGGGCGGCCGCGAGGTCTGCTTCGTCTGCTCGCTGCGCGACGACGACGTGATCGCCACGGCGCGCGTGGTAGCGCGCGGCGACGTCCGGAGCGTCCTCGCGCTGCCGGGCTTCGCGCAGGCGGGTGAGCTCCTGCTCCACAATCATCCCTCGGGCGAGCTGGATCCCTCCGATGCGGACCTCGAGATCGCCGCGCGGATGCATGATCAGGGCGTGGGCTTCGCGATCACCGACAACGACGCCTCGTCGGTGTACGTGGTGGTCGAGGTCCCGCGCACGCGGCCGGCCCTGCGGCTCGATCTGGCGGCGATCGAGCGCGATCTCGGGGAGCACGGTGCGATCGCGGCGCGCCACGCGCGCTACGAGGACCGGCCGGGGCAGCGGGCCTACGCCCGGGCGATCGCGCGCCTCTACAACGGCGGCGGCATCGGGCTGCTGGAAGCGGGCACGGGCGTCGGGAAGTCGTTAGGCTACCTGCTCCCC
>DATIGO010000036.1:0-8798 GCA_035454665.1 Gemmatimonadaceae bacterium | reverse complement strand
TTAAAGGACAGCAATTTACTGGTCGTCCACACCCCTGTAAAGGCGTTCGTCTGAGTGCCTGAGCGTTATCTCGGCCGCACCTTGGGCAAGTACCGGGTCGAGAGTCTGCTCGGCTCCGGCGGCTTCGCGTGGGTCTTCAAGGGCTACGATCCCGAGCTCGACATCCCGGTCGCCATCAAGGTGCTGAAGCCGCAGTTCGCGGGGGACGGCACCCTCGTCGAGCGCTTCCGGCGGGAAGCGTCCACGGCGGCCAAACTCCGGCATCCGAACATCATCAAGATCTACGCGGTCGGCCGCGAGGGCGACGCCGTGTACTTCGTGATGGACTACCTCCCGGGCGGGCTGGCGGACCGCCTGGAGGCGACGCCCCACCTCCCCGAGGACTACGTGGTTCGCATCGGGATCGACGTCGCCCGCGCGCTCGGGTTCGCGCACCGGGAGGGGGTGATCCACCGGGACATCAAGGTCGACAATATCCTGTTCGATACCCACGGGAACGCCGTCGTGGCGGATTTCGGCATAGCCCGGGCCGTCTCGGGCTATACGCATCAGACCGGCACGAACATGGTGGTGGGGACGCCGCAGTACTTCGCGCCGGAGCAGGCGCGGGCCAAGCCGCTGGACGGGCGGGCGGACATCTACTCGTTAGGCGTCACGCTCTTCCGGTCGGTGACGGGGCGGCTTCCCTTCGAGGGCGACGACTGGTACGAGATCGCGCGCCAGCACGTGGAGGAGCCGCCTCCCTCGCCGCGCTCGATCAACTCCGCCGTCAGCGGCGAGTTCGACCGACTGCTCCTGCGCTGCCTCGCCAAGACGCCGGAGGAGCGGCCCGCGACGGGCGAGCAGCTCGCCGACGATCTCGAGCGCATCCTGGCGCTGCACCGGGATCCGTCGGCATCGCGGACCCTGACCATGGCAAGCACCGGCGGCACCACGGTGATCGCGCCCGTCGCGTCGCTCACGAAGGGACCGGTACGGCGCGTGACGAGCGCGCGGGTGCTGGTGCCGGGAGCGCTGGTGGTGGCCGGGTTGGTGGCCGCGGGCGTGCTGGTGTTCGGATCGCTGAGTGATGGCGGCGCCAGTCCCCCGCTCCCGGATTCCACGGGCGTGGTGGGCACCGATACCACGACGGTGGAGTTCGCGCCGGCCGATTCGGGAGCGACCGGGAGCGCGAACCCTGCCGGACGCGAGGGCGGCCGGGCGGGAAGTTCCAGCGCGACCAGGGGCGGGGCGACCGCGCGCCACGCTCCGCATCGAGGCGCCCCCCGGGGCCGACGTGTACGTGAACGGCACGCGACTGCCGGCCGGGGTAACGCAGCTCGACACGATCCCGGGAGAGTATCGCGTCTACGCGCGAGTGGTCTCCGTTCCGAACTGCCCGTCGGCCGTCACGCCGCCGATCCCGGTGGTGCTGCGCCCGGGGACGCAACGCACGATTCCCCTGGAGCCGCAGCCCTGCGGCTGGCTCGAGATCAGTGGGGAGGGACGCAAGGCCGGACGCCGTGTGGAAGGCACCTCGACGCGTTACCGGATCCTCGAGAATGGGCGGCAGGTCGTGGAGGGACCCCTGCCGACGTTCCCCGAGCCTGTCAGGCTCGTGCTGCCGGTGGGAACGTACCAGGTCGTGGTGTCACAGTCCCTGTGCGCCGACCACACGGAGAACGGCGTGCGCGTCGAAGCCGAGACCACCTCGCGAGTGGGGCCGGCGTTCCCGTTCTGTCCCTGAGCGAGTCCCGGGCGGGCGCGGCGGCTCGCCGACACGCGCCCCTAGAACGACGCCCCCGTCATCGCGCCTAACGCGAAACCGATGAGGAGGCTCCCCCAGAAGTGCGGTGTCTTGAACCAGGCCCGCGCCGGCGGCTGCAGGATCGCGATGGGGTCCGTGAGCGGCCGGGTCGTCGAGCCCGTGATCACCGCCGACGCCATTCCCGAGTCCACGGCCACGACCCGGAATTGCGCCACCAGGGCATCCCGGCGGCGGGGATCCACGGCGATCCCGACCTGACCGGGCTTCACCCATCTCGCCCTGCCGCGCGGGAACGCGATCGTGGTGTCCCCGACCTGCGTGATCTCGAACCGCACACCGCCGATCTGCGCCCGCGCCGGAAGCGCGAGCCCCGCCGCGAGCGCCGCCACGAGCACCAGACGCGTCATTCCGCTCTTCGGTTCCTGGAGTCCCTGGAGTCCGTGCCGTCCCTAGAGTCCGACGATGCGTTTCAGATCGTTGAACATCACGATCACGAAGAGGAGCGCGATCGCCAGCAGCCCCGCGCGCAGAATGTACTCCCGCGTGCGCAGACTGAAAGCACTCCCCTTGATCGCTTCGGCGATGTTGAGCAGGATCTGCCCGCCATCGAGGATCGGAATCGGGAGCAGATTCAGGATCGCCACGTTGATGCTCAGGAATGCGATCAGCGAGAAGAGCGTCTCCACCCCCGAGCGCGCGGCCTCCACGGAGGTCTGCGCGATCATGATCGGCCCGCCCAGTTGCGACATCGACACGCGACCCGAGAAGAGCCCCCAGACGACCTGCACCACGCTGTTGGCCATCGCCCAGGTGGTATTCCAGCCCAACGCCAGGGCCGGCCCGATCGCCATGCGCTCGCGCTCGATGCGCGCGACCGAGCCCGCGCCGATGCGGCCCACCTGTCGGACCTGTCCCAGCTCCGGGATGGAGTCGTCGACGAGCTCCGGGGTGACGCGCAAGGTCACGGGCTGCCCGTCCCGCGCGACTTCGACGACGAGCTCGCGCCCCGCCGACATGCCGATGCGCTCCGTGACCTCGGACCAGCGCCGCACCGCCTCCCCGTTCACGGCCACGATGCTGTCACCCACCTGGAAGCCCGCGCGCTCCGCCGGCCGGCCCGCGACGACGGAGTCCACGACGGCGGGGATGTACGGGCGGCCATACCCTGCGTAGAGCCCCGACATCACGACGATCGCGAGGACCGCGTTCATGGTCACACCGGCGAACATGATCACGAGCCGCGCCCAGAGGGGCTTGGACTCGAACCAGCGGTGCTCGGGGACGGGCTTTGGCCCGAACGGGATCATCGCGTCGGGATCCCAGTCGCGGCGCGGGGCGGCCGGCTCGGGGTGCAGCTCGCCGGTGATGGCCTCGGCTCCGCTCGCCCCCACGGTCTTGATGGCGCTCTGCTCGCTTCCCCCCTCGAGAAAGGCCGTGGCCTCGTCCTCGCGCGACGCCATGCGCACGTAACCGCCTAACGGCAGCACCCCGATGATGTACTCCGTTTCGCCGCGACGGCGGCGCCAGAGCGCCGGGCCGAAGCCGATCGAAAAGCGCGGCGCGTAGACGCCGAGCCACTTGGCGGCGATGAAGTGGCCGAGCTCGTGCACCAGCACGACCAGGCCGAAGACGAGAATGGGGGCGAGCCAGCTCAGCATACGTGGAGCTCAGTCACATGACGGCGCGCGCGGGAGTCGGCCGCGAGGAGCTCCTCGCGACTGCCGCCGGGGAGGTCACCCAGCGCCTCCAGCGCCGATTCGATCGCACGGGGAATGTCCACGAACGAAAGCTCTCCTTCCAGGAAAAGCGCAACCGCCTGCTCGTTGGCGGCGTTGAAGACGGCGGGGGCCGCTCCCCCCCGCCGGCCGGCCTCGACGCCCAGCCGCAGCGCCGGAAAGTCCTCCTTCCGCACGGGCCGGAACGTCAGCGGCGACCGCGCCACGGGGTCGAACCGCTGTACCCCGCTATCGACGATTCGCTCCGGATGCGTCAACGCATACAGGATGGGCAGCTCCATCGACGGGACACCCAGCTGCGCGAGCACGCTCCCGTCCACGAACTCGACCATCGAGTGCACCACGCTCTCCGGGTGTACCACCACGTCGATGTCGTCGTAGGGGAGACCGAACAGATAGTGCGCCTCGATCACCTCGAGTGCCTTGTTCGCGAGCGTCGCGCTGTCCACGGTGATCTTGCGGCCCATCTGCCACGTGGGATGCGACAGCGCCTGCTCGCGCGTCGCCTGCTCGAGCTGCGCGCGAGACCAGTCCCGGAACGGTCCGCCCGATGCCGTGAGGATCAGGCGCCGGACCTCGTCGGGGCGCCGCCCAGCCAGGCACTGGAGAATCGCCGAGTGCTCGCTGTCCACGGGAACGATCTCGCCGCCGCTGCGGGCCGCGGCGCGGGACGCCAGCTCGCCGGCCACGACGAGCGTTTCCTTGTTGGCCAGCGCGACGCGCTTCCCGGCATCGAGCGCCGCCAGCGTGGCATCGAGCCCGGCCGAGCCGACGATCGCGTTCAGGACGATCTCGGCGTCGGGAAGCGTGGCCGCTTCCACCAGGCATGACTCGCCGAAGCACCAGCCCGCGGGATGCGCCTCGCCGTTCGATACGAGCCCCACATAACGAGGCCGCGCCGCGCGCACCTGCTCGGCGAGCAGCGCGGCGTTGGAATGCGCCGTGAGCGCCACCACGCGGAATCGGTCGGGGTGCCGCGCGAGCACCCGCAGGGCGGTCGTGCCGATCGAACCGGTGGAGCCCAGCACCGAGACGCCGCGCACCGCCGGGTTCTCCCGGCGCGGGCCGCCGGTCCCGCTCCCGCTGCCTGCCGCACTCATCGCGGCGCGGGCAGGAGCAACCGGCCCAGGAGGAGGTACGCGACGGGAAGAACGAAGTACAGTGAATCGAGCCGGTCGAGCACGCCCCCATGCCCCGGCAGGAGGTGCGAGCTGTCCTTCACGCCGGCCTCGCGCTTCAGGAGCGACTCGGCCAGGTCGCCCACCTGCGCCGCCCCGCTGAGGACGAGGCCGACGGCGAGGGCCGACCAGGGGGTGAGGGCAAGCTGCGCCCAGGGACGCAGCACCGCAGCGTTGTAGAGGTAGGCCACGACCATCGCCACGAGCGCGGCGCCCACGGCGCCGGCCACCGTCTTTCCGGGACTCACGGCGGGCATGAGCTTGCGCTTCCCGATCGCGCGCCCCACGGCGTAGGCGCCGATGTCGTTCGCCCAGGTGATCACGAGGGGGAATCCGACGAGCGCGGTGCCCGCGGCGGCACCGACGGCCCAGTCGTGATGGCGGAGGGCGTAGCCGAAGGCCAGCGTGCCGCTGCAGTAGAGGGCACCGAAGACGGTGATCGCGATCGAGGCCAGCGGCTCCTGGTCCGGCGCGCGGCTCCATACGGCGAGCCCGATGATCACCACGAACAGGACCATCGCGAGCGCGAGGGGCGCGCGCAGGAGGTCGAGCCGCGCGAGGTGCAGCACGAGCGGCGTGGCCGCCGCGACGGCGATGCCGGGCGCGTCGAAGGGCCGCGCCCGGCGCTGTCGGGCGAGGCGATACAGCTCACTCGCGCCGAGGCCGCCCGCGACGGCGAGGAAGAGGGCGAGCGGCAGCTCGCCGACCCAGACCAGGAACGCCGCCACCGGAATGCCGATGACCGCCACCACCACGCGACGCGCGAGATTCCCCATGAGTGTGGGCCGGCTCGTCAGGGGGTGACCCGGCCGAACCGACGGTCGCGCTGCTGGTAGTCCCGCAGCGCCTCGAAGAGCTCGCGCCGGGTGAAGTCGGGCCAGAGCACCGGGGAGATGTACAGCTCCGCGTAGGCGAGTTGCCAGAGGAGGAAATTCGAGATGCGCCGTTCGCCGGAGGTGCGGATCAGGAGGTCGGGATCGGGGCAGTCCGCCGTGTAGAGGCGCGAGCGCACCGCCTCCTCGTCGATCGCGTCGGGATCGAGGCGCCCGGCGGCGGCGTCGCGCGCGAGCCAGCGGGCCGCGCGCACGATCTCGTCCCGCGCGCCGTAGGAGATGAAGAGGTTGAGCACGAGGCGGCGGTTGCGCGCGGTGCGCTCCACCACCGAGGCGGCCGCCGAAGCGGCGGTGCTCGTGAGGCGCTCGAGGTCGCCCAGGATGCGCACCTGCACGCCGCGCGCCTCGAGCTCGTCGGCCTCGCGTGCGACGTACTCCTCGAGGAGCGACATCAGCGCGTCGACCTCGGAGGGCGGGCGGTCCCAGTTTTCGCGCGAGAAGGCGAAGAGCGAGAGGTAGGGGAGGCCCGCGTCGACGGCGCCTTCGATCACCTCGCGCACGGCGGTCATGCCGGAGCGGTGCCCCAGCGTGCGCGGGAGCATCCGCTCGCGGGCCCAGCGCCCGTTCCCGTCCATGATGATGGCGACGTGGCGCGGCAGGCCGCCCGAGAGACGGATCTCGCGCAGCAGCGCGTCGGACGACGCGGGCGACGCGGCAGACGTCGATGCCACCGGACTCCGCGGCCGCTCAGACTTCCATGATTTCGTGCTCTTTCGCCTTCAGGAGCGCGTCGAGCTTGCCCATGTACTCGTCGTGGATCTTCTGGAGATCCTTCTCGGCGTGTTTGACGTCGTCCTCGGAGACGCCGTTGAGCTTCTTGAGCCGCTCGCGCGCCTCGGTGCGCCAGTGCCGGACGCCGATGCGCCCTTCCTCGGCGAGCTTGTGCACGACCTTCACCAGGTCGCGGCGTCGCTCCTCGTTCATCATCGGCAGCGGCACGCGGATCACGTTCCCCTGCGTCACCGGATCGAGACCGAGGTCCGCCTCGCGGATCGCCTTCTCGATCACCTTGATCTGCCCCTTGTCGTAGGGCGTGACGAGGAGGAGCCGCGGCTCGGGGGCGCCGATGCTGGCGACCTGGTTCAGCGTCATGGACGTGCCGTACAGCTCCACGCGAACCGTGTCGAGCATATTGGGCGTCGCCTTCCCCGAGCGGATCGACGCGAACTCGTGCTTCGCGGCGTCGAGCGCCTTGTCCATGTGGGCCCGCGCGTCCTTGAGGATGTTCTGGATGGTGCTCATCTAGCGGCCGTCTCCCGTCACGATGGTCCCCACGCGCTCGCCGCGAACCGCCCTGGCCACGGATCCGCGGCGATGGATGTTCAGCACGATCAGCGGCAGGTTGTTCTCCTTGCACAGCGTCACCGCCGTCTGGTCCATCACCCCCAGCTCCTCGAGCATGACGTCGCGATAGCTGATCTGCTCGTAGAGCGTGGCGTCGGGGTTCTTCTTGGGATCGGCGGAGTACACGCCGTCGACGCTGGTGGCCTTGATGATGACGTCCGCCTTCATCTGGATGGCGCGCAGCGCCGCCGCGGTGTCGGTGGAAAAGTACGGGTTCCCCGTGCCGCCGGCAAAGATGACGATCCGTCCCTTCTCGAAGTGGCGGAGGGCCCGGCGCCGGATGTAGGGCTCCGCCAGCTCCTCCATGCGGATGGCGGTCATGACGCGGGTGTCGAGCCCCTTCTTCTCCAGCACGTCCTGCAGGGCGAGCGCATTGATGACGGTGCCGAGCATGCCCATGTAGTCGGCGGCGACGCGGTCCATGCCCATGGAGGCGAGCTGGGTCCCGCGCACGATGTTGCCGCCGCCGATCACGAGTCCCACACCGACGCCCATCTCGAGGACGCCGGCGATCTCGTCGCAGAACTGGCCCACGCGGTCGAAGTCGAAGCCCGTGCCCTTCTCTCCGGCGAGGGCCTCGCCGGAGAGTTTGAGCAGGATGCGCCGGTACACCGCGGCGCCGGCCGTCACTCTTCGCCCATCCGGTATCGGACGAAGCGGCGCACGGAGAGCCCACCGCCCGTCTGCCGGTTGGCGTCGTCGAGGAGCTGCTCGATCGTCTTCGACTCGTCGCGCACCCAGGGTTGCTGGAGCAGCGTGACTTCCGCGAAGAACTTCCGGAGCTGGCCTTCGACCACCTTGCCGACGATTTTTTCGGGTTTGCCCTCGGCCAGGGCCTTCTCCTCGTAGATGCGCCGCTCGCGCTCGACGAGGTCGGCCGGGACGTCCTCGGGCCGGACGGCCTCGGGGACCCGTGGGACGCCCGCGGCCACGTGCTCCGCCACGCGCCGGGCGAGCTCGGTCGCCGTCTCGCTGCGGGGGCCCGTGACCTCGACGAGCGCGGCCACGCGGCCGTTGTGGTGCACGTACGAGCCCAGGGTGCCGTCGGTCGTGACGCGGGCGTAGCGCCGGAGCACGACGTTCTCGCCGGTCCTGGCCGACGTGGCGGTCACGACGTCCTGCACGGTTTGCGCGCCGTCGGCGTGGTACCGCTGCCCGAGGAGCGCACCGTCGGTGGCGTTAGGCACCACGCCGTCGAAGGTGGTGTCGCGCATCACCTGCTCGGCGAGCGACTCCACCACCGCCCCGAAGTCCTCGTTGCGCGCCACGAAGTCGGTCTCCGAGTTCAGCTCGAGCATGACGCCCGTGCGGCCGTCGTCGGCGATGCGCAGCACGATGCGCCCCTCCGACGCCACCCGTCCGGCGCGCTTCTCGGCCTTGGCGATGCCGCGCGTGCGGAGCAGCTCGATCGCCTTCTCGAGGTTCCCCTCGGTCTCGACGAGCGCGTTCTTGCAGTCCAGCATCCCCGCGCCGGTGCGCTGGCGGAGCTCCTGGACCTCTTTCGTTGTCGGCTTGTAGTCGGCCATTTGAGTCATCCTGTCCTCAACCTCATGGTGTGTCGCAGGTAAGCGAACGCCGTCGGCCTGGGCCGACGGCGTTCGGTTCGTCGTTTCGCTGGACGTGCCGCGGTCCCCCGGGACCGCGCCGGAATGTCCGGCAGACCGAACGCGCCGGCGGCTACTCGCCGCCTTCGTCGCCTCCCTCTCCGGCGTCGCCGGCTTCGCCCCCCTCGCCTCCCTCGCCTCCCTCGCCTCCTTCAGCACCGCTCTTGCGGCGCGCCGCGATCGCCTCGGGCTTGGCCCGGCGGCGCCGCGGACGGCGACGACGCTTCCGCTCCTCTTCGCCGCCCCCGGCTGCCGCGGGCTCGAGCCCGCGATCGGAGCTGTACGTGCTTTCCTCT
>DATIGO010000035.1:0-5903 GCA_035454665.1 Gemmatimonadaceae bacterium | reverse complement strand
GTCGGCATCGCGCTCCTGGGCGCGCTGCAACTCGGTGAGATCTATGCCGAGCCCGTGGTGGGCATGATCGCGCTGGGGCTCATCCTGTATGCCCTCGTGGCGCGCATTCGGCTGCCGTTCCAGGCTCCCGCGGTTCTCGCCAGCGTCACCATCGGTACGGTGCTGTACTACGGACTCGGCGCGTGGGGTCTCACCGTGCATCCCGTCGCCGTGCCCACCGCGGACATGGTCTTCCAGCTCCCTCTACCCACGCTCGGCTTCCTCACGGGAATGCCGATCGCGCTCCGTGAGTATCTCCCGCTGGCGCTCCCGTTCGCGATCCTCACGATCGTCGGTGGCATCAACGTCACCGAGAGCGCGCGCGTGGCCGGCGACGACTACCCCACGCGCGACATCCTCCTCACCGAGGCCGTCTCGACGCTCGTCGCGGGCGTGTGCGGGGGCATGAGCCAGACGACGCCGTATATCGGACACCCGGCGTACAAGGCGATGGGTGGACGCGCCGGCTACACGCTGCTCACGGGCCTCTTCGTCGGACTCGGCGGCGTGCTCGGCTACGTCGCCTTCATGGCCGCTCTCCTCCCGCGTCCCGCGCTCGCCCCCGTGCTCTTCTTCATCGGTCTCGAGATCACGAGCCAGGCCTACGACGCCACGCCCCGACGCCACATCGCCGCCGTCACCATCGCGGTGCTGCCGAGCATCGCGGTCATCGTCCAGATCCTCCTCTCGCAGGTGTACGGTGGAGCCCTCCTGTCCGCCGCGATCGATCCGGCGGGGACGCTCCAGGCCACGGGGCTCACGAATCCCGCGTTCGTGCAGACGGTGGGCGTGATGATCATGCTCGCGTCCGGCTTCATCGTGACGGCGATGCTCTGGGGCGCGGCCGTGGCGTTCCTGATCGACCGTCGGTTCGGTGCGGCGGCGGCGGCGCTGGGTATCTGCGCCGGGCTCGCCTTGTTCGGCTTCATCCACTCGGTGCTGCCGAGCGGTGGCATCTACTTCCCGTGGCGCGTGGGGTCGAACCTCCCGTACCACTGGGCCGTCGCATATCTGGCGCTCGCCGCCATGGTGCTGGTCGTGTCGCGGGCGAAAAGAGAAACGGGGGTCAGAGTCGAGTATGCAGAAATCCGACTCTGACCCCCGCTGACCCCCGTTTTTGCGAACTCGGCGCAGACCCTCGCTTCACGATTTCACCGGTGTGCCGCCACGGGGTCGACCCGGGCGGCGCGGCGGGCGGGGATGGCGGAGGCGAGCAGGGCCACCAGCGCGAGCACCGCGGCAATCGCGGTGTAGGTGAGCGGGTCGATCGGCGCCACGCCGTACAACAGGCCGGCGAGCACGTTCGAGAGCGCGAGCGAGACCGCCACGCCGAGCACGATTCCGGTGAGGGCCATCGCCATCCCCTCCCCGATCACCAGCCGGACGACGTCATATGGCCGCCCACCGAGCGCGAGGCGCACCCCGATCTCCGCCGTGCGCTGGTTCACGAGGTACGCCATGACGCCGTACAACCCGATGGCCGCCAGCACCAGCGCCGTCAGGGCGAAGACGCTCAGCACGAGCGCGTTGAACCGATCGCGGGCCAGGGCCCGCGATTCGAGGTCGGCCATCGTCGCCATGCGTGCGACGGGGAGCTCCGGATCCACGGAGGCGATCGCGCGGCGGACCGCGCGCACGACCGAGAGCGGATCGCCGCCCGTGCGGAGCACGTACGTGAGCGGATGCTGAATGTGCTCGAGGAACGAGACGTAGATCTGCGGCTCGCCCTCTTGCCGCGGTCCGGCGTTGTAGACGTGCTTCACCACGCCGACGATCGTGGCCCAGGTCCCCTGCGCGCGATTGGGATTGATGCGCTTTCCGATCGCGCTCTGACCGGGCCAGTACTTGGCCGCCAGGCGCTCGTCCACGATCACGGTGAGCGGAGCGCCGCGCCGGTCGGCGTCGGTGAAGTCCCGGCCCTCGAGCAGCGGAATCCCCATCGCGCGGAAGTAGCCGGGGAGCGCGACGGCGTACTCCGCGTGCTGCTCGGCCTGCTCCGGCGGGACGCGGAGATCCTCCACGTACATCGAGCCACTCCAGCCGCTGCCGCTCATGGGCAGGGGATCCGCGCCCCCCACCGCGGCGACGCCGGGAATCGTGGCGAGCTGCTCCCGCACGCGCGCGTGGAACGCCACGATTTTGGAGGCGCTGTCGTAGCGCGCGCGCGGCAGCGCGAGCTGCACCGTGAGAACGTCGCGCGAGTCGAAGCCGGTATCGACGCGCTGCAGCGCGATGAAGCTGCGCGCGAGCAGGCCGGCGCCCACCAGGATCACCAGCGCCATGGCGACCTCCGCGACGACCAGCACGCTACGGAGGCGCCGCCGCGGATGTCCGGTGGCCGCACCGCGCGCGCCATCCTGCAGCCGCTCGCTCGGCCGCACCTGGGACTGGCGCATCGCGGGGAGAAGGCCGATGAGGAGTCCGGCCGCCAGGGCCACGCCAAGGGTGAAGAGCAGCACCACCCCGTCGACGCGCGCCGTGTCGAGGTGCGGGATGTTCCCCGGGTCGAGCACCACCAGGAGCCGCACGCCCACGACCGCCGTCAGCAGCCCCAGCACGCTCCCGCCGAGGGCGAGGAGCACGCTCTCGGTGAGAAGCTGCCTGACGAGTCGCCCGCGGCGGGCACCGAGGGCCGTGCGGACCGCGAGCTCGCGCTGGCGCACCGTGCCGCGCGCGAGGGTGAGGTGCGCCACGTTCGCACAGGCGAGCAGAAGAAGCAGTCCCACCGCGCCCGCCACGACCAGGATCGCGCTGCGCGCTTCGCCGATCATGTGTTCGCGCAGCGGAAAGGCGTCGAGCCCCCAGCGCAGGTCAGCCCGCGCGTAGCGATCCGGCCATTCCGCACGGAAACGTGCGCCGATCGCCTCGAGATCGCGCTGCGCCTGCGCCAGAGAGGCCCGTGGACGGAGGCGCGCGATCATCCCCAGGTACTGGTTCCCGCGCTCCTCGCTGCGGTTGCGCTCCCACGCGTGGGGGATCCACAGGTCGCCGCGTTCGCGCAGGAAATCGAGCGGCGCATCGGGAAAGCGAACCTCGGGCGGCATCACGCCGATGACGGTGCGCAGCCGCCCGCTCACGTCGATCGTCCGCCCCACGAGTGAGGAATCACCGGCGAAGCGCCGCATCCACAGGGCGTGGCTCAGCAGAACGACGGGCTCGGCCCCTTCGGCGCCGTCGCCGTCGACGAAGCCGCGGCCGACGACCGGCGACGCGGTGCCGAGCAGGCGGAACAGGTCGGGCGAGACCGCGTACCCGGCCACCCGCTCCGGCTCGCACGCGCTGCTCCCGCCGCAGCTCCCGGTGAGGTTCGCGGTCTGCCTCCCGACGGCGGCGACTGCGTCGAACACCTGCGTCTGCTCCCGGACGTCCGCGAACTCCGGCGGCGCGATCGCCGTGTGCGATCGTCCGCCTGCCTGCGTGTAGCCGTTCCAGATCACGACGGTGCGGTCCGCCTCGCGATAGGGAAGGGCGCGGAGGAGCACCGCGTGCACGACGCTGAAGATGGCCGTGCTCGCGCCGATGCCGATCGCGAGCGTGAGAAGCGCGATCGTCGTGAAGAGTGGCGTCCGCCGCAACACGCGCAGGCCGTAGCTCGCGTCCTGCCGCAGTTCCTGGAACGTTTCCCGTCGTCGCATGTCATCCTCGTATTCGTGGGCCAGCACCCGGCACTCCGCGCGCACCTGGTTGAGATCGCCAAACCGCTGGAGAGCCGCCGCGCGCGCGGCCTCCGGCGAGAGGCCTGCCTGCTCCAGCCGGCGCGCGGTGAGGGCGAGGTGTTGCGCCAGCTCGTCGTCCACCTCCTGTTCCGGCGATCGGCGCCAGAACAGGGAGCGCAGGCGGGTGCGCAGCAATTGCCGAGGCATCGGTCGGATCGCGCGTCAGGCGGGGCGCAGGACCTTGGCCATCGCCGCAACGACCGCGTCCCAGTGGGCCGACTGCGCCCGGAGCTCCGCGCGCCCCTTCACGGTGAGGGAGTAGATCCGGATCGGCTTCCCGAGCTCCGATTCGCCCCAATCGGACCGGATCCAGCCCTTCTTCTGCATGCGGTAGAGGGCAGGGTAGAGCGAGCCTTCCTCCACGCGCAGCACGTCGTGGGTGGTCTCCTCGATCCAGCGCGCGATCGCGTAGCCGTGCCGCGGGCCCCAGGCGAGGGTCCGGAGGACCAGGAGATCGAGAGTACCCTGTAAGAGAGGTCGGCTCGGGGGCGTCATGGGGGGCGTACCTAGATGCGCTAGGTACGGGGTTGGATGCCCGATCGGGAAAAAGGGTTTGAGGGGAGGAGCGCGGGGCCCGGAGACGGGAGAGGGGGAGGGGGCTGGAGGGGTCGCGTGCGGATGCCAGCGACGTCTCAGGCTGGAGTGCCTTATCGTCACGGCCGCGGGGGCGTCTCGCGCAGCGCGCGCCCCCCCGCGCGCCTGTCCATGTCGGCCGCACCGTGGACGGATCAGTCAGGCCGGCGCGCCGGTGCGCACCGGTTGGCTGCGCCGCGCCCGGCTTCGTACCTAACGACGTTGCTGCCGCGTCGCGCAGCAAGGCTGACGTCGTCACCGGGGCGCGAATACCACGATGGGAATAGGGAACTCCGTCCCATGTCCCGGGAGAGCCCCCGCGATAACGTCGGTGCCCACCATCTGGGTCGAAGGACCTTCCAGAGGGACCTTCCAGCAGGAGAACATCATGAGACGCAGCCACCTGATCCCGGTCGCCATCATCGTTCTCGCGGCGTGCACGGCCCCCGACTCCGCGACGTCCCCCGTTATGCAGGAGCCAGGCTTCGCCAAGGGCGGAGGTGGCTCGCCGCATTTCATCCGAAACGCGACGGACGCCACCCTGGTGGGTAGCAGCCTGGTCGTGACCTTCAAGGAGGCGGGGCTCGCCGCCGGCTCTATCGAAACCGTTCTGGTGAGTGCGTTCGCGACCGCCACCTATTTCTGTCAGAACAACGGTGGCAACGTCCCGAGCGATCCCAAGAAGACGGTCGTGTCGGGGACGGTCACCACCAGTGGCCAGTTCACCGCGGACCAGAGCGGCAACATCATCGGCGTGCTGACACTGAACCCGCCGGCGCCGCCCTCGAGCTTCTCCTGTCCGCCGGGCCAGCAGGTCGTCGGACCTACGAACGTGAGCTACAGCAACGTGGTGGTCACCGATCTGACCCTCGGCCCGTCCATCACGATCTCCGGCACCTTCTGACGATCACCGACGTTCTCGCAACTGGGGCAGCGCACGCGGGTATCGCGCTGTTTCGTCCTCCCTGGCCCCCCAATTGCAGACCATTCGGCTCTTCGTGTCTTGAACGCCGTGCGGTGCGGAGCCGTGTCGACGCACCGCACGGCGTGTCGGTGCCGTCTGCTGGTGGGTCCTATCCGTCTCTCCCTGAGCCGCGCCGAAACGGAGCGGCTCCACGCGGTCCTCTCCTGGTTGCTGCCCGAGCGCACGCCGCAGCGTGTCGACCTCTGGTGCACGGGGATTGCCAGATCCCTCGCCCGGCTCGTCCAGGCCGATCATGGCGTCGTCTCGGTCGAGGGCGCCCGGAGTGCGCGGCGGTTCGGGGAACCACCAGCGCTCGCTGCGTGGCGAATGTATGCGCCGACTGGCGAGGTCGACGCGGATTCGCCGATGCTTTACGGAGCGGCCGCGGGCACGTGGAGTCATGCGCGGCGACGCCCGGACATCCAGTCCGAAGACTATCCGGGGCGAATTCATGGGACGGCCCTCTCGCGGGTCGGCCGTGCGGTTGGCCTCGAGGTCCTGGCCAGCTCCTCATGCCTCGTGCGTGTCGCGCTCCTCTGCCTCAGCCCGGCGCGGCGACAGCCATCGACGCGCCGCCGGCTGGCGCTACTGCGTCTCGTGCTTCCGGCCTT